>CALHXW010000365.1 GCA_938040325.1 uncultured bacterium | reverse complement strand
ACTAGATTGTCGGTCCAGCGGTGCGCCTGACGACGTCATCGCCCCCGCGGGCAAGACCCGGCACTTGCCCGCGGACATCGGCATTTTGGCGGGCTGCAAGCGACTCGGCGGCCGGTCACATTCTGCGTATGCGCGTGCTTTTGGGGCAGCCCCAAAACAAGCGCTCTTTCCGGCTGCGACTTTGGCGATGCCCTCGCCAGCAACGTCCGTGCGTTCGCTTCGCTCACCTGCACTCGACGATGCACGCATCGCCTTCGTCCAGCGGACGCCGCTGGCAAGCACATCGCCTGCGCCTCGCTCGAAAATAGCGCGTGATTTGGGGCTGGCCCACGAGGATCCGGTGGTGCATCATCGCCGCCATGAACACATCGCAACGTCACATGGACCGGGCATCGACGTCGGCGGTCACACGCCGCTGTTCGACCTGTCACGGTCTCAGCTGGGGCGTCCGTACCCACTGTGACATCGATGGAGGGCTGCTCCTGATCGACCGGGTCGGGATGGTGGTCGGCAACCGGTTCGTCATTGACGGCTTCATCCTCCACCGCCCGTCCTCCGCGTCGATCTGGCGCGCTAGCGACCGTCTCCGTGGCGGGCGCGTCGTGATCAAGTTCCATGTTGGCTGTGACGAGATCGACCGGCAGCGCTTCGCACGGGGTGCGCGCCTGTCGATGGGGGTCCAAGACCCTCGCGTGAACCGAACCATCGCCCACGGGACCACCGACGATGACGAGTCGTACGTCGTGCTCGACGAGCTCGAGGGGACGACCCTCAGCGAGCTGTTGGCGATCGAGCAGCTCGAGACTCAGACCGTCTTAGAGCTCGCCATCGACGTGCTCGACGGCCTGACGGCACTGCACGACGCGGGCCTGATCCATCGCGACATCAAGCCCGATAACCTCTACGTGGTGGCCGCCGACGATCGCCTCCGGGCCACGGTCGCCGACTTCGGCATCGCGCGTCAGTTCGGACCGATCGCCCACCTCAACCGTGTCACCAAGCACCTCAAGATCTGCGGCACCCCCCACTACATGGCTCCCGAGCAGGTCACCGACGATGAGCTGGACCCGCGGACAGACCTCTACGCCGTGGGGGCGACCATCTTTCACGCCCTGACAGGCGGGCTGCCGCATCCAGGGCCGCTGCCAGCAGACTTCTACCGTCAGAAGCTGGCGACCACCGCGCGCTCGCTGTCGGAGGTCGCACCTTCGCGAACGTTCTCGCCAGCCCTCCACGCGTGCGTCTCTAAGGCGCTTGAGCTTCATCCAGACGAGCGCTTCCAGTCTGCGCGGGACATGCGCCGTGTGCTAGCGCGGCTCGCCAAGCCGTCCTAGCGGCGCGTGGCGCGGAATTCATGAGCGCGTCGCTCCGACAAACCGCTTGATGGCGCCAGCTGGTGACAGCCAAGTCGCGTGTTGGTCTTGCCGCTGGCAGACCGCTATCAAGGTTGCTGATTGTGGCGTAGGCGAATAGGGTCAGCCCTCGCACTCCACCTGCAGCGCTCGGTGCGGGCTCGTTCCCCGGAGCAGTGACACCCCGATGACCGCGACCGAAACCGACCAGACGACCGGCCGTCGATGTCCGCGCTGCAAGCTGCGTTATGACGGCTCGACGGTCGAGTGTCCGTCCGATGGCTCGCCGCTGGTGATCGACCGAACCGGGATGACCCTCGGCGGTCGCTTCGTCATTGAGATGTTGCTCGCAGAGCGTCGAGGCACCACCACCGTGTGGCTAGCGCGCGACGCCGACGCCGACACCGACGTGGCCGTCAAGATCATGAGCGGCGGGCCAGACGACGAGCACCGGCGCTTCGTCCGCGGTGCGCGGCTCGCGTCGCGTATCGATCATCCGCGCGTCAACCGCGTCGTGGAGATGGGAAGCACCGACGACGGCGAGGACTTTCTGGTGCTGGAGCTCTTGCGTGGGTCGACGCTTGACCGCGTGTTGGCTGAACGCACGCTGACGCTCTCGGAGACGCTCAAGGTCGCCGATGACCTGCTCGACGCTCTGGAGTTCGTCCACTGGCGTGGCTTCATCCATCGCGACGTCAAGCCAGACAACATCTACGTGACCATCACTGACGACTCGGTCGAGGCCATCCTCGCCGACTTCGGCATCGCTCGTGGCTTCGGACAACCAAGCCCGCGCAACCGCGTGACGCAGCCGCTCAAGATCTGTGGAACCCCTGCCTACATGGCACCTGAGCAGATCACCGACGGGCAGCTCGACCCGCGGGCGGACCTCTACGGGCTGGGCGTGACGCTCTATCGCGCGATCTCCGGGCGTCTGCCCTTCGTCGGTCCGAAGCACGCCGACTACTACCGCCAGAAGCTCTTCGACACGGCGCCACCGCTTACGTTCGGGCTGGACTCGCAGCCGGCGCACCCCGACGTCGAGGCGTTCATCCGCAAGGCAATGGCCAAGAATGCCGCGGATCGGTTCGCGGACGCGCGCGCCATGATGGCTGCGCTCGCAACGCTCCGCAGTCGCCTCGGCGAGACCTGACGGGGAATCCGGCTACGGCCGGCAGATCTGCGGCCACCGCGCTGATGATTGCGGCTGGTCGCTCCGGCTGGCATCCACCGGCCGGGTGTTGGTAGAGGTGACCCATGACATCGACGACACTGTTGAGCCGGAACGCCCGCCCCCTGCTGCGCTGGGGTCTCGCTATCACGATGGCGATGGCCGGCTGCATTGACCCAAAGACCGAGGGAGGCGGCGGCGAGCCCGACGCTCTCGAGGACACGATCGTCGCGCCGGACATCGAGCCGCCCGCTGACACAGAGCCCGAGGTCGTGCCGCCCACGGACACGGAGCCGGCTCCACCAGACGTCGTCGCCGAGTGCTCTGTCGCCAGTGACTGCGCGCCGGAGACCGCTAGCCTCTGCCTCGACTTTCGCTGTGACCAAGGACGATGCGTCGAGCTTCGTTTCGCTGATCCCAACGACTCAATCGCCGGTACCTGGGGCGTTGTGAGCCTCAGCAAGCTCAACGGAACCTGGCGCGGGGAGGACTTCGAGCTGACGTTCACGGACGGTCTGGTTGGGCCGACATCCGGTGCTGTGGTTGGAAGGTCCGTTGACGGCGCGACATGGTGTGTCTCGCCAACCGGTCGGCTGGTGGTCGACGGACTGGGAGACGGGCAGCTGATTGGCCAGGTCCATCGAACAAAAGACCGCCTCGTCGTTGGCAACGCTGACCGCTTTATGGTCGCGGTGCGCACCTCTGGTGCCATCACGCCAAGCCCTGGTGCGATCACGATGGTGGTTCACGGGATCAACCTGCGGCCAGGGTCGACCTCAATAGGGATTGCTGGCGCGTTGACCCTCGAGAGCGGCAGGGCCACGGGCTCCCTGTCAGAAGTTGGCGCGCCCAGTCAGCTCGACCTCGACTCGGACCTCAGTAGCTACGGCATCACGTCCGCTGGTGCCGTCACGTTGTCGCTGGGAGTGACGTTCGACCAAGCTGTCGGCTTCGTCGGCTTCGTAAGCGCGAGCAAGAACATGGCCATATTGCTCGCCCATAGAGCCAACGGCGATCGCCTACCGACCGTCGTGGTCTTGACCCCGCATCTGGCGTCGGCAGCAGAGCCGACGCTAGGCATCTATCGGGGGGTTGGCGTTGGAGACCCAAACGCGACCGCGGCCACCGACATCGCCTCACGGCGCGGCTTCCTGGCGAGACAGACCCTGGAGGCCGGCAAGTCTGTGACTGCGTCCGGGGGGCACTTACCAGGCACGCTGGACTACACAGGCTCGTGGATGATCGATGAGGGCAACACGTGGTCACCGTGGTCTCACACCATGACCCACCCAGACGCGGACGACGTCTTTGCACGTGAGGGCGCAGTCTTTGACAACGGCCTCATCGAGGTGCAGTCGGCGCCGCCCAGCCAAGACTTGATCGTGTATCTGCAGCGCTGGGGCGTCAGCAACTAGTCCCAAATCAAGCGCTACTTCTGGCTGCGGCGGACTACCCCTTGTCGGTCGGCGCCTCGTCGAGCGCTGTTGGAACCAGGCGCCAGCGGTCACGCTTGGCGTCATAGCCGTCAACGCTGAAGTCCACCTGATCGCCGATCGTGGCGCTGAAGGACGTCGAGCCCCCCTTCACGCGTGCGACCACGCCGTCTTCGGCATAGTGCGCTCGGTGCTCGCGAGCGATGTCACGCAGGTAGATTTTCACCTCCAAGGGCGGCTCCGTCAGCTCGACGTAGAGCTTGCCGTTCTGAACGCCGAGCACGGTGCCACGTCGGACAGCGTCTTCGTCGGTCCGCGACAGTACATCGTCGATCACAAGCTTGTTGGCTGCCTTTGTCAGGCTCCGCTGTTGCGCCTTTGAGCGGTTAGCCGCGCGGATGACCTCGTCGTGAACCTCGTCGTCGTCCGGGTGGCCCGCAGTACCTCTCAGCGCCTCGAGTGCTTCCTTGTGGGTGAAGATCCCGACGACCTCGCGCATTGGCGACGAGAAGCGACTGTAGACCGGGGCTCCGACGCCATAGTGCCGGCCTGGCTCGTCACTGAACGTCGAGCGGACGTTGACCATCAGCGCCTGACGCTGGATAGCGAGGAACACGCCGTGGTCCTCGCCACCTTCCGGCAGCCGCTCAAGGTAATCTGAGAGCGTCTCGCGCCCCTTTCCTCGCCACTTCCAGCCCCAGATCTTGGGGTCGAGCTTGCGCTGCCTAACCAGCCCATTGATCGCCGTCGACAGGCTCTGAAAGCGCGGTTGCGGTGGTGCCGGGTGGACACGAAACACCGCGCGGAGCTCCTCGTCGTGGACGTTTGCACGCAAGAACTTGGCGCCGGCCACGTTGGTCAACAGCGAGATTTGCTCGTTGTAGCGCTCACATGCGTTGCGCGGCTGACCCACCGCTGTAAAGCCAATGCCGTCGCGGTCGACCAGCGAGACGTTCACCGACGACCGGTTGTAGCGGACGATGTTGCGTGCACTCGCGCGGGCAATCCGCTGTTGCCCGACGATCGCGAGGCGATCGAGGCTGTCCTGGAACTCCGAGCCGCGGATCGCAGGCTCGCCGCCGTCGTAGTAGCGCTGGACCCCGTTGTAAGCGAGCTTCGCGCGGCTCCGCATGCGGGCGCGGTAGAGCTTTGTGTCAACGCACTCACCGGCCTTGTCGACCCGCATCTCGAACACCAGCGCGCGGCGGTCGACGTTCTCGTTGAGGGAGACGATGCCCTCGGAGAGAGGGCGGGGGAGCATCGGCACGCACAGCCCGGGCAGGTAGTAGCTGGCGCCACGCGAGAGCGCATCAGCAAAGAGGGCTGTGCCAGGGCGGACGTACCAGCTCGCGTCTGCGAGCGCATAGTAGATGATGTTGCCGCCGGCACCGTCGTCGCCGATGTAGAGTGCCTGGTCGAGGTCCCGGGAGTCCTCGTTGTCGATGGTCACGAAGGGCAGGGCCGAGAGATCTCGGAGGCTCGGATCGTCGATGCCTGGGTTGGCCACGCAGGCCTCGGCTTCGGCGAGCACCTCGGGCGGATAGATCGGTGACAGGCCGTAGCGGGCGATGAGCGCATAGAGCTTTGCCCGTGCGCTCCCCGCGTCCGCCAGCACGCGTGTCGTGACCGCTCCGCTGTCGTCGATGACGAGCTCGACGACCGTGTCTGGGGCCAGCCCAGCGGCCTTGAGCGCGATCGGTCGACCGCCTCCGAAGAGGTCGCGGACCCAGAGCCCAGACTCGCCTTTGGAGACCTCGCCGATGATGGTGGTTTGGCGTTGAACGCTCATACCGATCGCCCTTTAGGAGTCGAGCTGCCGGCAAAAGCCGTACAGGCCGAATGCCTTGGCCAGTAATTGAGTTGAGTTACGGCTTCGATCCGAGTGTCCAACAAGCCCTCCGCGGCTCAGCAGTGATCTGCACCTACGCACGTGCACGCCACAGACTGACAGGGAACGGCGCAGTTGTGTATACCTTCGAGCGGAAGTCGCTGGGAGTTAGTATGCGAACGTTTGGATGTCTGTCGGTCCGCGCCCTCATGGCGCTCGTGCTTTGCGCTGCGGTTGTTGCCTGTGGTGACGACGGCGGCGAGATGTCAGGCACTGTCGACATCAGCGTTGACGCCGGTGACGACACGACCGCGGCTGACACAACGCCTGAGCAGGACACGACGCCTGAGCAGGACACGACGCCTGCACAAGACACCACACCAGAAGCGGACACGACGCCTGAGCAGGACACAACCCCCGAGCAGGACACGACGCCCGAGCAGGACACAACGCCCGAGCCCGACACTGCACCGCCGACAAGCTGCACGGCAGCTCCCTACTGCCCGGCCGCCAACCCGGGACCAACCGGGATCGTCTTGAGTCTTCAGCCCGCCTCTGTTGCGCCGCCGACGCTCAGTGGCTTGCTAGGCGCAGACGCGCCGCTCAACGTCTTCGACCTCGGTGTGGTCGATGTCTACCAGCAGGGTGCATTCTCGCCGTTCATCACGGTCGGTCTCTCCGACAACGGTGGCTCCAACGGCAGCGCCAACTTCGACGGCGAAGCCTGGTCGCTCTACCTCGCGCTTGATCTCGTGGTCGACATCACCGGCATCGGTGCTCAACCTGCGCAGAACACCGTCGTGGGCGGCGGTTGCTACAGCCTCAGCGGCAACACTATCCAGAGCGACCTCTCCACGTGCGCGAACGGCTGGCCGAGCGGTGTGACACCGCCCGACAGCGCAGAATTCGAGTACGACTCCAGCACGGGCGTGCTCAAGATCAAGATCGTCCTCACCAAGGACTTCGTCCTCTCGCTCGTCCCGGCTGAGTTCGCTGGCCTCGCGGGTCTCGCCATCACCGGGCCGCTCACCCTCGTGGCGACGCTTCAAGCCAACTAGTCTTCGAGTCTTTTTGTCCATGCCGTCGCTTCGGCATTCACCCGCGGGAAGGTGACAGCGCGTGATCCTGCTCGTCGACGATGACCCAGACATCATCAAGCTCCTGTCTGGGGTGCTGGACTCTGCTGGTCTCGCGCATGTCGCCGCTGCAAGCGGGACCGAAGGGCTGGAGCTTGCACGTCGACACCTGCCCGAGCTCGTCATCCTCGACGTTCAGATGCCCGGCCTCGACGGCTTTGACACCTTCCGCGCGCTGCGGAAAGTGCCAGCGATGGAGGACGTGCCCATCCTCTTTCTCTCCGCGAGCGGGTCCGATGGCGACGTCATCGGCGGCTTCGACCTCGGTGCGGAAGACTACCTCACCAAGCCGTTCAACGCCGTCCAGCTCCTGGCCAAGGTCCGCAGCATCCTCCAACGCTTCCGGCGCCGACCGGCACAGAGCTACCGAGCGTTCCGCCCCAACGCGGTCATCGACCGCCGGTTCAAGGTGATCTCGCAGCTCGGCCAAGGCGGCATGGCGTCGGTCTATCGGGTCGCCGACATCCAGACCGACGAGCAGTTCGCGCTCAAGGTATTGCATGGCGCCGGGATGGCGACGGAGCACGCGATCGAGCGCTTCGAGCGCGAGGTTGAGGTGATGCGCGAGCTCAACCACCCGAACTTGGTGAAGCTGTATCACGCCAAAATCGACGCCCAGCTCTGCTACTTCACGATGGACTACGTATCGGGCGCGACCTTGCGCGATGAGCTTGAGCGCAAGGGGGTGATTCGTGTGACGCGGGCACTGGCCGTGTGTGAGCTCCTCGCCGATGCGCTGGCGGCCATCCACGCGGCGGGCTCGATGCACCGTGACGTCAAGCCCCAGAACATCCTCTTTGACGCCCGCGGCACACCGCTGCTCACGGACTTTGGCCTGGTCGTAAACCCCTTGGAGGACCAGGACCGGCTGACCCGGACAGGCGTGCTCATGGGCACACCGCGCTACATGTCGCCCGAGCAGGTGAAGGCACCGCGGGATCTCGACTACCGCAGCGACATCTATCAGCTTGGGGTAGTGCTTCACGAGATGCTCACCGGGCAGACGCCGTTCGAGGATCTCGAGGACTTCGAGGCCATGTTTGCGGCCGCCGAGCGCGAGATTCCGCCGCCCCAAGCGCTCGATCCGACGCTGCCATCGATCGTCGTGGATGTGGTGCTCGGCGCCTTGGCCAACGACCGCGAGAGCAGGTTCCAGTCCGCCAAAGCGATGGCGACCGCGGCCAGGACCGCCATCGACATGATCACCGGCGCCTGAGCGGCCGAAGCCCCGCCGTGCGGACTGAACAGGTGTCTAGTGGTTGCGGTCGACAGTCGCGGTTGGTCACGCTATACTGGCGGTCATGAGGCTTGGTGAGACCTACATCGTCGCCCGCAATGTTGTGCGGGTGTTTGCTGACTCCTCCCGGCTAGGAGACATCTTGGAGGCCGGCGAGATCGTCTCGCGCCGGCACTTCGAGGCAGAAGCCGCGAGGCTGCGGATGACCGCTTCCGGGCGGCGCTTCTTGAGCGAGCGGCGCGAGCTGCACAGCAGCGATGTGGACCAGACGAAGCTGCGGGCGCTGCCGGTCGGCACCGTTGGCCGGGCCTACATCGACCACCTTGACCGCCATGGCCTCTCCATGGATGCGATCTGCGCGCCTGCGGTCCAGCCCGGCGACAGCGATGCTCGCTACCTGCTGCGTCGCTTCCGCGGCAACCACGACATCTGGCATGCACTGCTCGACCTCGGAATCGCTGGTCACGAGGAGGTCCTCGTCCATGCGTTCAGCTGGGGGCAGCTCCGTCTGCCGCAGTCTGCGCTCGTCGTGTTCTTCGGCGGCATCAAGCATGTCGTTGGTGAGCGTCGCTGGCATGTCTTGCGCCATGACATCGCTCGGTACGCCGCCCTTGGACGCCGGGCAGCGTCGCTGCTGGAGGAGCGCTGGGAGGACTGCTGGGACGAGCCGCTGGTCAGCGCGCGGGCACGTCTCGGGCTCGATGATCTCGAGCTCAACAGGAGCTGCGCCCCTGGGACCCGCGTTGAGCACATCGCAAAGTCATCAGATTTGCGTTCCCGGCAACGCCGCTAGCGTAGCCAAGCGTGCGTGTGTGCTCCGAGAAGGTGGACTGGCCGGTCAACTGAGCGCTGCGGGCCACCGCGCGGACTCAGCGGTCAAGTCGACGTCCCGTTGAACCGCTTACGCGTGCTTGTGCTCGGCAAGTGCCCCTCGTCCAAGGCGCTCGAGGCCAACCACGAGCACGATGCCGACCACGATCAAACCGATGAGGAGGCCAAGCTGACCGTCGGCGTTGTTGGGCGTTGTGGCTTGCAGTGCTCCCTCGGC
>CALHXW010000364.1 GCA_938040325.1 uncultured bacterium | reverse complement strand
TCTTCGGCGGCATCAAGCATGTCGTTGGTGAGCGTCGCTGGCATGTCTTGCGCCATGACATCGCACGGTACGCTGCCCGGCGTCCAAGGGCGGCGTCGCTGCTGGAGGAGCGCTGGGAGGACTGCTGGGACGAGCCGCTGGTCAGCGCGCGGGCGCGTCTCGGGCTCGATGAGCTCGAGAGCAACAGGAGCTGCACCCCTGCGACCCGCGTTGAGCACATCGCAAAGTCATCAAATGTTGCATTTCCGCGAACGCTGCTAGGGCACCGGCTCACTACCCCGTGGCGACAGGTGGGAAGCCGGTTGCTCGCAGGTCACGCGGCACACTCAACATCAGGGGCCGTCGTGCACATGCCGTGCGACGCCGGCGCAGGAAGCGAGCAGTCCGACACGGCGAACTCACGCCGTCCAGCGAAAGGGCCAATGGTCATATGACGGGCAAAGAACTCTACGAGGTCGACGGGGTAATCGCCGCCGTGAAGTGCATGATCTGCGACACGCTCTACCGAGCAGAGAGCGACGAATACCTGGCGTTCTACGGCAGCGTCTCAGTAGGCCTCGGCGACGTCATTATCGGCGTCACACCACCGCAGAAGCCGAAAAAGCGCGCGATCCGCGCCGTCTGTCGCAGCCCGGAGTGCATCGCGAAGACGGTGCAGAAGATGCTGGGCTGTGATGGCGAAAAGGGCGACGCGGACAAGCTGTGGGCGCAGGCGCTGACTGTCTGGGCGCAGGCCGCAGGCCACAAGCTCGTCGAGAGCAGCAAGACCCGCACCACCGCGCCAGCGAAGGGGCGTCGCAAGTCGACCTGAGGTCACCGGTTGCCCGCATTCAGCCGCCGACAACCGTCGCGGAGCTGGAGCAGCGTGCCCGCGGTCTGGCAGGTCGAACGGTGGCAGACGTCGCCGGGCGCATCGGCCTGGAAGTGCCTGAGGATCTCCGGCGTCACAAGGGCTGGCTTGGGCACGTCGCTGAGTGGGTCCTTGGTGCAGACGCCGGGAGTAAGCCCGCACCTGACTTTGAGGGCATCGGCGTGGAGCTCAAGACCGTGCCGATCGATGCGGCGGGCAAGCCCCTCGAGTCCACGTATGTGTGCTTAGCCACGAGCACCAACCTGCATGACCGCACCTGGGAGACGTCGCTAGTTCGCAAGAAGCTTGCTCACGTGATGTGGCTTCCGGTGGTGGCGCAGCCAGGGATCCCGCTCGCGGAGCGCCGCTTCGCGAGAGCGCTGATCGCTGAGCTGGATCCGGCGGATGAGGCCATTCTTCAGAGTGACTGGGCCGAGATCGTTGAGCTGATCAAGCTCGGGATGGTCGAGGCGATCACGGGCTCCACGGGAGAGCTGCTGCAGCTTCGGCCGAAGGCGGCCTCCGGTCGTGTACGCGTCGACGGCATTGGCGAGGATGGCTTCGCGGTTCCGACGCGTCCCCGAGCGTTTTACCTGCGCACGCACTACACGCGGCAGCTGTTTGCGAGGCACTTCGCGCTGCCCTCGCGCTGATGCTGGGGCTGCTCCTAGGCGCTCGGCGCCGGTGGGCGAGGAGACTCCGGTCAGCAAACGCGGGTGCATGTGATAGCAGTGCTCCGATCGAAGCGGAGTGTGGGTATGCAGTCAGGCAACGGCGGCGCATCGCAGCGCGATGTGTACAAGCACAGGAACTTTCTCAAGCGGCTCATTGGCGCCGCGCTACGGACGGATCGGCCCAGGCACATCGGCACCATCGAGCTCGCAGGGATCGACGCTGAGGTCTCGATCCGCCGCGACGTCTGGGGCGTTCCCTACATCAACGCAGCCAGTGATGCCGACGCTTGGTTCGGCATCGGCTTTTGCCACGGACAGGACCGGGCGGGGCAACTCGAGATCATGCTGCGCGTGGTCCGCGGCACGCTCTCGGAGCTCGTGGGGAAAGACGGCGTTGGGATCGACCGCTTGGCCCGACGGATCGGCTGGATGCATGCCGGTCGCGCTCAGTTCGAGTTATCGGACAAGGACGTCCGCGAACAGCACGAGGCCTACGCTCGCGGCGTGAACGCGGGGATGACGGCGGGTCGCAAGAAGCGCAGTCTGGAGCACCTGCTCTTGGGTGCCCAGCCGACACCATGGACCGGCGTTGATGTCCAAGGGCTGTCGTCGATGCTCTGCTTTGCGCTGGCTGCCAACTGGGACATCGAGCTGTTGCGCTGGCAGGTGGTGCAGCAAGAAGGCGCCGATGCCCTCGCCAAGCTCGAGTCGCGGCCTCTGCCGTGGCACGAAGTGGCCGTGCCGCCCGGTGCCGCGCCTCGCGACACAACGCCCACTTTGATGGCCGACCTTCGGCTCTTCAGCGACCTCTTCGGGCTTGGCGGCGGCTCGAACGCCTGGGCGGTCTCAGGTGCCCGCACCAAGAGTGGACTGCCGGTGTTGGCCAATGACCCGCACATGCTGCCCGCGGCCCCGAGCCAGTGGTACCTGGTGCATGCGCGAACGCCCACGTGGGCGGCCGCGGGAGCCACATTTGTTGGCGCGTCGTGCTTTGCGTGCGGCCACAACGATGACGCCGCGTGGGGTGTCACCGCCGCCCATGCCGACCACACCGACTTCTTCCTCGAGCGGATCGGTCCTGACGGTGCAAGCGTGGCACGCGGCGACGGGTTTGAGGCGTGCGAGATTCGCGAAGAGCGTATCGTGGTCAAAGGCAAGCCGGACGTGGTCGAGCGGGTGCTTGTTACGCCTCGGGGCCCCATCGTCGGAGTGGCGTTCGAGGGAGCTCCCGAGCAGCTCTCCATCTCGGCCAGCTGGCTCGCGCCACGGCCCTATCGCGGCCTCTATGGCTGTCACAAGGCACGGACCGAAGACGACTTTCGAGCCATCTTCGACTCTGCGCCGACCGTCAACGTCGGGCTCATCTTCGCGACAACGTCGGGGGACATTGGCTATCAACTGTCGGTGGATGCGCCGATCCGTGGTCTCGGCGACGGCACGCTGCCGATGCCGGGCTGGGACGAGCGTTCCGGATGGCAGGGCGTCGTCTCGCCCGCCGAGCTGCCGCGCGTGGTCAACCCATGCGACGGCGTGGTCGCCGCGGCCAATCAAGCGCCGGCCGCTGGGCTGGAGCGGCCCCACCTCGGTGTCGACTGGCTCGATGGACACCGCCACACCACGATCCGGCGTCGGCTGCTCGAGCGCGCGGACTGGGACATCGACGCGACGCTGGCACTGCAGGTCGACACGCGAACGCTTGCGTGGCCACGCGTTCAGGCCGCGTTTGCGGCGGCCAACCCGGTCGACGCGGACGCCACCTTGGGGCTGGAGCTCCTTGCCGGATGGGACGGCGACCTCGCGCCGGAGTCGGTGGCGGCGTCGGTCTACGCCCTGACGATGGCGGCGCTGACGGAGCGCTTCGTGACGGTCACGGCACCCAAGACCGCCGCGGCCTTGTTAGGTGGGGGCTCCACCGAGCTACTTCCGATGCATCTGCTGGCGATCCGGTGGACATCGAAGCTCATCGACCTGCTCGAGCGCCAGCCGCCCGGCGCGCTGCCCAACCCGTGGCCGGATGAGGTCGGGGCAGCCCTCGCGACGGCAGTGCGCGGGCTGCGTAAGCGTCTAGGCAACAAGCACGAGCGGTGGCTCTGGGGCAGGGCGCGGCGCAACACGCTCGACCACCCAATGGCTGCCAAGCGCCCCCTCGACCGGCTCTTTGCCGTGCGCACCGTCTGGCTCGGCGGGGACGTCACCACGATTCCCCAAGCCTCGGTCAACCCGGCCGACCCCCACGGACCACCGCTGGGGGTTGCCACCGTGCGGATGGTCATGGATCTCGCGGACTGGGACGCGACGCGGGCGGTCCTGCTCGGCGGTCAGTCTGGCGACCCAACCTCGCCGCAGGCGGTCGACCAGATCCCGCTGTGGGAGCGCGGTGACGCGATCCAGATGCCCTTCAGCGAAGCGGCCATCGCCGAGGTCGCCACGTCCACGCTGGTCCTGTCGCCACTGAGCTAGCGCACCGAACAGGTTGAGCTAAGCGCCCGCGCCCACGCCCGCGCCCGCGCCCCGGTTCGCGTTTGCTCGGTGACGCGTGACGCGTGCTGAGTGACGGGTGGCGGGTGACGGGTGACGCGTGCTGGGTGACGCGTGCTGGGTGACGCGTGCTGGGTGATGGGCGACGCGTGACGGGTGACGGGTGACGCGTGACGCGTGACGCGTGACGCGTGCTGGGTGACGGGTGACGGGTGACGGGTGACGGGTGACGGGTGACGGGTGACGGGTGACGCGTGACGGGTGACGGGTGACGGGTGACGGGTGACGGTGGCTGCGCGCTGCGCTCGGGTTTCGCTACCTGGCGAAGTGACGCCTGAAGGCCTTCGCCGACGGTGTCGTCGATGGCCTTAGCCGTCAGGGTGCCTGTCCTGCGAGGTCGTCCACTCTCGCATTGGGGCGCCGAACGTCCACAAGGCCGGGGCCGTGCTCGCCATGCTCACCATGCTCCCCTCGCGGGCCGGGGCGGCCGCCGTCCGGAAATGACGATCCCACATTCTGGATTCGCTCCGCGTGGCTCCGCGTGGCTGCGCGCGGTCGCCTTCGGCGAGCCTTGCGGA
>CALHXW010000363.1 GCA_938040325.1 uncultured bacterium | reverse complement strand
CGTCAGAACTGAATCACGGGGCTCGGCATCTCGCCTGCATCGTCGCCAATGTCGCCGCTAAAGATGACGCCCAGCTTGCCCTGAGCGTTGTTGCCCCAGCATCGGAACTCGCCGGTGACGTTGCGCGCACAGCTGTGCGAGGCGCCGGTCGCCAGCCACAGCGTCGCCGGTCCAAGCTGCACGACGTCCACGTCTGCCGGTGCTTCGTTGTCGCCAATAGACTCGTCCATGCCGAGCCCAAGCTGACCGCGGTCGTTGCGCCCCCAGCAGCGCACCTTGCCCGATGTGAGCACCGCGCAGTGGTGGTTGCTCTGAGCCCCTGGTGCTAGGTCGAGCACGTCAAACCCCATCTCGATGGGGCCTGCTTCGACCGGCGGCTCATCATCGCCGATGGTCTCGGTGTTTCCATAGCCAAGCTTCCCTTGGCTCGCGAGCCCCCAGCACCGGACCGTCTTGTCACGCATCAGCGCGCACGTGTCGCTGTTGCTAGCGATCACCTGCACGGCCGGACCGCCAAGCGCGATCGGCGGAATCGAGTCGGGCAGCTCGTCGTCACCAAGGTTGTCGTTACTCAGGTTGCCGAGACGTCCACCGACACCGAATCCCCAGCAGCGCACGTCGCCACCGCGCAGCAGCGCGCACGTGTGTGAAGCGCCCGCAGCCAGCTGCAAGACGTCGGCGTCCAGCACGACGTCGTTCTTTGGCAGCTCGTTGTCGCCAATGTTGCTGGTAGAGCCGTAGCCCAGCTTTCCGCTAGCGCCCTGCCCCCAACAACGCACGCCACCGTCGGCGCGGAGCACGCAGTTGTGGGTCGAGCCGACAGCAAGCTGCACAACGGGCCCACCAAGGTCGAGCGGCGCCACGGTGTTGGGAAGCTCATCGTCGCCGATGTTGGTGGTGTTGCCCTGGCCAAGCTGCCCACCGGCCGCAGCCCCCCAGCAGCGCACCTGTCCATCCTCGAGCAGCACGCACGTGTGGTGATTGCCAACGCCCAGTGCGGTCGCGGTCCCGCCGACGTCGATGTCTTGACGCGTCGCTGGATTGTTCACCAAGTCGACGTCGCCGTAGCCCAGCTTGCCGAAGCTACCGGCCCCCCAGCACCGCACGCCTGACGATCCAGGCGGAATCGCACAGGTATGCTCGAGACCCGCAGCGATCGGGCGGCTCTCTAGGCAACGCCCGCTTAGGCACTTGCCGCTGCGACAGTCGGTCGCCGACACGCATGTCCGACCCATCCGACACGGGTCACAGCTGCCGCCACAGTCGAGGTCGGTCTCGGATCCATTGAGAATCTCGTCGTCGCAGGCGGGCGCCACACAGGCGCCGCCCTGGCACTTGCCGCTGATGCAGTCGCTGTCGATGTCGCAGCCGTCGCCTGTCGCGCAGGCCGGGCAGCTACCGCCACAGTCCTCATCCGTCTCTGAGCCATTGGTGACGGTATCGGTGCAGCTTGGGCTCGCGCAGCTACCGACGGTTGCCCCAGGCGCGATGAGGCACACCCCGCTGTCGCAGTCGCCGGCCAGCTCGCAGCCCAGCCCAACGCCACATGCAGGACACGACCCACCGCAGTCGGTGTCGGTCTCATCACCGTTGACCGTGTTATCGGTGCACGAGGGGGCAGCACACACGCTGCCGTCACACACCAAGCTCAGGCAGTCGCTGTCAATGCTGCAGCCGTCGCCCGTCGCACAGCCTGCGCAGAGCCCTCCGCAGTCGATCGCAGTCTCCGTCCCGTTCTCGACCGAGTCGCTGCACGTCGGCGCCTGACAGATCGCGCCATCGCAGACGCCATCAGCGCAGTCCCCATTGTTATCGCAAGGCTCGTCGGTCAGGCACCCAGGACAGTCAGGCCCCCCGCAGTCCACAGCGGTCTCGCTGCCGTTCTGAAGCATGTCGTCGCAGCCTGGGGCCTGGCACACGTCGTTGACGCAGACGGCGCTATCGCAGTCTCCAGGCGCCGCACAGCCAGCCCCGTCTGGGCAGGTTCCACAGGAGCCGCCGCAGTCGACGTCGGTCTCATTGCCGTTCTGCACGTCGTCGAGGCAGTCCGGCGACGCGCACGCACCCGAGAGGCAGACGCCGCTGGCACAGTCGCCACCGCTCCCGCATCCCTCCGAGACCGCACACCCGCCGCAGCTCCCACCGCAGTCCACGTCGGTCTCGCTGCCGTTTTGGGCGCCATCGCCACAGCCCGGTGCCTGGCAGGTCCCTGCACACACCATGCTCACGCAGTCGGCGGGAAGGTCGCAGTCAGCGCCCGGCCCACAGGCTGGGCAGCTACCGCCGCAGTCCACGTCGGTCTCGTCGCCGTTGGCCAGCTGGTCGTTGCAGGCTGGCGCCACACAGAACCCGCCGGCGCACACGCCGCTCGCGCAGTCGTCGCCACCGCCACAGCTCTCGCCGGCCGAACACCCCGAGCAGCCGCCACCGCAGTCGATGCCGGTCTCCAGGCCATTAGCGACCATGTCACTGCAGGACGCAGTGGCGCACAAGCCGCCAGCACAGACCTGGTCGACGCAGTCCGCTCCAAGCACGCAGGCGTCGCCCGTTGGACACGCCGCACAGAGCGGCCCGCCACAGTCCACGTCCGACTCGACGCCATTGACCACGCCGTCGTCGCAGGCACCCGGCTGACACAGGCCAGCCGCACACACGCCTTCGAAGCAGTCTGCCGGCGTGTCGCAGAGCGAACCGACGCTGCACAACACCCCGCACACCACCCCGCAGTCCACGTCCGACTCGCCACCGTTGGTGACCCCGTCGCTGCAGCTGGGCGCGATGCACGCATTGCCCACGCACACGCCGCTTCCGCAGTCAGCCGGGATCCCGCAGGCCTGCCCAACCACACAGCCGGTGCCGCAGACATCACCACAGTCCACGTCCGACTCGGTCGCGTTCTGGACGCCGTCGCTGCAGCTCGGCTCCTGGCACTCGCCGCCCGTGCAGACGCCGCTCTCGCAGTCACTCGCCTGCACACAGGCAGCGCTCGCCGCGCACGCCGAGCAAACGGGACCACCGCAGTCGATGTCCGTCTCCTCGGCGTTGGCCACGCCGTCGTCGCAGGTCGCCTCGACGCAGATGTCGAGCTGACATGACAGGGTCTCGCAGTCGTTGGGTAACAGGCAGCCCTCGCCCAGGCCGCACGGCGCACACAGTCCGCCACAGTCAACGCCACTCTCCGAGCCGTTGCGGATCTGGTCGTCGCACGCCGCTGGCTCGCAGACCTCCGAGAGACAGATCAGGCTCTGGCAGTCGCCGCCTTCCTGGCAGTCCGCGCCGCTAGCGCAGGGCTGGCAGTCGCCCCCGCCGCAGTCGACGTCGGTCTCGTCTGCGTTGAGCACCATGTCGCTGCAGCTCGGTGCAAGGCAGGTCAGCGTCACAGCGCTGCAGTTGTTGCTCTGGCAGTCCGCCGGACTGAAGCAGTCTTCGCCGGCGCTGCATGCGTCGCACTCGGGCCCGCCGCAGTCCACGCCGGTCTCGACCGCGTTCGACACGCCATCGTCGCACGTCGCAACCGCACAGATCCCGTCGTCGCAGACACCACTCTGACAGTCGCCGCCCTCGCTGCACTCGCCGCCTGGCAAGCAGCCCGAGCAGTCGCCGCCGCAGTCGACATCACTCTCCGAGCCGTTGGTGATCCCGTCGCCACATGACGAGGCGACGCACGCGCCGTTGCCGCAGACCTCGCTCAGGCAGTCCGTGCCGCTGGCGCAGCCCGCGCCCGCGGCACAAGGACCGCAGAGGGGGCCACCACAGTCGAGGTCGGTCTCAAGACCATTCTCAGCGCCGTCGATGCAGCTGGGGGTCTGGCAGACACCACCGAGACAGACGCTGCTGTCACAGTCGAGCCCTACCTCGCAGCTCGCTCCCACGCTGCAAGGCGCGCAAGGCCCCCCGCAGTCCACATCGCTCTCCCCGCCGTTGCGCACGCTGTCGTCGCACGACGAGTTCGCGCAAGCCCCCTGGTCGCAGATCACGCTCGCGCAGTCGTCGGCAACGCCACACGCCAGGCCCGCCGCGCAGCCCGCGCAGGAGCCGCCACAGTCCACGTCGGTCTCGTCCTCGCCTTGCTCGCCGTTCGTGCACGTCTGGTCGACGCACTTGCCGCCGTCACAGGCGCCGCTCGCGCAGTCGCCGGCGACGTTGCAGCTCTGGCCGAGCGCGCATTCCTCGCACTGTCCGCCGCCACAGTCGACGTCCGTCTCGGCGCTATTGATCACGCCGTCGGTGCAGCTGGCGTCGCCGCAAAGACCTGCAGCACAGACGTTGGAGGCGCAGTCGCCGGCATCCCCACAGCTCTGTCCCAGGTCGCATCCGTCACACACGTCTCCACCGCAGTCGACGTCGCTCTCTGAGCCGTTGGCGACACCGTCGGTGCACTCGGCCGCCTGACAGACGCCGTCGTCGCAGCGCTGACTCGCACAGTCTCCGGGCTCCGCGCAGCCGCCACCGGCAGGGCAGCCGTCGCAGCTGCCGCCACAGTCGACGTCGGTCTCGTCGCCGTTATCGACCGAGTCATCGCAGTCGGGGGCCCGGCAAAGGCCCGCGGCGCAGACACCATCGAGGCAGTCGGATGGGTCATTGCAGGCCGTGCCAGTGCCGCAGCCACCGCAGTCGGGGCCGCCGCAGTCCACGTCGGTCTCCAAGCCGTTGAGGCGCCCGTCTGTGCAGTCGGGGGTGAGGCAGGTTCCCGCGTCGCAGGCCTCACTGAGACAGTCGCGGTCCAACACGCAGCTCAGTCCGTCACCACAAGCTGGACAGATACCGCCGCAGTCGACGTCGGTCTCGTTTCCGTTGATGACGCCGTCAACGCAGGTGGCCACGAGGCAGACGCCCTCTTCGCAGACGCCGCTGCCGCAGTCAGCCGCAAGCGCGCATGACGCTCCTGGGGCGCAGGGGACGCACTCGCTGCCGCCGCAGTCCACGTCGGACTCGTCGCCATTCTGAAAGCCATCCGTGCAGGTGGCCGTCGGTAGCGGCGGCCTGAGGCAGACATCGCGCCCGACCGTCGGGTCGAACGCACAGAGGTAGCCGTCCACACAGTCCGACTGGGACTCGCAAGCGAACTTCTCGGGCTCAAGTCCGAGATCGTCGCTGCAGCCGTTGAGCATGGAGACGAGCAAAAGGAGGCATGCGATAGAGAGGCTGACCATGCCGGAGCGGCAAGGCAGAACGACGGTCATGTAACGGGCTCCCAGACAAACGACGAAGCGGTGGGCGCCATGATGTTGAGCGACCCTTACTGTGGGGTCAAACCGTTGTTGTTCGGCCCCGTACCCTCACGGGCCAGATCGCCGGCATCGTTTCGACCCTGAGCGAGCTCGTTGTAGAGACCGGAAGTTCGTTCCCATCTCGTCGGCGGTCCATCGCCGATCGCGTCGGTCCGACGTCTAGAAGGTTCCGACACGTCGGCGGCGTCGGATCTCGACCTCGCCGACGGCCTGTCGGGACCTATCGAACGAACTCACAACGTGTGAGCGCCGCCAACGTGCAACGTTGTCCGTGCGTGTTGCCGCCGAGCGGCTTAACGTGGCCCCTCATGGCTTTGCGTCACACACTCGGATTCTGGTCGCTCCTGCCGCTTGCGCTGCCGCAAGCGCTCTACATTCGACGCACTGCACCCCGCTTTGGCGGGGCACCAGGCCCGACCTCGGGCACAGCCAACCCAGAGGGCAACGGCGTGCCGCGGTCGCTCGTTGGCGTCGGCGACTCGATCATCGCTGGCGTCGGAACAAGCGCCCTCGAGCATGCGCTCATCGGCCAAGTCGCCGACGCACTCGGCGATCGCCTAGACGCCCCAGTTCACTGGAAAGCGATCGGCAGGAGCGGTGCAACGACGCGGCAGGTCGTCGACGAGCTCGCGCCACAGCTACCGACGACGCCCGCCGACCACGTCATCGTCTCCGTGGGCGTCAACGACGTGACCAAGCCGTCGTCTCGGAGCGACTTTCGACAGGCGCTCGGTGACCTCCTGGCCACCCTCGAGCGCCACTCGCCCACCGCCGCGATCGCGATCCTTGGCTTGCCGCCGATGCACCGCTTCCCGCTGCTGCCTCAGCCGCTTCGGGCGACGCTAGGGTGCCGTGCGCGTGTACTCGACCACATCGCCCGCGGGGTGGTTGCCGAGCATCGAAACGCCCGCCACGCGGCGGTCGAGGTCGAGGTGCGCCCAGGAGCCTTCGCTGACGACGGCTATCACCCCTCAGAAGCGAGCTGCACCCTGCTCGCAGAGCTGGTCACGAACGCGTTGTTGGAACGCTGAACGGCGGCCTGCGCTGCGATCGCCGTGCAGGCCGGGGTGCCCAAGCGCGACGCGACGCGTGGAACCTATTTCTTCGCGGGCTTCGGCACCTTCACCGTCACCTTGAAGGACTCCTCGCGCTCGGTCTTGCCGCGGAACGCTGCGGTGCACGTGACGTTCGTCTCACCCGGCGAGATCGCCTGCATGACAACCTTGCCAATGCCCCGATCGGCGCCCTTGAAGCCGGCCTTGACGCGCTCGGGCGTCTTGTAGGTCACGTAGTTGCCGACCGGCGCGAGCACGGCAGCGTTTTCGATCTTGCAGACCCCCGTCTGCCCGACCGAGGCGTGAGATTTGTACGCCCAGGTGACGTGGTGTCGGACTTCGACCACAGGAACCCGATCGCGGATCGGGTTGAGGTGATGCGGCTTGATGAGCGTCGGCTCGGCTGAGGCTTCGCTGAGCCCCTCGGGAATCGGCGGCGCTTTCGAAGGCGGGATGATGATCTCTTTGCGTGGTGGCTTTGCCGGTGCCTTCTTGGGCTTAGCGGCCGTGGGGGCAGCCGCCGCCAGGTCAGCCGCCGCGGGCGCTTGACCAGCGACCGCAGGAATCTCCACGACGTTACCAACGTGGGCAATGTTGACGACCTTGCCGGGCTGGACCGGCTGGACAGGCTGGGCGACCGCGGTGGGCGCTGCGCCCACCGCCACAGCTTGGGCCGGTGCCTGCGCCGGTGCCTGCGCCACTGCCTGCGCCGAAGGTGCGGCCACCGCGGTGGGCGAGCCCGTCGGTGCGGTGACCGTGACCACTGGGGCGGCCGCGCCGACGGCCTGGCCACCGGCCGGATCGGCCAGCTCCACGGCTTTCTTGTCGCCGCAGCCAAGCGCCGCAACGCCGAGCAGAGCCAGCGAAAGCTGACGCCAGCGCCGAGCCGGTCGAGAGGTCGAGGAGAGAGGGTTCACGATGAGCTGCACGTGCGTGTTCGCCTGGGTCGCGAGGGTCGTCCTCCGCGACATACGCCTGCGCGCCCGGGAACGTCAAGACAGGGTCGCAGGGTCCGGCGTCGCGCAGGGCTCCGCGGCAAGCCGTTCAGCGGGGCTTGGCGGTGCTCGGTGACGTTACCCACTCGGTTACGGTCGCAGACGCTGTCACCGGACCTATCGGGCTGGCGGTTGAGCGCCCTGTCGCCTTCTGACACCGTAGACACTCGGCATCGGCGCGATGCCACCATGAGGCAGGAGCATGAAGTGACTCATCCGACCCTCGTCAAGCTGAGAGAGCTGGTCGCGACCCTCCCCGAAACCGAAGAGCGCGAGACCTGGAATCACCCGACGTTTCGTGTGCGAAACAAGATCGTGACCGGGTTTGGCGCGACGTCCGACGGGCGCTTCACCATGAGCGTCAAGCAGACGCCTGTGGCTCAGAGCGCCCTCATTCAGCAGCCCGGGATCACGGTGGCAAAGTACGTTGGCCAGCACGGCTGGGTCACCCTTGATGTCGGCGTGGTCGCATGGCCCATGATTCGCGAGCTCGTCATCGAGAGCTACCGCCTTGTCGCCCCCAAGACACTCGTTAAGCGGCTCGACGCAGGTGCCCCACCGGCTTGATCCGCCAGCATGTGACGCAGCTACGCGTCGACAACGATCGTCTCAGCGCTCGGCGCGGACGCAAACCGCCCAAAAGAGCAGCCGCTCCGTGGCTTTGGCGTCGTCCAACTCTAGCCCTCGAGCGTGACGCGCTCATGACGACGAAGCGGAGCTCACGGCTCATCGACTGTGGGCCGTGAGCGCGCGCACGACGAACCCACCCGCCAAGAGCGCGGCGCCAATCGCCCAAGCCTCGGTGTTGATGAAGGTGGCTAGGCCGAGGCAGGCCAGTAGACCGCTGGCCGCAATCCAGCGTGGGTAACGACGATCGATTGACGGTAGCCGAAGGGCGGCGAGGTTGGTGAGGCCGTAGTAGCAAAGCACGGTCAGCGCGCTGAACGACCACGTCGTGCGGACGTCACCGATCAGCGCGAGCCCGCCGACAACGGCACCGACCATGAGGACTGCGCGTGTTGGGCTGTGGGCGCCAGAGCGGCCTGCGGCGATCGCTGGGGGCAGCTCGCCATCCCGCGCCATCGCAAAGAGCACGCGGCTGAGCCCCAAGACAAGATTGAGCAGCACGCCGGCCATCGCCGTGACGGCTCCCACGGCGACCACGATGCGCAGCCACGGCTCGCCAAGCGCGCTAGCGACGTGCTCAAGAGGTGCGCCGCCGCCGATGGCCGAGGCTGCCGCCAGCTCGCCAAAGGCCGCTGGGCCGACGACCGCGACGGCGGTGACGGCGACCGACAGATACACCGTCGCAGCAACGACGAGGGTCAGGACGATGGCCCGCGGGATGGTGCGGCGCGGGTCCCGGACCTCCTCACCGAGCGTCGCGATGCGGCCATAACCGGTATAGGCCACAAACATGAGGGCGGTCGCCTCCAGCAGAGCACTCGGGTCCGACCAAGACATCATCGGCGCCGAGCCAGCCTCCATCGCCGACGCTCGAAAGCGCGCAAGATCGGCGACATCGCTCACCCAGCCGACCGCCACAAGCGCTCCCAGCGACAGCAGCGTCAGCAAGACGATCGCGGTGTTCACGCGCGCCGAGCGCCTCAATCCCGCGGCCGCAAGCCAGGTAACGGCAGCGACAAGCGCCACAGCGAGGCCGACCCCAAGGGCCGTCGAGCTGCCGGAGCCAAGCCCTGTCAGGTGTAAGAGGTAGCCAGCGCACCCCAGCGCGGCGGTGGCTGCCGAGGCGCTCTTGGCGAGCAGGTAGAGCCAGCCGGCACCAAAGCCAGCCGCCGGATGAAGATAGCGCCGACCGTAAGCATACGTGCCGCCACTGACGGGGTGTGCTGCGGCAAGCTGTGCGCTCGACAGACCATTGGCGGTGGCGACAAGCGCCGCGAGCCCCACCGCGACCAAGAGCTCAAGCCCCGACTCGACGGCTCCGGCGGCAATGGAGAGCGAAACGAACACGCCGGTCCCGAGGATGGAGCCAAGCCCCAGCCAGACCGCTTGCGCGGGCCCGATGGTACGCTCGAGGGTCGACGGGGGCGGTTGGGACGACGTCACGCGCCAAGTCTGTGGCGCCGCCGGCATTCCGTCGAGGACCATCCCACGCACGACGCGGCATTCTTGAAGCCCGACGTGTAGGGCTCTGAGCCGACGCCCCACCGACCGCTTGCCGTCAGTTGGATTTCAGCTGCTCCTGACGCCGTAGGTGCTCGACCCAGGCTGCAAACACAGGTGCTGCGGCGGCGAGACCATGGCTGACCACAGGCTCACCCGTCAGCGAACGTAGGACCTCAGAGGCGACGTCTAGGTGATAATCGCGGCTGCCGTCGAGGGCCTGCTCTAAGCCGGCAACGCAGTCGCGGAGCGCCGGCGCGACGCCACGGGGCGGCCCGGCACAGTGCTGGACCACCAAGACATCCGCCAGCTGAGCGCGTGCCGCCTTCGCGATGCCCCGTGGCTGCTGCCGGCTCCCGTCAGAGAGCAGCGCGTTTAGGTGCAGCGCGGCGGCAGCGGCGTCACCCTGACGATCGAGACACGCGAACCTCACCCAGCGGGCACATCCGCCCCGATTCGGTTTGCGCGTGGGATCGGACGCCTACGCGCCCACAGGACACCAACAAGTCGCGCGGCGTTGGCCCAAGCGGGTCGGCGCGACGACCGACCAAGCTTTAAGCCCCTTTAAGGACCGCGGTGGCACCCTGCTCCCATAGGCTCGATAAGCACTCACGGAGGATCCCATGCTCAGTCGCCCGTCCCATTGCCTGCAGCGCCTGATGCTCTGTTCTGTCGCAGCTTGGTCGTTGGTCCATGTGGGCTGTGACGGCGCGCAGCAGGGCGCAGTCGGTGCCGGGCAGCCGGCGCTCGACCCGCCGCTGGCCGACCCGCCGCCCGCCGCCGAACCGGTCCCGCTGCCCGACGACTGGGGTACACCCATCACCGACGCCATGTTCTCTGGGGCCGACATCCAGGTCTTGGCGTGGACGGCCGACCGGAAGCGGCTGCTCGTCGGCGCGCCTTTCGACGACCACGTCGGACTGATGGCCACCCAGCCGGGCATGCTCTGGGCCGTTGACGTTCCCTCGTGGCGGGCAGTCCTGATCTCAGCCAACGCGCATCTCTCCACGTACACCCACCAGCCCAGACTGCGTCTGAGCGACTCGGGCGACACCGCGCTGTGGCTACCAGCCATCGACGACTGGCCGCGCGACGACGAGGGCGGCGAGGCGATCTTTGAAGCGCTCGCGTCCGCGGTCTATCAGCGCTTCGACTGGTCCAGCCAGCGCTCCACGGCCGTCGGCTCCACGGGCCAGCCATTCGGCGACGTCGACTTTCTGCCCGGCACCGAGACAGCGGTCGTCAGCGCGGGTCGCCGACGCTTCGTTGCGGCGCACGACCGGCCGGTCATCGGCATCGACGCTGACCGCCACTGGTTTGACGGCGACGCGCTGATCGTCCGCGCCGACGATCGCTTCTCGCGCTACCAGGCAGGCAACGTGACGTCGGTGCTCGAGAGCAGCCCCGACGACATCGTCAACGTGCTCGACCGCGGGCTAGCGCTCGTCGGACGCCCGACACTCACGGTTCCCTCGACGTACGCATGGTCACTCACCGACCTCCGCAGCGGGTCCAGCTACCCGCTCGCCGAGCTGCCCGCGCAGCCCAACAGCCATCAAGGCGTCGCCAAGAGCATCACGCAGCCCGATCGCACCAGCGGCGTGTTCATGGTCTCGCGTTCCGGCGGCGACCACACCCTCATCGCCTTCGACCTCAGCGGCGAGCCAACCACGACCCTCATCGACACCGAGGTCAACCGGCTGCACCTGTCCATGTCGTCGGACGGCGCGGTGCTCTACCAGAAGGTCAGCGTTCCTTACGTCAGCTATGCGCACTTCGGCTGGACGCGCGAGACCGGCGCGACACAGCTCTCCGACGAGGCGTGCAGCGGGTTCCAGCTCGCCGAGTCAGGCGACCTCGCCGTCGTCGGGGAGACCGGCTGCGGCACGTACGTCAGCAAGCAGATCACCGTCTTCGAGCTCCCTTCGTTCGCCCCCGTCCTCAGCGCCGAGCTGGCCGAGCAGCGCGTGCGCTTTGTCGACGCGTACTTGCTGCTTGTGGACGAGCCCGGGGTGGTGGTCGCTGTCGAGCCCGGCGGCGCAGCCAGCACGCCCCTAGCCGAGGGCGTCCGCTTGGGCCCCGTCACGCCTGATGGCAGCACGGCGGTCTTCACGATGGCCGACTTTCCTCGGGACCGCTTGCTGTCTTGGAAGGCCGGCGACGCTGCGGCCACGTTGGCGTATGAGAGCGCGGGCAGTCACATCGCTGCAGCGATCGTCTCCGATGACGCGATCGTTGCCGTGGTCGCCGACGACGGCGTCGAGCACACGCGGCTTGTACGCGTTCCGCTCCGCCAAGACGCGCGCGAGCGCTGACGGGAACCGGCCCGTCGATCGCCGCAACGGCCATTGCCTGAAGCCTCCGATGCGTCTACGGATAGAGCGGTGTGGGAACCCACCTGCGCCGCGCTAACGGAGAACCCGTGTCAACGCCTGAGAGAGTCATCATCATCGGGGCAGGCTCTGCCGGGTGCGTGCTCGCCGCTCGGCTCAGCGCCTCAGGAGACCGCGAGGTCCTGTTGGTCGAGGCTGGGCCTGACTACCCAACCCCAAGCTCGCTCGCGCCGGACCTAGCCGACGGACGCGAGAACTCGGTCAAGCGCCACGACTGGGGCTACGACCACCGCCCAACAACGACGGTGAAGGTCCCCTTTCCCTTTCCGCGAGGACGGGTCGTTGGGGGATCGTCGGCTGTGAACACCTGCATCGCGCTGCGCGGCCAGCCCTGGGACTACGAAGAGTGGGCGTCGCGCGGCATGCCCGAGTGGTCGTGGGCGCACTGCCTTCGAAACTTCAAGCGCCTAGAGCGCGACCTCGACTTCGGCGACCACCCAGACCACGGCAACGATGGCCCCCTCCCGATTCGCCGCCACCCGCGCAGCGAGCTTGTGGGCTGGCAGGCGGCTTTCTTAGATGCGGCCGACCGCCTAGGATTTCCGGCTTGCGAAGACAGCAACCGGACCGGCAGCTGGGGCGCTGGCCCTCACGCGATGAACAAGATCGACGGCCGGCGGATCTCGGCGGCAGAGGCGTGGCTGACCCCGGACGTCCGGGCCCGCACGAACCTCACCATCCAGGCTGACACACTCGTGCGGCGGGTTGTCTTCCGCGGCACTCAGGCCGTGGGCGTCGAGCTCGAGCCGAGCGCAGGCGGCAAGGCCGTCACAGTGGACGCTGACGAGGTCATCCTCAGCGCCGGCGCTGTGAACACGCCCGGCGTCTTGTTGCGCTCGGGCGTCGGGCCGCGGCACCAGCTCTCGACCCTCAACGTCGATGTCGTCGCGTACAACGAGGCGGTCAACCAGCAGCTGCTCGACCATCCGGGGGTCGCGATCTTCATGCGGCCACGCTTTCGAACGCTGCCGAGCTTTCGCGTGAACGCGCCGCTCATCCAGAACGCGCTGCGCTACGGCTCCAAGGCGAACAACTACAACAACGACATGCTGCTCCAGCCTGGCTCGCGGCTCATCTACATGCACCACACGGTCCCGTTCGTGTCGCTGATGACGGCCATCGGCAAGCCGCGCGGCACCGGCGTGCTTCGCTACAGCTCCGCCGATCCACGCAGTCGCCCGGTCATCACGTCGAACTTCCTTGAGAACCCGCACGACCGCGGCATGGCGGTCGAGGCCATGATGCTCGCGACGGAGCTCGCGGCGACGCCACCGATGCGGCGCATCGCGACCCACTTCTGGCCTAGCCGCCGCGTCCTGACGAACACTCGCCGCACCGACAAGTGGGTCCGCACCGCTTGCGACTCCGGCTACCACCCATCGGGCACGGTGCCGATGGGCGCCGATGACGATGCGTCGGCGGCGACCGACCCTCAAGGCCGAGTGCGTGGCGTGACGGGGCTGCGGGTCGTAGACGCGAGCCTGATGCCGACGATTCCGTCGTCCAACATCCACCTAGCGACCTTGATGATCGCCGAGCGGATTGCCGAGATGATGACGGCGGCACCGACATGAAGATCTGGCAGACCCTCGACAAGGCCCAGACGCCCGAGAAGACCAACCTCGTGCTGAGCAAGAGCGGCAGCGACTACCTCATCCTCGCCAATGGCCGCCTGTTAATGGCGAGCGATGCCCACGGGTCCGAGGAGGCGCTCTCGCAGATCGGATGTGAGCGTGCGTGCAAGCTTGAGTCTCCCACGGTGCTGGTTGGCGGCCTCGGCATGGGGTTCACGCTGCGAGCCGCTCTCGACATCCTACCGCCGGCGGCGACTGTCGTTGTCGCCGAGCTCCTCGACGCCGTCGTCACCTGGAACGAAGGCATCCTCGGCCCGCTAGCGGGCAGCCCGCTGAAAGACCGCCGGACGGTGGTCGAGCGCGGCGACATCGCCAAGCTCTTTCCCAAGAGCGTCGGCCGCTTCGACGCGATCCTGATGGACGTCGACAACGGCCCGGTGGCCTTCACCCAGGAAGGCAACGGCGCGCTCTATGGCGACGCGGGCATCCGAGCCATGCGCAAGGCACTCACGCCCAGAGGCATCCTGGCCGTGTGGTCGGCGTGGGGCGACAAGAAGTTCGAGCACCGACTGCGGTACGCGGGCTTCAAGGTCGAGGTCAAAACGGTCCGAGCGCGCCTCAAAAAGGGCGGCCCGAACCACACGATCTTCATTGGACGCCTCAACGGGTACGCGTAAGAGCTGAGCGTTCAGTCGCAGCGGCAGTAGAGACCGTCTTTGTCCGGGCCGGTGCCGCACTGGCCGGCAAAGCCGGTGTTGCCGCACGTACAAGCCTGACCGCTCGACGTGCAGCCGTCGTGGTTTCCGTCGTCGCCGCCGCCGCCGCCGCCCTCGGGCGCTGTCTTGGAGAAGCCTGTGCAGGTGCACGCGCCGTTGAGCTGCGAGACCGACTCGTTGATGCCTGCCGCATCGCAGCAGGCCGTGCAGTCATCGAAGCTCGGACCGACCTCGGCACAGACCTCCGAGTCGTCGACCTGATAGGCGCAACCGCAGTCGCCGGTTGCCCACAGCGACGTGTCAAATCCCAAGTCCCCGCAGCACACGTCACAGCTCTCCGAGTCTGCGTCGCCGCAGGTGGTCGAGAAGTCGAAGTCGTCTTTACTTGGCCCGCCAAACTCGTCGAGCAGGTCTTGCTCGAGGTCACAGGCGATGAGGGCGAGCGAGGCGACGAGGAGGCCGAGGGTCTGCGTGAGCATACGAAGCATGGTGCATCCTTAGTGGGAGCGCTGTGTTGGCGAACGTCTCTCTACACGCGGCCCGCTCTCGAACGCCATCAGGAAAAATGAACCCTTGCCCGCTTCGTCAACCCGCGTATGGGCCGGTGTGCGTCCCAGAAACCGCATTTCTCGGCAACGCTGCTAGACTCGACTTTAGCCATTCTGAACGTGCCGCCGCTGACGTCGTCCGTGCACAGCTGGGTGAGGCGAACACGTTGCGGCCTTCTAAAACCGCGCCGGCCTCACCCACCTCCACACCGCCGACTGGATAACGTTCGCAAACCTCACGTTGTCCACGAGCGGC
>CALHXW010000362.1 GCA_938040325.1 uncultured bacterium | reverse complement strand
CGTGCCGAATGCCACGATGACGATCGATATGTATCCAGGTACCTGCATCCCCGACTGCACGGCCAAGTTCTGTGGCAACGATCCGGTGTGCAACCTGCCATGCGGCTACTGCAACGCATTCCAGCAGTGCAACCAGTTCGGCACTGCGTGCGTTCCGTAGCCGAGCACGGCCCATCCAGGGCGGGATGCCTTCGAGAGCGCCCGCTTACCCCACGCCGAATGCCGCCCGGAGCGCCTTGACCGAGACCGTCTCGCTACCGACGCGCAGAGTGGTGCCGCCGACATGCCCAATGCGGCGAGCGACGGTTGCTGCCTCGAACGCCGCGGCACTCGAGGGCGAGACCTCGACAACGAGCCGGCCGTTGCACTCGGCGAACGCAAGGGCGTGAGTCGGTAGGTCGCCGGCGGCCGCTAGGTCCACGACGGCGCCGATGTCGCCGCCGATGCACATCTCGGCGATCGCCGTGAGCAGCCCACCGTCGCTGACGTCATGGCAGGCCGCGACGAGGCCTTCTGTGATCGCCTCATGCAGCGCGCGGTAGCCGATGAGCGCATCGGGCGTTGGCATTGGAATCCAGTCGTCGGTGGTGCTGCCGATGACGTAGAGGACGTTGCCGGCGGCCTTGAGGTCGCTGGTGACCGTGCGGGTGACGTCCGGCACGATCGTGAGCGCGCTGATGAGCAGCGTGTGGGGGATCGGCCGCTGGGTGCCGTCCCGGTCGGTCCACTCGTTGTTGAGACTGTCCTTTCCGCTGATGAACGGCGCTCCATAGGCCACCGCCGCGTCGTGACAGCCGCGCACGCACCGGACCAGGGCACCAAGGCGGTCGGGCTTCTTCGGGTCACCCCAGCAAAAGTTGTCGAGCAGTGAGACTTGGTCAGGGTCGCCGCCGACAGCCACCAGATTACGGACCGCCTCGTCGACCACCGCCCACGCCATCGCATACGGGTCCCGAGCGCCCAGGTGTGGCGCGATGGCCACCGAGATCGCACAACCGCGGGTGCCGGCGGCCGCTTCGAACGGAACGAGGACCGAGGCGTCGCTGGGGCCATCTGCGTGGACGCCGACGAAGGGCTTGACGACTGTGCCGCCTTGGACCTCGTGGTCGTAGCGGCGGACAATGTCCTGCTTGCTGGCGACGTTCGGGTCAGCGAGCGTGTCGAGCAACGCCGAGACAAGGCTGACAGGTGCTGGCTCCGGCTCGGGCGGCGCCGGATGCGACCACTCGGCGACAAGCTCGCGCTGCGGTCGGCCTCCATGCAGAAAGGTGGTGTCCATCCGTGCGATCGAGGCGTCGCCGAAGCGCACGTCCAGCACGCCGTCGTCTCGAAAGCGTCCGATGGTCGTGCAGTCCGACCCGTGGGCACAGGCGATGGCGACCAGCTCGTCCCACGCGCTGTCGGCGACGGCGAGCACCATGCGCTCCTGAGCTTCCGACAGCCAGATCTCCCACGGCGCGAGCCCTGCGTACTTCAGCGGCACCGACTCAAGCTGAACGTCCGCGCCCAGCACGCTTGCCATCTCGCCCACGGCACTTGAGAGACCGCCCGCGCCGCAGTCGGTGATCGCGTGGTAGAGGCCCCGGTCTCGGGCCTCGATGACCACCTCGAGCGCCTGCTTTTCGTTGAGCGGATGGCCGATCTGGACCGCTCCGCCGGCGACGGTGCGGGTGGCGTGGTCCATGCCCATCGACGAAAACGTCGCGCCCCGGATCCCGTCGCGACCCGTGCGACCGCCGAGCAAGACGACGCGGTCACCCGGCTGGGCCGCGGTGGGGTGGCTGCCGGTCGGCAACACGCCGAGGCATCCCACATAGACCAGGGGATTGCTGACGTAGCCGCGGTCGTAGACGACTGCGCCGTTGACGGTCGGAACGCCCATCTTGTTGCCGTAGTCTTCGACCCCGCGGACGACGCCGTCACGGACCCGGCGCGGGTGGAGTCCGCCGTCGGCGACGTCCGAGTGCGGCAGGTCCTGAGGACCGAAGCAGAGCACGTCGGTGCAGGCGATGGGGCGGGCGCTGACGCCGATGATGTCGCGGATCACGCCGCCGACGCCGGTGTTGGCGCCGCCGAAGGGCTCGAGAGCGGACGGGTGGTTGTGGGTCTCGACCTTGAACGCCAGCGACAGCGCCTCATCGAAGGCGACGATGCCGGCGTTGTCGACGAAGGCCGACTGTACCCAGGAGGCGTTGATCGTCTCGGTGGCACGCTGGATGTAGGTCTCGAGCAGGCCGTCGACGACACCGCTGGCGGCTGGATCGATGCGACCGTCGGCCCCTCGCTCGGTGTAGTCGATTCGCGCCCGAAAGGTCTTGTGGGCGCAGTGCTCCGACCAGGTCTGGGCGAGCATCTCCAGCTCGCAGTCGGTCGGGTCGCGGTCAAGCGCAGCGTAGTGGTCGCGGATCACCCGCATCTCGGCGAGGTCGAGCGCGAGTCGCCGCTCGGCAGTGACCGCGGCAAGCCCGACGTCGTCGAGCCCGCGGAGACGGACGCTGGTGATGTTGACGTCGGCTTCGGCCAGCGGTGCAGCGACCGCGAGCGCAGGCGCCACATGCGCGCCGATGGCGTAACGCTCGATGACCGGGTTGACGAGGAGCTGCGTGGCAACAGCCTGCAGGGCGTCTGGGCTGGCGCCGACCACCTCGTAGCACGTCCCGGTCGCGACGGCCGACAGCCCCGTGAAGCCGATGGCGTGCGCCGTCTGAAGCAGTGTCTCGGCGGTCGAGTCCGTGACCCCAGGGTGAAAGCCGACGTCGATGGTGTCCGCGTGCGGCAGTCCGCCGAGCGTTGCCACCTCGGTGACCGGATCCACCAGCAGCTCGGCGGCGAGGCGCTTGGCGTCTGCCTCGTCGAGACCTGAGACGACGATCACGGACCGCGACGCCACGCGCGCGACGTCGGCAAGCCCGAGCGCATGGATGTCGCGCAGCGTCCGGTCGCCACGCGGGTCGCCCACGCCGGGCTTTGGGCCGATCTCGATCCGCGTGGGCCTGTCGAGGGCGATGCGGACCGCACGGACGATGAGCGCATGCTCAACCGGCCGGAGCCGCTCCCGCAGAGCGCTCGCCGGGGCGTCCGAATCGATGGCCACGGCTTGCTGGCAGATGACCGGTCCCGCATCCACCTCGACGACCGCGTAGTGGACCATCACGCCGGTGTGGGTGATCGCACCCGCGACAGCTGCCGCGTGGGCTTGTCGGACGGCGTGCGCGCCCGGAAACTGGCCGGGTAGGGCGGGGTGGAGGTTGATGACGCGGCCAGCGAAGCGGTCGATGAAGCCGGCCCCGAGGATCCGCATGAAGCCAGCGAGCACCACGAGGTGAGGCTCGGCGACAGCAACACGCGCGGCGAGGGCGGTATCGAATGCGCTCCTGTCAGCGAACTGGCTGACCGGTACGATGTCGCACGGGATACCGGCGTCGGCGGCTCGCGTCCGGGCGTAGGCGTCTTCGCGGTCGACCACGACGCGTGCGATCGTCGCGGCGAGCCGCCCGTCCGCGCAGGCGTCGATGAGAGCCTGGAGGTTCGTGCCGCTGCCGGACGCCAGCACGACCAGCCGCTTCCGCTGCGCTACCATGCCACCTCGTCAAAGACGACGGCGTCAGCAGCTCGTGCGATGATCCTGCCGACCTCGATCCCGTCGGGCAGGGCCGCAAGTGCTGCGTTGACCTGTGCGCCGGGAACCACGACCAGCATCCCGAGCCCGAGGTTGAAGGTGCGTCGCATCTCGCTTGTCGCGATGTTGCCGCAGCGCTGAATGAGCGAAAAGATGGGGGGAGTGACGACGCGCGTCGGGTCGATCTGGACGGCGAGCGCTTCTGGGACGACCCGCGGCGGGTTGTCGACGAGGCCTCCCCCCGTGATGTGGGCCAGCGCGCGTATGTCGACATGCGCGGCTCTGAGGCTCTGCACCTCGGGCAAGTAGCAACGATGCGGCGTCAGCAGTGCGTCGCCGAGCGCCTGGTCGAGGCCGTGGGTGGCGCCGAGGTCGAGGCCACGGAGGGCAGCGCGTGCGAGGCTGAAGCCGTTGGTATGGAGGCCGCTTGAGGGCAAGGCGAGCACGGCATCACCGGCCTCGACGCGCGACCCGTCGATGATCGCCGCTCGGTCGACCACGCCGACAATGGTCGCGACCAAGTCCAGCTCACCGTCGACGTAGACGCCCGGCATCTCGGCGGTCTCGCCGCCGAGCAGCGCGATGGCATGGCTGGCGCAGGCGCCAGCGATCCCTTCGACGATCGCGGCAATGACGTCTGGCTCAAGCGCTGAGGCAGCGACGTAGTCGAGTAGGAAGAGCGGGTAGGCGCCCTGCACAAGGATGTCGTTGATGCTGTGATGAACCAGGTCCACGCCAATGCTGTGCCAGCGGCCGAGTGCGGCCGCGATGCGCGTCTTTGTGCCGATGCCATCGGTCGAAGCCACCAGCACCGGATGGGCGAGACCGGCGATGTTCTGCTCGAGGTCGAAGAGACCTCCAAACCCGGTCGTTCCGCTCAGCACTCGGCTGTCGTGGGTCGCGGCGATGGCCGCCGTCGCACGAGCTAGCGCCGCCGCGGCTGCGTCGATGTCGACACCAGCGTCCGCGTAGCGCAGGCTCCGGCTCCGGCTGCCGATGTCTCGGCGCGTCTGCTTTCCGCGGAAGCGAATGGTATCGATGGCAGCGTATGCGGTCTCAAGCGCAGCCTCCAGCGTTCGCTCGACCCCGACCGAGGCGAGCACGCGTCCGCCAGACGTCTGTAGGCGCCCGTCTGGCCTCCTGCTCGTGCCGGCATGAAAGATGAGCGTGGTCGGGTCGACCCCGTCGAGCCCGCTGATGACGTCGCCCGTGCGCCGGGACGTCGGGTAGCCCGCAGAGGCCGCGACCACGGCCGCGGACGCGTCGGCACGCCAGCGAATCGGCGTCTCGTCGAGGCGGCCGTCGACGCAGGCAAGCAGGATGTCGAGGAGGTCGGTCTCAAGCAGTGGCAGCACCACCTGGGTCTCGGGGTCACCGAAGCGACAGTTGAACTCAAGCGTGCGAACGCCGTCGGGCGTCACCATCAGACCGGCGAAGAGCACGCCGATGAAGGGCGTGCCCTCAGCAGCGAGCCCGTCGATGGCGCGTCCCACCACGTCGCTGGCGATGGTGTCGAGAACGGCGTCGGTCACCGCAGCGACCGGCGTGAAGGCGCCCATGCCGCCGGTGTTCGGTCCCCGGTCGCCGTCAAGGAGCTGCTTGTGATCTTGCACCGGCGGCATCAGGACGGCGGTCTTGCCGTCGCAAAATGCGAGGATCGACACTTCCTCGCCGATGAGTCGGTCTTCGATGACGACCTCGCGGCCCGCGTCTCCGTGGGCCCGGTCTCGCATGAGAGCGATCACAGCCGCTTGCGCCTCCTCGGCGCTGTGGCAGACGAACGCGCCCTTTCCGGCGGCTAAGCCACTCGCTTTGACAACGCATGCGCCCCGCTCTTGGGCGTGCGCGAGCGCTAGGTCGATGTCGGTGAAGGTCTCGTAGGCGGCGGAAGGGATGCCGTGGCGCGCCATGAACGCCTTGCTCCACACCTTCGAGCCTTCGATGCGCGCGGCTCCGGCTGAGGGGCCAAACACCGCGAGCCCACGCGTGCGGAAGACATCGGCGACGCCAGCGACAAGCGGTGCCTCAGGACCGATGACGGTGAGGCCCACCCCAAGGGCTTCGGCCCGATCGGCGAGCTCCGTCGCGCTCAGGTCCAGCGGCACACACTCGACGTTCGGCAGGGCCGCGATCCCGGCGTTGCCTGGAGCGACATAGACTCGCGCCGTGCGCGCTGACGTCGCGAGCGACCAGGCAAGTGCGTGTTCGCGGCCGCCTCCGCCGATGACGAGGACAGCGATCGGAGGTCCGCTCAAGGGCGAATCTCAAGTGGATAGCGGCCAGAGAAGCAGGCGGCGCAGTGGCCACGGTCTCCACCCTCGTGCTGCACGGCGGCCAGCATGCCCTCGAGGGAGAGATAGCGGAGGCTGTCGGCCTCCAGCAGCTCGGCGATGCTGTCGACGTCGCGTGAGTGAGCGATCAGTTCTTCGCGTGTTGGCATGTCCACGCCCATGTAGCAGGGATGACGGACCGGCGGCGAGCTGATCCGCATGTGGACCTCCGTGGCGCCTGCCTTGCGCACCAGACGCACCAGCTCCCTCGACGTGTTCCCGCGGACGATCGAGTCGTCGACCAGGACGACGCGCTTGTCGCGCAGGGTGTGGGGCAGCGGGTTGAACTTCAGCCGGACACCGCGCTTCCGGAGCTCGTCTCCGGGCTGGATGAACGTGCGACCGATGTAGCGGTTTTTGATCAGGCCCTCGGCGTAGGGGATCCCGCTGACGTCTGCAAAGCCGAGCGCTGCGGGCAGTGCGGAGTCCGGCACCGGGATGACGACATCGCCGGTCGGCGCCGGGGACTCGACGGCGAGCCGCTGGCCCAGGCGATAGCGGGCCGCATGGACACGCTGGTCGTCGATGATGCTGTCGGGCCTGGCGAAGTAAACATGCTCGAAGGCACAGAGGGTGCGTGCCGGCGGCTGGGCGAGTCGGCGGCTGTGGACCCCGTGTGCATCGATTCGCACGACCTCGCCGGGTGCAATCTCTCGCTCGAAGGTGGCACCGATCGGGCCGAACGCGCACGACTCCGACGCGATGACCGAGCCACCATTGGGGAGGCGACCCAAACAGAGGGGACGGAACCCGCGCGGGTCACGAACGCCGAAGATCGCGTCGCGGGTCAGCACGACAAGGCTGTAGGCACCCTCGGCCGTCTGGAGGAGCCGAGTGATGCGCTCCTCAAACGCGCCGGCTGCCGGCGTGGCCAAGAGGTGGGTCAACACCTCACTGTCATTGCCGGAGCTGAGCTTGGTGCCTCGTCCAGCTAGGGTCTGGCGAAGCGCAGCCGCGTTGGTGACGTTGCCGTTGTGAGCCACGGCCACCGAGTCGTCACTGGTGTGGACGACGAAGGGTTGCGCGTTGGCGAGGTCGGAGTCTCCGGCCGTTGAGTAGCGGGTGTGTCCGATCGCGCGGTCGCCTACGAGCGGAGCCAGCGTGGCTTCGTCGAAGACCTGGGTGACCAGTCCCATCGCCTTGTGGCTGCGGAAGGTCGGTCCGTTCGCTGCCGTGATTCCAGCGCTTTCCTGGCCGCGGTGCTGGAGGGCAAAGAGCCCGAAGAACGCGAGCCGTGCTGCTTGGCGTCCTGGCACGTGCACGGCGATGACCCCGCAGGCCTCCCGGGGCCGGCGATCTTCTGGCCGAGCGGACCCGCGCGGCGCTGAAGGTCTGCTGTCGCGGGCCAGCTCGGCGCTCTCGCACGGCTGCGGACGGACAGCGACGCTGTCGCAGTCCGAGCGATCGCCGGTATGGAGCAAGCTATGAGACCGGTCTTTGGCCACGTCGGTTGAACTTTCTTGTGTTGAGGGGCGGCGGGTATACCTCGCCCGCGCCACGCGGCGTAGCGCTTGCCGACCCACCCGGCAACTATCGTCAGCGCACAGTAAGCGCACACGGCGGGTCGACAAAGCGAAGCGAGCGTCGACGATACCGACGTGATCGCCGGTGCGACTCAGAGCCGCGCCGCGTAGCGAAGCCCAGCCTCGAAGAGCGCGAGGCCGAGCCCGCGTGCTGCCTCGCGGTGGCGCCGTGGGTGCTGAGTTGCCGTGACGTGGTCCTCGGGGTGGGGCATGAGGCCAAGCACGTTGCCGGCGGCGTTGCAGAGCCCGGCGATGTGGTCGGTCGAGCCGTTGGGGTTGCCGGGATAGCCGTCGCTCGACGGGCTGGGCGCGTAGCGTAGAGCGATTCGTCCGGCTGCGGAAAAGCGCTCGTGGGTCGCGGGGTTGCTGAAGACGACCCGTCCCTCGCCGTGCGCCACAGGGCACTCGATGGGTTCGAGATCCGCAGTGAACACGCAGCGACTCTCGGGGGCAGCGTTGAGCGTTACCCACCGGCACTCGAAGTGCCCGCGCGCGTTGTCGGTGAGCGTCGCGCCGCGCTCACCGAGGTCATCGCCCACCAGGCCGAGGTGGATGAGCGCTTGGAATCCGTTGCAGATGCCAAGCACCGGCCGGCCACTGTCGACGAACGCCTGCAGCTGCGTGGACACGTGCGCTCGCAGGAGCGCGGCCCAGGCGCGTCCGGCGCCCAGATCGTCGCCGTACGAGAAGCCGCCCGGCAAGACGAGCATGCGATAGTCGTCGAGACGCACGTCGCCGTGGATGAGGGCCTTGGTGGTGACCAGCTCCGGTCTGCCGCCAGCGAGCTGCACGGCGCGTGCGGCCGAGCGGCCCCGGTTGGTGCCGGGGGCGCGAAGGACAAGGACCGGAAGCTTGAGGGTGTTCATGGAGGAGACGCCGAGGGCATTGGGCGGGCGCCGCCTTGAGAGCGGCCGTCTTTGGGGGACGTTTGCAACATCGGCCAGCGATTGCAATCGCGCGTTCGGCTGTCTGGCGGCGCGTGGCTCGCGAGGTCGGGATTGACTCTGGGGCTCGGTCCCGCCAGCCTTGCCGCATGAATCGAGACGGCCAACGCGCCAACCATGACCGAGTGCTGGGCCTGCTCATGCTTTGCGCGGGGCTCTGGGCCTGCTCCGCGCCGGCCGCGCCAGACCGAAGGGCAGAGCCACCCGAAGCGGCCGCGGCAGGACACACGTCCAAGCCACCCCAAGGGGCCGCGCCGGGTGAAGGCGCCCCCTCCCAAGTCAGTGACGCGCCTCCAGTGGTAGCGTCACCGCCCGCTGTGACGCCGCAGCCCTTGCCAAGCGTTGTGCAGGCCGCCGGCGAGCCCGCGGCCCGTCCTCAAGTCCCGCCGCCCGCACCCGTGGTGGCCGCGAAGGAGCCCCCTGTGGTTGTGATGGATTTCTCCGAGCCGACGGCCGTTGCGAGGTTTCGTCCGGTCGATGACCGGGTGATGGGAGGCATCAGCCGCAGTCGCTTGAAGGCGAGCCGCGGCGGTGCGGCTGCGTTCGAGGGGACGCTCTCGCTCGAGCGCAATGGCGGGTTCGCGTCGGTCCGCGCGAGCGATCTCGCGCTCGACCTCAGCGGCGCGAAGGGGCTGGTCTTGCGCGTGCGCGGCGACGACAAGATCTACAAGCTGCGCCTTGCCGATCGCGAAGCCTTCGACAGCATCTCCTTTTCGAAAGCGTTCGTTGCGCCGAGCGGTGCGTGGAGCGAGATTCGGATCGGGTTCGACGAGCTCGCGCCGACCTGGCGTGGTCGCATGGTTGAGGGCGCCAAGCCTCTCAACCTCAAGCGCATTCGACGGCTCGGGCTGATGATCTCGGACAAGCAGGACGGCACGTTTCGCCTGGAGATCGCCAGCATCAAGGCCTACCGCGACTGACACGTCGGCTCCTCGCGCCGGACGCGGCCGAGATCAACCGTCGTTGACGCCAGGGCGCGTCGCGATCCTGTTCGAGAGTCGGCCGGGCCCGGCACGCGGGTACCGAGCGTCGCGCTCTTGCCGAGCGGCGCGCAAGACACGACGGACCGCCTCCCGAACCCCTGTCGCCCCTGTCGCCGCTGACGCTACGCTCTCTCACCATCGGGCCGCTTGAGGCGTTGTTGCCTTCGAAGACGCGAGGTTAGCGCTCGGTCGACCGTCGTGTGGCGCAAGAAAGAACTGTTCACCGCTTTTCTCCGCTTCACCAAATCGAAGAACGCGGTTAAACCGTCACCGCGAGCACCGCCCTGCGGTCCGGCGTGCTCGATGTGTTGCGATCCGAAAACCAGGCCGAGGCACGGAGAACCGGAACAGCATGGCAGTACACGTCATCAAGAAAGGCTTGGACTTGCCCATCTCGGGCAAGCCCCAACAGACCGTCTCCGACGGGGCCTCCGTTACCCATGTCGCGCTCTTGGCCGCAGACTTTCCGACCATGAAGCCTCGAATGCATGTCGAGGTCGGTGCGGTCGTCAAGCGCGGCCAGGTCCTCTTTGAGGACCGTAAGGGACGCGGCATCGTCTTCACCGCCCCGGGCGCGGGTACGGTCGTCGCGGTCAACCGCGGCGAGCGACGGGCCCTACAGTCGGTGGTCATCGAGCTGAGCGCCGGCGAAGCCGCCGGGACGCCTGGCGACGACGAGTTCCAGACCTTCGCGAGCTACCCAGCCGGTGGCGTCGCGGGACTGGATCGCGCCGGGGTCCAAGCGCTGCTCAGTGAGAGCGGGCTCTGGACAAGCATCCGCGCGCGGCCCTTCAACCGGGTCCCAAGCTTCGACGAGGACTGCCAGGCTATCTTCGTCAACGCCATGGACACCAACCCGCTCGCACCCGACATGGACGCGGTGATGGCGGGGCGCGAGGCCGACATCGCCGGGGGGCTCGCACTTCTCAGCAAGCTCACTGACGGCAAGGTCTACTTCTGCAAGGCCGCTGGCTCGAAGCTTAGCCCGGGCGGCGCGAGCAACGTCCAGCAGGAAGAGTTCCGCGGCAAGCACCCGGCAGGCCTCACCGGCACGCACATTCACACGCTGCACCCCGTCAACCGCAAGCGCGTTGTCTGGTCGATCGGCATTCAAGACGTCGCTGCCATCGGTGCCCTCGCGCGCACGGGTCGTCTCGACGTCACCCGCGTCGTGTCGCTCGCTGGACCGGCAGCGACCCAGCCTCGGTTGCTCAAGACCCGGATCGGCGCACGCGTCGACCAGCTGGCAGCGGGCGAGACCATCGACGGCGAGGTCCGCCTCGTTCGCGGCTCGGTCCTCTCGGGCCACACCGCCATGGGCGAGCTCTTTGGCTACCTAGGCCGCTTCGACAACGGCATTGCCTGCCTCGCTGAAGACCGCGAGCGCCGCTTCCTCGGCTGGCTTGCCCCAGGCGGCAACATGTACTCCACGGTGCGTGCGTTCCTCAGTGGCTTCGTGAAGAAGAAAGAGTACGCGCTGACCACCACCACCCACGGCAGCCATCGCGCGATGGTGCCGATCGGAATGTTCGAGCGCGTCATGCCGCTCGATATCATGCCGACGTTTCTCCTCCGTGCGCTGCTGGTCGATGACCTCGAGCGCGCCGAGAAGCTCGGCTGCCTTGAGCTGGCCGAAGAAGACCTTGGACTCTGCTCGTTTGTGAGCCCGGGCAAGGAAGACTACGGCAAGCACCTACGCCGCAACCTCACGACCATCTGGAAGGAGGGCTGACCCCACTATGAAGTTCCTCCGTAAGTTCCTCGACAAGCAGGCCCCCAAGTTCGAAGAGGGCGGCAAACTGCACAAGTTCGAGGCCCTCTATGAAGCGCCGGACACGCTGTTGTTCACGCCGGGCAAGGTCACCGAAGGGCTGACCCACGTCCGCGACGCACTCGACCTCAAGCGCATGATGATCACCGTCGTCTTCGCGCTGGTCCCGTGCATCCTGATGGCCATGTACAACACTGGCTACCAAGCCAACCTGGCCATCTCTAACGGTGCGTTGCCTATCGATGACTGGCACACCGGGCTCTACACGTGGCTGGGCTTTACCCACGACCCGACGAGCTTCTTCGGCAACGCCATCTACGGCGCCATCTGGTTCCTGCCGGTCCTTGCGGTCACAGCCTTTGTGGGCGGCAACATCGAGGTCGGTAGCGCCATCCTGAGGCGACATGAAGTCAACGAGGGATTCCTCGTGACCATGTTCCTCTTCCCGCTCGTGCTGCCGCCGACCATTCCGCTCTGGCAGGTTGCGCTCGGGATCGCCTTTGCCGTCATCTTGGCCAAAGAGGTCTTCGGCGGCACGGGCATGAACGTGCTCAACATCGCGCTGACGGCGCGTGCGTTCCTCTTCTTCGCCTACCCCGCCGACATCTCCGGCGATAGCCCCTGGATCGCGGCCGTCATGACCGACGGCTCGACCGGCGCAACCATGCTCAGCACGGCCGCCGCTGGCGCGGTCGACTGGGGAAGCGAGGCTGTCGCGCTCGGCAGCAGCGGATGGATGGACGCCTTCTTCGGCTTCATTGGTGGCTCGATGGGCGAGACGTCCACGCTCGCCTGCCTCATCGGCGCGTTCATCCTCATCGTCACTCAGATCGGCTCTTGGCGCACCATGGTCGGCGTGCTGGTTGGCGCTGTGGCGATGACGCTTCTGCTCAACGCCATCGGCAGCGACACCAACCCGATGTTTGACATGCCGTTCCACTGGCACCTGGTCCTCGGCGGCTTCGCGTTCGGCCTCGTGTTTATGGCCACCGACCCCGTCACGAGCGCGTTCACAGCGCGCGGCAAGCTCTACTACGGTATCGGCATAGGCGTGATGGTTATCTTGGTGCGCGTCATTAACCCGGCGTACCCGGAAGGCATGATGCTTGCGATCCTCTTCATGAACATGTTTGCGCCGTACATCGACCACCTCATCGTTCAGAAGAACATCAAGAGGAGGGCTAACTATGGAGTATAGTACGCGATACACCCTCGGGTTTGCTGCCGCGGTCTGCCTCGTTTGCTCGGTCTTCGTCGCCACAAGTGCTGTGGGACTCAAGGATCGCCAGGACGAGAACAAGCTGCTGGATCGCAAGTCCAAGGTCCTGAGCGTGGCCGGCGTTGGCTCCGGTGGCGAGGCGCCACTGGGACGCGACGACATCAACTCGCTCTATGAAAAGCACGTGACGCCGAAGCTCATCGACCTGAAGAGCGGCGCTTACGTGGACGCGGAGCCCGCTGCGGTCGCGACCTTCGACCAGCTCAAGGCGCAAAAAGACCCCAGCACGAGCATCGAAGCTCCCAAGAACACCGCTGGCGTGAAGCGTCTGCCGAACCAAGCGGTCGTCTACCTCATCGACACCAACGCAGATGCCAGCACGGACCTGGTCGTGTTGCCGGTGGAAGGTAAGGGCCTCTGGTCGACGCTCTACGGCTTCGTTGCCCTCCAGCCCGATCTGAACACGATCGCTGGACTGACCTTCTACCAGCACGGCGAGACGCCTGGCCTCGGTGGCGAGGTCGACAACCCGCGTTGGAAGGCGCTCTGGCCTGGCCGGAAGGTCTTTGATGACAAGGGCGTGGCCGTCATCGACGTGATCAAGGGCGTGGCGGGCCCCGTTGAGTCCGCACCCCACAAGGTCGATGGGCTCTCGGGCGCGACCATCACGGCCCGTGGCGTTGGCCAGCTGGTCCGCTTCTGGGCCGGCGACAACGGCTTTGGGCCATACCTCAAGATGCTCAGCGCGAAGGGGGTCTGAGATGGCGTCTAAGAATCGCGAAGCTCTGATCGATCCGCTCTTTAACGACAACCCCATCGCCATTCAGGTGCTTGGCATCTGCTCGGCGCTTGCCGTCACGACGCAGATGTCGACCGCGATGGTGATGAGCGCGGCGGTCATCGCCGTGATGACGCTGTCGAACCTCTCGATCAGCCTCATCCGCAACCACATCCCGCCGAGCATCCGCATCATCGTCCAGCTGACGATCATCGCGTCGTTGGTGATCATCACCGACCAGATCCTCAAGGCGTACCTCTTTGAGACGTCCAAGCAGCTCTCGGTGTTCGTCGGCCTCATCATCACGAACTGTATCGTGATGGGCCGAGCCGAGGCGTTTGCGATGCAAAACGGACCGGTGGCGTCCATCATGGATGGCATCGGCAACGGCATTGGCTACTCGCTGGTGCTCATCTTCGTCGCGTTCTTCCGCGAGCTCCTCGGGGCCGGGAAGCTCTTTGGCGCGGAGATTCTCCCCTTGGTGACCGAGGGCGGTTGGTACAACCCCAACGGTCTCATGGTGTTGGCACCTGGCGCCTTCTTCCTCATCGGGATCTTCATTTGGATCCTGCGAGCTTGGAAGCCCGAACTCCAGACGGAGGACTAGGCCATGGAAGACTACCTAAGCCTCTTAACGAAGGCGATCTTCGTCGAGAACATGGCGCTCGCCTTCTTCCTAGGCATGTGCTCGTTCTTGGCGGTCTCGAAGAAGGTCGACACCGCTGTTGGCCTCGGCCTCGCGGTCACGTTCGTGCTCACCGTCACGACCCCGATCAACAACCTCTTCTATCAGTACTTCCTGAAAGAAGGGGCGATGACGTGGATCAGCGCTGACTTCGCGACGACGGACCTGTCCTACCTCAACTTCCTGGCGTTCATCGGCTCCATCGCTGCCACCGTGCAGGTTGTGGAGATGGCGCTCGATAAGTTTGCGCCTGCGCTCTATGCGGCGCTCGGTGTGTTCCTGCCCCTGATCGCCGTGAACTGCGCCATCCTTGGGTCGTCGCTGTTCATGGTTGAGCGCGACTACAACCTGGCGGAGTCGACGGTGTTCGGCTTGGGCTCGGGCCTTGGCTTCTTCCTGGCCATGGTTGCGCTTGCAGCCATCCGCGAGCGGATGCGCTACAGCAACGTGCCCGGTCCTCTACGAGGTCTCGGAATCACGTTCATCATCACCGGACTCATGGCGATTGGCTTCATGGCCTTCGCCGGCATTCAGTTGTAGGCGAAGGAGACTCAGACATGACCACGATCCTCGTTGGCGTCGCAGTGTTTGTCGGCCTCATCCTGTTGCTCACCGTTGGGCTGATGGCGGCGCGCGCTCGTCTCGTCGCAAGCGGTGAGGTGAAGATCCTCGTCAACCACGACGAAGAGAACAGCTTCACAACGCGAGCCGGCAGCACGCTGCTCAACACGCTGGCGGCTCGAAAGGTGTTCATTCCGTCGGCCTGCGGTGGCAAGGGCACCTGCGGCGTCTGCACGGTGCACGTGCACTCCGGCGGTGGCGCGATGCTGCCCACCGAGGTGCCGCACATCTCGCGAAGCGACGCCCGTGAGGGGGTTCGACTCTCCTGCCAGGTGAAGGTCAAGCAGGACATGGAGATCGAGCTCGAGCCCGAGATCTTCAGCGTCCGCAAGTGGACCTGCAAGGTCCGTAGCAACGAGAACGTCGCGACGTTCATCAAGGAGCTGGTGCTTGAGCTTCCCGAGGGCGAGGAAGTGCCGTTCCGCGCTGGTGGCTACATCCAGATCGAGTGCCCACCGCACCTGCTCCACTACAAGGACTTCGAGATCGAAGAGGAGTACCGGGACGACTGGGACAAGTACGACATGTGGCGCTTCGCTTCCAACGTGAAAGAGCCCGTCACGCGCGCGTACTCGATGGCCAACTACCCCGACGAGAGCGACATCATCATGCTCAACGTCCGGATCGCCAGCCCGCCGCCCCGGCAGCCCGACGTGCCGCCAGGCATCATGTCGTCCTACATCTTCGGCCTCAAGCCCGGCGACGAGGTTGTCATCAGCGGGCCCTTCGGCGAGTTCTTCGCCAAGGACACCGACAACGAGATGTGCTTCATCGGTGGCGGCGCCGGTATGGCGCCCATGCGCAGCCACATCTTCGACCTCTTCCGTCGCTTGGCCACCAAGCGGAAGGTCACCTTCTGGTATGGCGCCCGCTCGCTGCGTGAGGCCTTCTATGTCGACCACTTCGACAAGATCGCCGCGGAGTTCCCGAACTTCGAGTGGCACCTGGCGCTGTCGGACCCGCTGCCCGAAGACGAGTGGACCGGCCTGACCGGCTACATCCACCAGGTGACGCTTGACGAGTACCTCAGCAAGCACCCGTCGCCGGAAGACGTCGAGTACTACATGTGCGGCCCACCGATGATGAACACGGCCTGCATCAACATGCTCGAGGACCTCGGCGTGGAGCCCGAGAACATCGCGCTCGACGACTTCGGCGGGTGAGCCGAGCTGACGGCCGCTGATGCGACCCGAACCACCGACAGAGCCGACGGCGTATCGAATCTGGATGCTGCGCCGCTTCGGCCTGCCGGCTCTCTTCGTGATCGCGCTCTTCGTGGTCCTGTGGATGCGCCGGGGAGACGCGTCGACGGACCCGTGGCAGACGGTGATCTCTGGCCCGACCATGGGAACGACGTGGACGGTCAAGGTCGTCACGACGGGCAAGCCCGAGCCGTCAGCGGTGAAAGGGGCGCGGCAAGAGATCACAGCGACCCTTGAGGCCGTCAACGCGAGCATGTCGACCTACCGGGAAGACTCTGAGCTCTCCGGCTTCAACCGCGGCACCGCGACGGCCCCAGTCCAGGCCTCGCCGATGCTGATGGCCGTGGTCAGCGAAGCGAGAGCGATCGCCGAGGTGACCGGTGGCGCGTTTGACGTCACCGTTGGGCCCCTCGTCAATGCCTGGGGCTTCGGCCCAGACAAAGACGGCGACGTGCCGACGGAGGCAGAGCTGTCGGCGTTGATGAGCCGGGTGGGGCAAGACATGATCGCCATCGACTCCGGGGCGGGCACGCTGAGCAAGGCTCGAGGCGACGTCTACGTCGACCTCTCAGCGATTGCGAAGGGCTATGGCGTCGACCAAGTGGCGGCGACTCTCGATCGCCTTGGCTACGGCGCTTACCTCGTAGAGGTCGGCGGCGAGGTCCGTGCTAGGGGCCTCAACAAGTCCGGCGAGCCATGGCGCCTTGGTGTCGAGGTACCAGTGGCCGGACCACAGCGCAGAGTCCATCGCGTCGTGCCGCTGCTCGATCAGGCCATGGCAACGTCCGGGGACTATCGCAACGTCATCGAGCGCGAGGGCAAGCGCTTGTCACACACCATCGATCCGCGGACGGGCCGGCCCGTCGAGCACACGACGGCCTCGGTCACGGTTGTCAGTGACACCTGCATGCAGGCTGATGCCCTGGCCACGGCGCTCAGCGTCTTGGGACCTGAGGAAGGACTGACGCTTGCCGAGTCCAAGGGCTGGGCGGTGCTGATGCTCATTCGCGACGGAGAGGCTTTTGCCGAGCGTCGAACCACTGCGTTTGATGCGCTTGTCGCACCCAAGTGATCGCAAGCTCAGACCGCCTCGATCGGCTGCTCTTGGGCTCCCAGGGCACATGGCGCTCCGGTGCGGAACCCATTGTCGCCGTCACGAGCCGACTGTGGTAGAGCCTCGGCCATGACGACGTTCGTTCTCACCGTACTCCTCATCGGCGCGCTCATGGCTGCCATGGCCGTTGGCGTCATCTTTTCCAACCGCCAGCTCCAGGGCTCATGCGGCGGTGAAGGTGGTGCGGACTGCGCCTGCGACGCACAGGGGATCCCGCGAAAGTGCGAGACAGGACCGGGCCCCGACGATCGCAAGGGAATCCCTCGCGACGTCGTCCCCACCAGCGCCTTCGGTCGCCGCAAGCACAGCTGAACCTCGCTGATCGGCGCCCAAGCGTGTGGTCGGACGGGCTACAGGCTTTCTGGCGTGGAACCAAGCAGCTGTTCGTGGTAATTGGCCGCCCGATCGTGAATGCGAAAGGAGTTGGACATGAAGTTGACGACGATGCTGGCCGCGGGTGCGGTTGCTGGCCTGATGGCCCTGGGCACCACTGGCTGCGACAAGGCCGCCGACAAAGGCGCAAAAGCCACAGCGGTGAAGCCGGCCGACAAGGTCGCCAAGGAAGCTGCTGAGGCGAAGAAGGCCGCTGAAGCCAAGGTGGCCGAAGCAACCAAGAAGGCCGAGGCTGCAAAGAAAGCCGCCGCTGACAAAGCCAACGCGGGCGCCAAGACCGCCGCTGCCGGCAAGGGCGAGGTGACGTTCGATCCACGCAAGCCCCCAGCTGGCTTCACCAAGTGCCATCGCAATCACTGCCACCGCGAAGGCGGCGGCGTGGCGTCGTACGCTCAGGTCATGAAAGAGATCGGCGCCACCAAGCTCGTTGGCGTTCCGAAGAAGAAGGCGATGCCGGCAGCGCCCAAGGACGTCGCGGCCCCGCCCGCGGACGCCAAAAAGACCGCGAGCGGTCTGGCGACGAAGGTTCTCACCGCCGCCAAGGCCGACGCCAAGAAGCCCGGTCCGACCAGCGTTGTCACCGTGCACTACACCGGCTGGACCACCGATGGGAAAGCGTTCGACAGCAGCGTCTCGCGCGGCGCCCCAGCGACCTTCCCGCTCAACCGCGTGATCGCCGGCTGGACCGAGGGGCTTCAGCTGATGTCGGTCGGCGAAGAGCGGCGTCTCTGGATTCCAGAGAACCTGGCCTACAAGGGCAGCCCCGGCAAGCCCGCCGGCATGCTTGTCTTCGACGTCGAGCTGCTCAGCATCAAGTAGGTTGAGGCAGCGCTTGCGGATGGAGGTCTTGCCTTCGGCCGCTTCATGAGACCAGCTCCCGTCAGGTGCGAACCTGGCGGGAGTTTTTTCGTTTCGGAGCCAACGCGTCCCGGACGCCCCCGGCGCCACATGGGCGATTTGCCCCGGCTCGAGGCTGTCGACAACCCGATCCTGTCGGTGAGCGCTTGGAATTCGCCCCGCTTGCGCTGGACGGAGCGCTGATCGATTCCCATATTGGGAAGTAAACGTACGACAGATTGGGGAACAAAATGGTGAGCACGAAACACGTGTTGGCGGCCGTGGTGTTGTTTGTGGGTCTCGCGTGGAGCGGCGTCGCGCTCGCACAAAGCTCCGTCTCGGTCGACCTACCCGTCGACACCGATCTGACGGTCGCCTTCGATGCCCCCATTGCCTACAGCCTCGACGGTGGGACGTACGAGGACCTTGAGGTGAAGGTCACGATGCCCGTTGGCGCCAACGTCTTGAAGTCGACCCACGAGCTGTCGACCTTTCCGAACTTCGCCTGCACGGTCAGCGGCGACGTCAGGACATGCACATGGACCAACAGCTTCTTGGACGCAGGCGGCGGCGTGTCAGGCAACATCGTGCTCAACCTACGCTTTGAGCGATACCGGTTCCCCGACGGAAGTAGCGCGACCATCACAGCGCAGATCACCAGTCCCACGTACACGCCACCCTCCGGCAGCGGGCAAGCGTTCTCGGTTGGGCCGGCGTCCGACAGCATCATCACGAACGCGACGTTTAATGCGGTGTGGCATGACTACGACCGCGCCGACGGCGCGGGCCACGTCTACTTCGTCGAGCATCCTGTTACCGGCGAGTTCGGCATGCACTACAAGATGGACTGGCGCGTCCGAAACCAAGGCAGCGCCAGCATCGAGCCCGGCGGCACGATCACCGCGACTCTGCCGCCGGGGGCCGTCTTCGTCGACGCGTTCGCAGCGAACGCCAACAACGGTCTGCCAACGCCGGGCTCAAACCTGGTTGTTAGCCACAACCTCACGCCGTGGGTCTCGATGGGAGGCACGGTCACAGCGACTCAGGGCAACCGCATTGGCTCAAGCGGATTCAGTCATAGCTACAGCAACCACCTCATCGTCGCCGCTTGGATCCCGTGCTCGGTGATTCCGTTCATGTCTGGGGACACCGACTACGAAGCCACCGGCGTCTTCGATGGCGTAGAGGTCACTGCGAGCGGCAACATCCAGCGTCACATCGCCGAGCTGAACACCTGGTTTGGCCCAAACAACCAGGCCTTCACAGCGCCAGCCTGCGGCGAGGGGCGACGCTTCGTAAAACAGGGACTCGGCGGGACTTCTGAGGACGCAAGCACCCGCTGGGACATCACGCTGATCCCCGACAAAGGGGTTCCGCCATACACCGACGTCTTGCTGCAAGACCGCATCCCTGACGACCTGCGGCTACTGTCCAACATCACCATCACCCCAGCGGTCGACTTCGTGATGCACACGTGCGATCTGCCCGGGCAGACCGACCCGATGACGGTGGCTGAGTTTCAGAGCTTCGTCGCAGGCGGAGACTGCCAGGTCGGCTGGCAGGAAGACGCATCGCACATCCTCTTTTATGCTGACGAGTGGGGAACGACGGAGGGCGGTATCATCCCGATCATCTTCCGTTTCTTCACCTACGTTCCCTTCGGGTATGTGCCGGCCGGCGACACAAGCCGGGTGGCCACAAACGTGGCTCAGCTCGATGCAACCGGGCAAGACGGTCCCATCTCGATGGAGACGACCGCAAGCCGCACCATGATCCGTGGCAGCCAGCCCACGATGCTGGTGCTCGACAACAACAACGTCAGCAACCCCTACCTGACGACACCTCAGATCCTGATCGTGGGCGAGCCCGGAATCATCAGCTTTGGCGTTCGTCGCAGCAGCAGCTACGCACGGGTTCAGAACCCGACCATGTCGGTCACCGTGCCCCCTGGCGTCACAGTGACCGGCATCAAGACGGTGGTACGCGATGACGCCACCTGCGACTTAGGAGGCATTCCGTTCACCGAGCCCGCTCCTGGTCAGAACCCGCTGGTGTGGACGTTCGGTGACGCGGACACACCCGCTCTTGTCCCAGACCGGTGGTTTCCATGTGTGCACGGCGAGATCGAGTTCGTCACGAGCGAGAGTCACGGTTTCGTCAACGGCGACAGCGTCACGTTCACAGGTACGGTCACCTCGGAGAACACGCGAGACGGCTATGTTCCCGCCCCACGAAACGGCACCTTTGCCCTGACAGTACCTCCCGAGATGAACGTCTCGGTCGAGCCCGGCTGTCACTCGGGCCAGCAGCCACGCTTCGTGGTCGCCGGTACCAACACCGGAGGGGTCGACCTCGAGGCGATCAGCATCGTCAGCCCGATTCCCAGCACGGCGGACGGCACATCGACGGCCAACGCGACGTTTGCGGGGGTCGCAGGCGTACCGAACGGGGCTCAGATGTATGTGCAAATCGGCGGCGAGTGGCAGCAGCTCTCGTCGATCACAAGTGCCAGCTATCCCCAGGTCACCGCTGTGAGGATGGACCTTGCCATGCTGCCTGCGTACGCCCCTCCGGCGAGCTTTGAGCTGCTGCTGACGACGTCGAACACCACCGGCGTGCTGGCTGGGCGGGCCGTGATGACCGAGGCCACCCTCGCGCCGGCCGACAGTGAGCTTGTTCAGCCTGTTGGCGTGTGCCCTGGTCGGGTCGACATCACCAAGTTCTTCGACTGGAACAAAAACGGCATGCAAGACGGGCTGGACGCAGGCCTTAACCGCTGGCGTTTTCAGGTCTTTGACGCGAACGGCGCGCTGGTCCGCACCGTGCAGACCGACCCCATGGGGGAGGTCTCGACGCTTCTCAATCCAGGTACCTACGTGGTGCGGGAGATCATCCCGGACGACACCCAAGGCACATGGGCCGCCACGACCGATGACGGCGCAGAGATCGAAGTGGTCGTCGAAGATCTCGGCGTGTACCCGCTCGTCTACGGCAATGGTTGTAGCTGCCCCGATGATGGTGACGGGGATTCTTGTACCGAGCTGGTCTGCCAGCCCGACGGCAGCTGTGAGCCGGGGGACGCACCGCAGGGGACGGCATGCGACGACGGCAATCCCTGCACCACCGGCGAGATCTGTGTTGCTGATGGCCAGTGCCTCGGCGGAACGACACCCACTGAAGACGCCACGTGCGACGGCGTCGACGACGACTGCGACGGCGAGATCGACGAGGACGCAGCCACCACGAACACCAGCTGCGGCATGGGCGCCTGCGCGGCTGTCGGCCAGCGGAGCTGTGTGGACGGGGAGTACGTCGACAGCTGTGAAGCGGGCGAGCCAACGGCGGCCACCGATGTGCTCTGCAACGGCGCAGACGAAGACTGTGACGGTGAGATCGATGAAGACTACCTGGCGGTCTCGACGACCTGTGGTGTAGGCGTTTGTGCCAGCACGGGCGTGACGAGCTGCAGCGCAGGCATCGAGAGCGACAGCTGCGAGGCAGGCTCCGCCACCGCCCAAAGCGACACGACCTGCGACGGCATCGACCAAGACTGCGATGGTGTTGCCGACGATGACTATGCGGCAACCGCCATCACGTGCGGCGTCGGTGCCTGTGCATCGGCCGGAATTCGGAGCTGCCAAGCAGGCAAGGTCATCGACGACTGCGAGGCCGGCCAGCCAGCGGCTGAGGTCGATGCGTCCTGTAACGGCGTCGATGACGACTGCGACGGCGAGGTTGACGAGGACTTCACAGCGGAGGCGACGAGCTGCGGGCAGGGCGTCTGTGCGGCAACAGGGATGACCAGCTGCGTCAACGGGATCGCTCAAGACTCATGCTCGGCAGGGAAGCCCCAGGCGTCGTCAGATGCTAGCTGCGATGGTGTCGACCAGGACTGTGATGGCGTGGCTGATGATGACTTTCAGGCGACAGCGATCACGTGTGGCGTCGGGGCCTGCCTGACAGCAGGCGTGAACGCGTGCGTCGACGGCAGCGAGGTCGAGCAGTGCGACGCGGCGGAACCGGCTGTGAGCGTTGACACAGTCTGCAACGGCGTCGACGACGACTGCGACGGCGAAGTCGACGAGGACTTCATGGCGAGCGCCACCAGCTGCGGCCAAGGCGTCTGTGCTGCCACCGGGATGACCGCTTGTGTGGGAGGCTCCGAGCAGGACTCCTGCGAGGCCGGTTCTCCGACGTCGCAGGTCGATGCAACCTGCGACGGCATCGACCAGGACTGCGATGGCGTCGCCGATGATGACTTTGTCGCGACTGCCATCACGTGCGGTGTGGGAGCCTGCGAAGTCGCGGGTGTGCACGCGTGCATCGGCGGCAAGGAGGTCGACCAGTGCAAAGCGTCGCAGCCTGAGCTTGAGACCGACACGACCTGCGACGGGATCGACGACGACTGTGACGGCGAGGTGGACGAGGACTATGAGGTGGTCGACACGACGTGTGGCTTGGGCGTCTGCGCCAGCGGTGGCGTAACGTCGTGTGTGGACGGCGCCGAGCAGGACTCGTGCGCGCCAGGCACGGCGACGTCGCAGACGGACACGAGCTGTGACGGCCTGGACCAGGACTGCGATGGTGTTGCTGACGACGACTTCGCTGCAACGGCCATCACGTGCGGCGTCGGCGCCTGCCAAGCTGCAGGCGTTCACGCCTGCGTCAACGGGCAGGAGGTCGACCAGTGCGAGGCGGGCGATCCGAGCGTGCAGCTCGACACAACCTGCGACGGGATCGACGACGACTGCGACGGCGAGATCGACGAGGACTTCGTCGGCGCCACCACGAGCTGTGGCTTGGGAGTCTGCGCAAGCACCGGGACGACGTCCTGTGTTGCCGGCACCGAGGTCGATTCGTGTGCGCCAGGAGCTTCCGAGACCACGACGGACACGACCTGCGACGGGATCGACGAAGACTGCGACGGTGTGGCGGACGACGACTTTGCCGCAACGCCGATCACCTGTGGCGTCGGTGCATGCGAGACGGCTGGAGTGCACACATGCGTAGACGGTCAGGAGGTCGACCAGTGCACCGCCGCCGAGCCTGCTACCGACGTGGACACGGTCTGCAACGGGGTCGATGACGACTGCGACGGCGAGGTCGATGAGGAGTTTGTCAGCGAAGCGACAAGCTGCGGCCTCGGGGTCTGTGCGAGCACCGGCGTGACGTCCTGCGTCGGCGGTGCACTCGAGGACACCTGCGAAGCTGGGGAGCCGATCGAGGCCGAGGACGTAGACTGCGACGGCGTTGACACCGACTGCGACGGCGTGGCCGACGATGACTTCCCCGTGACGGCGATCACCTGTGGTGTTGGTGCCTGTGAAGTGGCTGGGATCCATACGTGTGTGGCTGGCGAAGAGGTCGACCAGTGCACGCCCGGCGAGGCAAGCGTCGACGCAGACACAGTGTGCAACGGAATCGACGACGACTGCGACGGCGAGGTCGACGAAGAGTTCGTGGGCGAGGCGACGACCTGCGGCCAAGGCGTGTGCGCGAGCACGGGGGAGACCTCATGCGTGGACGGCGCAACGCAAGACTCATGCTTAGCGGGTGCCCCTGCGTCGGACACGGACGCCACCTGCGATGGCGTTGACCAAGACTGCGATGGCGTCGCCGACGACGACTTCCCCGCGACGCCGATCACGTGTGGCGTCGGTGCCTGCGAGACCGGTGGCGTGCACACATGTGTCGACGGCGAAGAGGTCGACGACTGCCAGTCGAATGAGCCGGAAGTGAGCGAGGACACTGCCTGCAACGGCATCGATGACGACTGTGACGGCGAGGTCGACGAGGAGTTCGTGAGCGCGGCCACCGCCTGTGGGGTGGGGGCGTGCATGAGCACTGGGGAGACGAGCTGCCTGGCAGGGGTCGAGGTCGATAGCTGCGAACCCGATGCACCGGCGAGCGAGACCGACGCGACCTGCGATGGGGTGGATGAGGACTGCGACGGCGTGGCCGATGACGACTACCCAGCGACGTCAGTGACTTGTGGCGTGGGCGCCTGTGAGGCGGCCGGCGTGGAGACGTGCATTGACGGCGAGGAGGTGACCCAGTGCGAGCCGCTCGAACCAGCCTTTGAGCAAGATCTGCTCTGCGACGGTCTCGACGAGGACTGCGACGGCGCGGTGGACGAGGACTTTGTCGCTGAGGACACCAGCTGCGGCGTCGGCATCTGCAGCGACAACATGGGCGTGACCTCATGCGACGATGGCGTGCTCAACGATAGCTGCGACCCCACGGCGGGTGCGGTCGACGAGACCTGTGACAGCACCGATGAGAACTGCGACGGGCTTGTGGACGGTGACGGCGAAGGCGGCAGTGTCTGCGGTCCGCTCGACACCCAGGTGAGCTGCCCGGACGCCGTGCTCAGCTCCGGCGTCGTCACGTTGACGTTTAGCAACCCGCTCGACGCGGACTGGGACAGCTTTGAGTGCTTGGTCGACGACGGCGACTGGGCCCCGTGTGAGAGCGGCGACGTGTTCGATGTGGGCGCGGGCGAGCATGTCCTGCAGGTGCGAGCGGTCGACGGCGGTGGCAACCCCGACCCCACGCCAGCAACGTGCGTGTTCAGCGTCGACGACGTCGCACCCGACACGTTCATCGAGGTCCATCCTGGCGACCCCTCGACGGACAACGACGCCACGTTTGGCTTCGGCTCCGACGAGGCGCCCGTGACCTACGCGTGTGTGCTCGATCCCGAGAGCTCGCCGCCCGCGCCTGAGGAGTATGCAGACTGCGACCCGACCGAGTTCTTCGATGGCCTCGGCGACGGCGAGCACACGCTGTGGGTGGCGGCCACAGATGCTGCAGGCAACACCGACGAGAGCCCTGCGACCTACACGTGGACCATCGACAGCCGCGTGCCCGAGACGGCCATCACGTCCGAGCCTCACGGCGAGGTGCACGAGACCAGCAGCGTGGCGTTGACCTATGAAGACCCAGGCGACGCCGAGGCATCGACGTTCGAGTGCCGGCTCGATGGCGGCGACTGGGAGCCCTGCGATGGCGGCGCCGTGACCTACGACGACCTGCCGCTCGGCGAGCATACCTTCGAGGTGCGTACCTGCAACCCAGCGACGGGCGAGTGCGATCCGAGCCCTGCGAGTGAGACGTTCACGATCGTTGACTTCATCTGTGAGGTGCCATTCGCGCTGACCTGCGATGAGACCCGCGAGGTGGAAGCGCCAGCGGATCGCTGCGACTGGGAGGGCGTGGCGACAGCGACAGCGACCCGTGACTGCGAGGGATCGGTGCAGGTGTCAGTCGAGCCAGATGTGTACCCCGTCGGCACGAGCACGGTGGGCTTCGAGGCGTCCGATGACCGGGGCAACAGCGCAACCTGTGAGACGTCGTTGATCGTTGTGGACGTGACGGCACCGGAGGTCGCCTGTGGTGAGTGGCAGGTGGACCGCGCCACGGCGCGACCTGCGGGCAGCGATGCGTGTGGTGTCACCCTTGATGTCCAGATCACGAGCTGCGACGCCACATCCGGTGAGGGAGGCGCCCTTGCAGACGACGCGTGCCCGTTTGAGGTCATCGACGGCGACGTGGTGTTCACCGGTGGCGTGGGCGCGTCCGTGGTTGCGACCTATGCGGTCACCGGCGTGGATCCCTCGGGGCTCAGCACGACCGTGAGCTGCGAGGTGGCGCTTGACCCAGACACCGACGATGACGGCGTTGTCGACAGCGTCGACAACTGCCCATTCGTTGGCAATCCGGCGCAGGCCAACTTGGACCTGGACCCGCTTGGCGACGCGTGCGACGCCGCACCGGACGAGGGATTGCTAGCGACGGGAGGCGCGGGCTGTACGGCCGGTGGCCCGATCCCATGGAGCCTGGTCGCTGTGCTCGCGGTGCTCGCTGGCCTCTGGGCGCGCCGGCGACGCGCCGACGTGCGCCGGCCGGTCTGACTGTGGGCTGAGCTTGGCGACCGCGCGCGCTCATGCGCGTGCGGTCTTCGAGTGTCCTACCAGCCGCGGAGCTTGTGCTCTTCGGTGCGGTAGAGGGCCATGGCCTCGGTCACGACCTTGAGCGCGTCCGCGGCGCCGCGCAGCTTGTCGACCTCGACCGTCTTGCCTGCTTCCAGGGCTTTGTAGTCCTGAAAGAAGCGCCGCATCTCAAGCGAGATGTGGTTAGGCAGCTGCTCGATGTCGGTGTAGCCGTTGAAGGCGGGGTCATGGCGGTGGACCGCGATGATCTTGTCGTCGGCTTCTCCGCCGTCGAGCATGCGCATGAGCCCGATGGCTCGGACTTCCATGATCGCCATCGGCACGACGGGCTCACTGCCAAGAACGAGCACGTCAAGCGGGTCGCCGTCATCGCAGTAGGTGCGAGGCAAGAACCCATAGTTGGCGGGGTAGACCACAGACGAGTACAGGATGCGGTCGACGCGCAGCAGACCTGAGGGCTTGTCGAGCTCGTACTTCACCTTCGATCCCTTCGGGATCTCGATGACGACGTTGAAGCCTTCGGCGGCGGTGTCAGGATTGTTGGGTAGATCGTGCCATGGATGGGCCATCGGGTACCTCCGGGTGGGGCATTGTCGACACGGCGCGTCATCATGCAAGCATCATGTGCCGTGGCGTCTCTTGGCTCGGCCAGGCGCCATGCACCCCAGCGGCTAAGGAAGGGGGCAAGGGCGTCGGGCAGACCCGATCAGACGTCTGACCGAAACCGGTTACCCAGGCGTCGCTTTGAGCAGGTGGTTTTGTGCCGTCGCTCCGCGTCCTGCGGATGGCTCAGCGCGTCAAGCGTCCGATCCGCTGAAGTCGTGGCCAAGCGAAGGCCAGCAACAGGCCTGCCAGCACCAAGAGCACCACAATGCCGACAGCGACACGGCCGATGAGGGTCGAGGCTGGCTCTTCTTCAAACGTAAGCGTCGGTACGGCGATCAAGTCGGTCGGGGTCAAGATGTTGCCGTCTCGAATCTTTGAGACGAAGAACGCTCGGAAGTCTTTGTGGAAGTCGTCGACCTGCTCCTCGAAGCGCTGATGACGCGTCGCACCCGAGCCGGCAACGTCTTCGAAGGCGAGCTGCACGATCATGGCAGGCGAGACAAACCGGAGCACGTCGGTGACCTCTTGACGCTGTCGGAGCTGTGCCCGCATCTCATCAAGAACCGGCGCCGAGCGCTGAGCGAGCTCCTCCTGCACGGCGACCACGCGATTGGCGTAGTCCTTGGTCTTGGTGTTCATGTCGTGGCGGCCCTCGAGGCCCGAGAGCTTCTGCTCGACCTCACGCGCCGACTCGCGGGCCTCATGGACCAGCTCAATGCGGGAGGGCGGGGGATAGATCGTGTCGACGGCCACCGTCACAAGGCCGGGAACGACCACGACGAGAACCAACCAGGCGCCGACCAGCGTCAGCGCGTTGCGGGCCGACGTTCCGCCCAGCGAGTTCACGGCCACCGCAGCAGCGAACCAGAAGAGCGCCCAGGCGACGAGCACGGCGGAGTAGAGCCCCACGTGCAGCCATGCCGCGCCGCTGCCGAGGTCTGCGCCGCCGACCACGAGCCCAAGCACGGCAAAGAGCAGCGTCACTCCACACAGCGCGATGGCGCGCGCGCCCGCTTTGCCCAACACGAGGGCGCGCTGAGACACCGGCTGTGACAGGAGCATCGCGAGCGTGCCCCGCTCGCGTTCGCCGCTGAGGAGCTCGTAGCTGAGCGCGATGATCACAAGCGGAAAGAGCACGACGAAGAGGAACGCCGGGTCGAACGCTCCCGTTCTGAGGCGGGTCGGCGCCGACATAGCGGTCTCGGTCTCGCGCTCGGACGTGAGGTGCACGTCGGTGTTGACGCGGATCGCTTGTGGATGCAGGTCGCGCTGGCCGACGGCGAGCGGCGCCAGCGGGGCCGGCGGTAAGACAGCGAGGCTCGCCGCACCCTTTTGGCCCATCCAGATGGCGCTTCGTGGGTCGGCCGACATCAGCGGCTTATCGGTGCCGTGGAGCGTGGTGAGCTTTGCCTGAAGCTCGCCAAGCCGGGCCGATTCGTCCGCCTGGGCGCGGTCGAGACCGCGCTCGACGGTGGCAGCCTGTCGCCCGCCAGCGTAGGCGGCGACCACCAGAAACACCGCGAAGAGGGCCAGCACAGCGAGGGCTGCGCGGTCGCGCTTGAGGATGCGCCACTCGAGCCGGAGGACCGTTTTCCACACGCTCTTCATACGACCCTCACCCGCTTGGCAGAACGGATTGCGAGGCCGAAAGCGACCAGCAGCCACAAGAGCAAAGCGATGATGCTGACAAGGTGGGTACGGATGGCGAACGAGGCGCCAGGCGACTGGTAGGTGAACGCTGGTGCGTCCTTCCACGTCTCGGCACCTGCACGGTAGTTCCAGCCGTCGGTTCCGGCGTTGGCGGCGAACGCCTCGTTGAGCTGCAAGATGAGCGCTTTGCGATACTCTTCCGCGTGCTCGGTGAAGTGCCGGTGGTGGGCGACGTCGGTGCCGGAGAGACCCGCAGACACCGAGCGCATGGCCATGAACGGCGAGACAAAGCCGGCATACGCGACAAGCTCTTCTTGGGCGGCGATGCGGTCGTCAAGGAGCCGCAAGTGGTGGTCGAAGACCTGGTCTTCCCACTTGGCCTCCGCCTGAAGATTGAGGCCCTCTAGGTAGGACTCGTCGACCATCATGCCGGTGGCCGACATTCCTTGCTCGGCCATCATGTCCTCGACAATCGCCTCGACAGCGATCTCTCGGTCGGTCTTGCCGTCGATGCCTTTCTCCAGGCTGTGAGCCACGTCGCGTGCGAGCTCAGCCTGGCTTGGCAGCGGGCGCAGCGCCGCGGCGAGCTCCGTGGCAGCGCGCGGTGTCACGAGGCAGAAGAGGCCCCAGACGCCGATCATGATGACCAGCGCGGCCCTCGAAGAGCGGGCTGCGGCCGACGCGTAGAGCGTCAAACCCGCGAAGATCCCGAAGTAGATTGCATACTGAGAGCCGAGCAGTCCCAGGCGCAGGATGGTGTCTCCGTCGCCACCGCCCAGCCACCAGAGCACGCCCAGGATGACGATGGCGGCAGGCACCAAGAGAATGGCAAGGACCACAAAGAGCGCCAGCGTCTTGCCCCACAGGAGCGCACGGCGGTCAACGCCAGTGCTGAGCAGCTGCCGCAGGGTCCCGCGCTCGCGCTCTAGGCTCCACAGGCCGTAGCCGAGGGCAATGATGAGCAGCGGCACAAGCTGAAGCAGGACGATCGCTACCGAGAACGAGCCCGGTCGTTGGCCGCTGTCCTGGGCTTCGGAGAAGGTCGCGATGCCGCGCTGATGGGCCTGAATCTTCACCGCGCGCCCGAGGTAGGGCGACACGCCGGGATCGATGGCGGTGATAGCGCTTGTCGGTGCGAACACGTGGGTGCCGTAGTGAGCGGCGACGTGCGGGTTCTTCTCGCCTTGCCCCTCCCACTGCTCCTCCGCGCGCTCGGATGCGTGCTCGCGTTCGTGCTGAGCCCGCAGCGTCTGCTGGGTTCCAAAGGCGAGGGCGGCGAGTGCCAGCAGGACGACGATGCCGCCGAGCAGACGCATCCGGCCGTCACGCGCGATCTCGCGGATCTCTTTTTTGGCGATGGCGCCTACGAGTTGAGTGAACTTCATCGGGCTCAGTCGTGCATGTGCTCGAGGTAGATACGCTCGAGGTCGTTGTGAGAGACGTCTTTGGCGTCGAAGCGGGCCACGAGCTTGCCGCGCTTCATGATGCCGATGTGGGTGCCGACCTCACGAGAGCGGAAGAGGTCGTGCGTTGCCATCAAGACCGCCACGCCTTCGTCGCGTAGGGTCGCGACAAGCTGCGAGAACTCGTTGGATGCCTTGGGGTCCAGCCCGGACGTCGGCTCATCGAGCAAGAGCAGCTCCGCTTGGCGCTGGATCGCCATGGCGATGCCCACCTTCTGGCGCATGCCCTTGGAGTAGTTGCCGACGGGCCGCTCGACGAAGTCGTCCGGCAGTCCAGCGCGCTTGAGCGTCGCGCGCAGACCGTCGTCGCTGAGGTCCTTGCAGCCAGCGAGCGTCGCAAAGTACTCGAGGTTCTCTAGCCCCGTCAGGTTCGGGTAGAGCATGACGTTCTCAGGGATGTAGGCGAGCAGGCGCTTGGTCTCGAGCGCGTGGTCTCGGACCTCCATGCCCTTGATCTTGGCGCTGCCGGCCGACGGCTCGATGAACCCCAAGAAGAGCTGGATCGTCGTCGTCTTGCCCGCGCCATTGGCGCCTAGCAGACAGAAGACCTCGCCAGCACCGACCTCAAGGTCGAGCCCTCGCAGCGCTTCGAAGTCGCCATATCGCTTCACCAGGCCTTGTGCCTGCAGCACCATTCGCTACCTCCCTCATGTCGCGCGGCTGCTGACAGCCTCGCCCGGCGCCGGATGATAGACGGCTGGGCAGGGTTGTCACGCGAGAACCGCTGCGCCGCGCTCACAGCCGAGCGGGCGACAGCCCCTCAACACCGTGACACGAGCAGAAGTTCATGGGGCGTGACGAATCACTGCGCGGCTCATGACCTCCGGTCTCGGCCGAAGTCGGCCACGTCCAGTTCTACCTCCGCGGAGGCCCTGTCGCTCCGCCACAACGCGCCAGCAGGGTTGGCAAGCCTAAGGAGAGACAGGCGCTACGCTGGGCGGGCGCACCAAGACCGTCAGCTCGATGGGGAGGCCGCCGCGCGTGAGCGACAGACTGAAGCGCTCTCGTCCGGCCGCCTCGCGAAGCCACGCCGTGAGTTCGTCGCTACTGAGCTTGCCGACGGGAATGCCGTCCATGGCCAGCAAGACATCGCCCGAGCGAATGCTGAGCTCACGCAGGATGCTCGAAGGGCGCACACCGACGAGCTTGATGCCCTGCTGCTTGCCGTCGCGGTAGTGCGGTACAAGCCGCACCCTCGATTCGACCTTCGCCAACACGTCGCTGGCGACCTCAAACGCGCCATCCGGCGCCTGCGACACGCGCTTGTTGCGCTTCGTGCGTTTCTTGCCCGGACGCTTTGTGGCAGCGCTCGCTCGCGGTTTGAGGTCTCGGCACCACCACGTTCCACTCGTGCGTTTGGAGCACGAGCTGGTGCCGACGTCTGCCACGCCGCCAGCTCTGGCGATGCGTTGGCTCGTCCGCGGGGACCCTTGCAGGCGCTCGGCACCAGCGAAGAGCTCGAGGGCAAAGGGGCCGACTGGGACCTGGGCAATCTCGAAGGCGCCATCTGCTGAGACCGGAGCGACGCGACGCCACGTCTTTGTCTCCGGACACCCCATGCCGCCCCAGTCGATCCGGCCGCATGCGTGCACGGTCAGCGCCTCCGGTTTGGCGGGGGCTCCGGTCTCGTCAGCATCGTCGAACGTCACACGGCCTCGCACGCTGCCAACAGCACGTTCCGGCGCGACCTGTGGCAGGCTCGGACGACCGCTGGCAATCACGGCTCGGACCCGGCCGCTGAGATGAGGGATCGTGCCCTGCTTGAGGTGGGTCAGCTCGCCGTTTGGCTGCACCACGACCAGCCCGTCGTCTGTGGCGATCCACGCGCGCCCAGCTCCATCGAGTGCCCACGGGCCCAGCTCGGCGGCGGGAAACGTGCCGTTGCGCTTCGACATGCGCTTTTCGAGGCCATCGGTTCGGTAGATCAGCAGCCCGCCGCCGCCGTGAGTCGCCCACACGGTGCCGTCGCTTGAGACAGCAACGCGCCGGCGGCGCGTCATGCTTCGGAACTCCGTGACTGGCTGCCAGTCGTTGTCGTCGGCACTCCAGCGAACCAGGGACCGTCGTCCCGCGCCCCATACCTGGCCGTCAGGGGCGAAGGCGATGCTACTGACGCCATGACCGACCTCGAGCGTCTCCCATCGAGCGTCTGGCGTTGGCGCCAGTCGCTGCAGCTCACGGCCGTTCATTGCCGGCACCCACGCGTGCCCGGATGGCGACACCGACAGCCGCGCGAGCCTCGATCGTTTGGGTAGCTTCTCGGACACCGGAGACAGCGCGCCCTCTTTGCCGCGCCACACCGCGTCGTCGTGTGCGATCAACAGGGTGCCGTCGCGCGCGACGCTCATCGCGTCCAGCTCGCGCGAGAAGTCCGCTTCGGTGACTCGGCCGTCGGCACCCACGACCAGCACACGGGATGGGGTCAGCGCGTAGATGCCGCCAGCAGGTCGA
>CALHXW010000361.1 GCA_938040325.1 uncultured bacterium | reverse complement strand
GATGTGCTTGCCAGCGGCGTCGGCCGAATGAAGGCCCTGCGAGCATCGTCGAGTTCGGGTGAGCGCAGCGAGCGAACCGACGCCGCTGGCGAGGGCATCGCGGAAGTCGCAGCTGGAAAGAGCGCTTGTTTTGGGGCTAGTGTCTCAACTCGCTATGATCGATGGGTGGCCCGGCGGCCACTCACCGTCACAGCCGAGGACCTCGCCCGACGACGAGGCTCGAAGGAGAGAGCGTGAAGCGGCCCGGAGGAATCATGGTGCTCACACAACGCGTGGCGGTCCCTGTCATTGCGCTCCTCGGCGTTGTTGTGGCCATGGGGTGCGGCGACGATGGACCCAAGATCGACGTCATCGCGCCGCCGCCGCCCAACGAGCAGCTCCCGCCAACACCGCCGCCCGACAGCGACTTCTACCTCCTCGAGGTGGTCCCAGACGTCGGCGCGACCGTCGGACTAGATGAGGTTGAGCTTCGCGGCAAGGGACTTGCGAACGCGGCAGCCGTTCACTTCGGCGAGGTTGAAGCCGCCGAGTTCTTCGTCGTCAGCGATGCACTGATCGTTGCGCTGACGCCCGCACGACCAGGCGGCGGCCTGGTCGACGTGGTCATCACCCTCGCCGACGGCGACAAGACCGCCCTGCCGCTCGGCTACAACTACCGCGACACGGTCTTGGTGACCGGCGCTGAGCCGAGCGCAGGCGACCTGCGGGGCGGCGACGCGGTCACCCTCTTTGGTGATGGCTTTGATGCCACGTCCGCGGTCGTGATCGGAGGTCGAACGGCGCCGGTCGTCGAGTTCGTCGATGCCACGACGCTGCAGATTGTGACGCCGGAAGGTGTGGACGTCGGCAGGTCGGAGCTCTACGTGACCAGCGCCGGCGGCGTCGCACAGCTCGACGGTGGCTTCACCTACTACACCGACCCCGCGATCGCCCTTGTGACGCCGGCCGCCGGCCCGCGTGCCGGTGGCATCCGCGTCGACGTGCTCGGCCAGGGATTTGCGAGCCCCATGTCGGTTGCTGTCGATGGCCGACCGCTCAGCGAGCTGGTCGTGGTCGGGGCCGATCAGGTGACCGGCATCGTCGCCGCCGGCGGAGCGGTCGGACCTGCCGACGTCGTGGTGACCACACCCTGGGGGACGGCACTCGCCGCCGACGCGTTCACCTACTTTGAGCCCGAGGCAGAGCCCTTCGCTCTGGTGTCGGTCTTCCCGCGGGCGGGAAGCCTAGCAGGGGGAGAGTTGATCACGCTGACCGTGCTCGGTCTTGGCGAGGACGCGCCTGGCGTCCGCTTTGGCAACCGCGAGGCCGAGGTGGTGTCGTGGGACAGCGATGCGCGCTCGGTGCTGGTCCGTGCGCCGTCCACCACGGCGGCGACATCTGTCGCGGTCAAGATCAACCAGTCTGGCAACGCGAGTGCGATCGAGGGCGCCTACACCTACCGAGACCTCCCGGCGATCGACACCGTGTCGCCGAGCTCCGGTCCCGCTGCGGGCGGGACGCGGGTCACGATCCGCGGCACCGGTTTTGCCCCTGGGTCCGCGGTGCGCATCGGTCCGCTCGCCGCGACCAACGTCAACCGCATCAACAGCACGACACTTGAGGCGACGACGCCCCTGGGGAGTCCTGGTGCTGCCTCGGTGCGGGTGATCAGCGCTGGCGTGGAGACCGTCCTGCCGAGTGCCTTCGAGTACGAAGCGGCCCCTGCGGTCTTCCTTGTCGACCCGCCGACAGGCGCCCAAGCCGGCGGTTCGCGCGTGTCGATCATCGGCCATGGCTTCTCGGTTGGCAGCGGCGTCAGCGTCACGTTTGGCGGTGCGACCGCGTCCAACATCCAAGTCGTCAGCTCGACCGAGATCCAGGTCACCACGCCAGCGGGGCCCCTCGGTCCAGTGGACGTCAAGGTGTCAGGCAGCCCCGGCGCTGGCATCGACGCGACGCTTGTGAACGGCTTCGCGTACTTTGACCCAGCGACCGCACCGGGCACGTGGGGCGGACCGGTCAGCGGGACCCTCAACGTCACGGTCATCGAGCGCCGCTCCGGCGCACGCGTCGCGAACGCAGCGGTCCTTGTGGGTGAAGACACCGCCGGGCTTCGCGGCGTGACCAACGACAGCGGCCAGGTCACGTTCAGCGATCCGTCTCTTGTCGGCGAGCAGGTCGTGACCGTCAGCGTCGTCGGCACCAGCGCTGCGCAGATTGCCGGCTTTGACGCAACGAACGTGACGGTCGCCGTCGACGCGCTGCCGGCATGCAGCGACATTCCCTCCGACACGCCCTGCGATGGACTCGGCGAGCCACCTCCGACCGCAACGTTTAGGGGAACGATCCTCGGCTACAACAAGGGCCCGACCATCCCGTGGGGACAGTGTGCCGACCACGACGGGCGCGAGGATGGCCTATGCGAGGCCTGTGTGGTCGATGCCGACTGCCTCAGCGGCGTCTGCGGCGAGATCCCCGGGCAGGGCTGGTTCTGCACCCAAGCCTGCGACATCACCGCAACCGCGGCTCCCGTGGATGAGCCGGCTGATGTGGCGTCCGGCGAGCCCGGCGGGGCATGCCCCGACACGTTCACGTGTGTGGACGTCACCGGCGGCCCGCAGAGTAAGTGCCTGCCGCCGGCGCCAGAGATTCGGGTCTTCTGCGACTTCACCAACGGGGCGCTCTTCGACGACGACGAGCTCGTCTATCCCGGGGTGCTCGCCGATGAGGAGAGCAAGACGTTCGAGCTGACCACCCGACTCGGCAACTACGCCGTCTACTGCTGGCGTGGTGGCTGGGTCAACGGCCAGTTCCGGGCCGACATGCTTGGTGTCGTGCGTGGTCTCGGGGCGTTCAGTGAGGGCGAGGTGGTCGAGGCCGAGATCCGGCTGGACATCCCGCTCAGCAAGAAGGTCGACATCGAGATCGACCGCGCGGCGATGGGCGGCAACCCCGAGACGTCGCTGCGGACCGTGATGGACCTCGGTGGAGACGGTGTCCTTGAGTTCCCCCAGCTGCGTGCGTTTCGGGCGAAAAACTTCACGCTGAACCTGCCAGCGACGCTGAGCGGCGACCTCTACGACGCGCACTACGACTTCTTCGTCAACATCGAGGTACCGGAGCTGTCCGGCTCGTCGTCGACGATCGAGCGCAACATCACGCGCATCGACAATAACATCGACTACCGGTTAGGTGCCGGCGGCTGGGAGCCGCAGAACAGCGTCGTTGGAACGACCTACGGGATCGCGACTCAGGCTGGCGAGGCCATTGCCGTCGGCGACAGTGGACGCATCCTGCGCAGCGTCACCAACGGCTACTGGGCGACTCAGCCTTCGAACACGACCGCCGATCTCTTCGCGGTCGCGGCGCTCGACGGCGACGCCACCGAGGCGAGCGCGGTCGCCACCGGGGCACGAGGCACCGCCGTCCACTGGGATGGCTTGGTGTGGACGTCGATACCCACCGGTACGGTGGTCGACCTTGTCGGCGTGGCACTGCGCTCAGACGGCATCGCGTACGCGGTGGGCAGCGGGGAGGTTCACCGCTACGAGCCCGGCAGTGGCTGGTCACTCGCGTCGGAGACGAGCGCTGAGCTGCGCGCCGTTGGCGTGTTGGACGACGGCCGTGTTCTGGTGGTTGGTGCCGGTGGAGCCCTTGTCAGCGGTGACGACGGTGCCACCTGGTCGGCGGTCGCTGGCACCGAAGCGAGCACACTGAACGCCGTCCACATCGACGCGACAGGCGCGTGGTTGGTCGGCGAGGCCGGAACCGTGCTGCGCTTTGAGAGCGCTGGCTCAACGGCCTTCCGCGTCGACACGCCAACCGATGTGGCTCTCCATGCGGTCTGGGGCAACGGGCCCGACAACCTCTGGGTCGCTGGGTCACGCGCGACGATCTTGCGCTGGGACGGCGCGTCCTGGTGGACCGAGACGCCCACGGCGACACGCGGCACGCTGCGGGCACTTGGCGGAGGTGGCGACGACATCTGGGCGATGGGTAGCCACGAGCTGGTGCTCGGGCCGATGCTGTCGATTCCTGAGAACCTTGAGCCCACTGACGGCGGGCAGATGACGGACCGGCGCCTACGGTGGACGCTGCGGCCGTCAGCAGAAGCGCACTACACCACGGTGGCCTTCGGTAGCGCAGTCGGTCCCTGCAGCATCTGCGGGCTGATGTTTTCGCTGCCCTTTGAAGAGTGGGGCACGATCCTTAACGGCGACAGGACCGAGGCGGTGTTCCCGCGGATCCGCGAGCTGCCCTTCGGCCAAGGCTTCGTCTCGGGCAGCAAGCTCGCGACCATCACGCGGGTCCGCCTCGAAGGTGACTTCGACTTCAACGACACCGCCGGAAGCGGGCTCTTTGGCGGCAACTGGCGGTCCTGGTCGACGCGTGAGATCTTCGTCGGCGTGCCATAGCAGCCCTCGATCTATGCACAACAGCGGCGTCGGGGCGGTCGCTGCGCTCACTCGGACTCGACGATGCACGCATCGCCGTCGTCCGCCCGACGCCGCCGTGATGCGCGCCTCGGTCGCCTCGCTCGAAACTAGCGCTTAGCCTAGCCGGACGGGACACGAGGCTGCGGCCGCCTGCGCCTGTTGGGAACAAGGTGTGGCACACCTCCGTTGTCGGGCTGACCGACACCGCCTAAGGTGCCCCCGTGATCGATGACCGCCCCCACACTCCCGCGCACGACGCGAAGCCAACCGTGACGAACCGACGTCGCGGCGGGATTCTGTTGTGGCTTGTGAGGGCTGTTGTCGTGCTGCTTGCCGTGGGCGGGATCGGTGCGGCCTTTGGCGGGTTTGGCCTCTACACCTACTACGCCAAGGATCTGCCAACCCTCGACAGCTTCGACGAGATGACGAAGACGACCTTGAACCGCTTCGAGGCAAGCGACGGTCAGATCGTTGGCGAGTGGTCACGGGAGCGGCGGCTGGCGCTGCAGTGGTCCGACCTTCCGCGCAGCCTGATCTTGGGCTTCCTCGCGGCTGAAGACTCGCGCTTCTTCGAGCACTCGGGCGTCGACATTCAGGGCGTCGCTCGTGCGTTCATCACCAACATTCGCGCGGGCAAAGTGAAGGAGGGCGCGAGCACGATCACCCAGCAGCTCGCCACGACGCTGGTCGGCCAGGAGGTGTCGGTCAAGCGCAAGGTACGCCAGGCGATCCTCGCGCGGCGCATCGAGGACCTGTACGACAAGACCCAGATCCTGACGTGGTACGCCAACGTGATCTACCTCGGCCACGGCAGCTTCGGCGTCCAGGCTGCCTCACAGAACTACTTCCGCAAAAACGTCTGGGAGCTGAACCTCGCCGAGGCCGCGATGATCGCCGGCTCTGCCCAGTCGCCGGGACGGGTCAACGCCGCCATTAACATGCCCGAGGCTCGGGTACGGATGCGGCACGTACTCGGCAACATGCGAAAGCTCGACTGGATCACCGAGGCTCAAGAGCAAGAAGCGCTGGCGTTTCAGATGCGTGTGTACCCGCTGCGCGACAGCCGCGGCGACCACGTTCCCTACTACACTGAGACGGTGCGTAAGCAGGTTGCCGACCGCTACCGTCCCAAGGGGGGGAGCTGGCTCGATCGCGGACTGACGGTGTCGATGATGGTCGATACCGGTCTCCAGCGGGCAGCCCAGGACGCCCTTGGCCACGCCCTAGAGGACCTCGCCAAGCGCCAGGGCTACCCCGGGCCTCTCGCGAAGATGTCGAGCGACCTCTTCCTCGCCAAGAACGCGTCGTTCGCGCCAAGGCGCAAAGGGGAGCGCGGCCTCGGTGTGGTCACTGAGGTTAGCCGTCGCCAGGCACGGGTCGAGCTCGCGTTCGGGCTGAGCGGGCAGATCAGCATCGACACAACTCGCTGGGCTGGGCCCTACAGCGAGTTGCCGCGGTTGCACGACGGAAAGCCAGACCTCGATGCTCCCGTGTCCTTCCGTCCTCACCTGAGCGACCTGCAGAACGCACTGTCGCCTGGCGACGTGATCCCCGTCGAGGTGACTGCGGAGGCGGCCGCAGACGCAGGTGGCGCGACGATGCTTGGGCTCGAGCTCGTGCCGCTCCCCAAGATGGAGGGGGCACTGGTCAGCTACAACCTCGGCGCGGGCGGCGTTGACACGATGGTGGGCGGCTATGACTTCGACCGCAGCCAGGTCAACCGCGCGTACTCGGTGCGGCAGACAGGCTCGACCATGAAGCCCATCGTCTACTCGAAGGCCTACGACCTGGGACTGCCGCCATCGGCATTGTTCTCGGGCGCTCCCTTCCGCGAGGGGACCTACAACCCCACGGGGAAGAAGACCAAAAAGGACATGCTCGTGTGGGATGCGCTCGCCAAGAGCGAGAACTCCGTCAGCCTGCGCGTCCTCAGCTACGTGCTCAATCACACGACACTCGCGGACTACGCGGCTTGGGGCAAGCGTCTCGGGCTTCCGCGAAAGCTCATGGGGCACACGTCCGAGATCTTGGGCGCCGATCAGACGCCGCTCGGGATTGCCCGAGCCTACGGGACGTTCGGACGGATGGGGTTGCGACCCGACCTGACGATGATCCGCAAGGTGGTGGATGCCAACGGACGCGTGCTCGAGCGCAACGTCAGCCCCATGGATGCGGATGCAAGCCTCCATGACGCCTGGCTTGGGCTCTGGGCGCACACGCTCAAGCCGCCCACGCGAGAAATCCCTGAAGCGACTGCTTGGCTGACGTCCAAAAACCTCACCGAGGTGGTCAGGCGCGGGACCGGAAAAGACGCACGGACGCTCAACAAACCCGCCGCGGGCAAGACCGGGACGCTGCCGTTCGACGTCTGGTTCGCCGGCTTCACCACCGACCGGCTCGCAGTCGCCTGGATCGGTGCAGATCGGCGGCGACGTCCGCTCGGGCTGAGCTACAAAAAGAACAAGGTCTACGGCGGCGATACCGCGCTTCCGGCGTGGCTGGCGTTCATGAAGTCCGCCGACGGCGGGCGACCTGGCAAGACGTTCGAGTCGCTCAAGCCCGAAGGCATCGTGGTGGCCAAGGTCGACCCGAAGTCGGGGCTTCTCGCCGTCAAGCGCGGCAAGAAGATTCCGCACAAGGCCGGCACCGAGCCCAAGGAGCGCACCTTCGACGACGCAGCGCCGGAAAACATCACCGAGATCGAAGCCGACTTTTGATGTGTGGGGCGCGGCATCGCATGCGCGCGCAGCCGTCATAACCCCGCGAAAACCTCACACGCCACGCCACGCCTCGGCCCACGCCCACGCCCACGCTCACGCCCACGCTCACGCCCACTCCCACTCCCACGCCTCACCCGCCACCCATCACCCATCACCCGCCACCCATCACGCGCCACCCATCACGCGCCACCCGCCACCCGCAAAAGCCGGCCGCATGACCACCGCGTTCGCCGCGCAAACACAAGGCGCCGGCGCAACCGCGAGCGCGGTCCTCAAAGGACCCCGCTGAGCTGGGGCTCCGAGCGTCGTAGCGACCCTCACGGTGCCGGGTGCGTTGACACCAGCGGCACGTCGGGGCCAAAGTAGCCGCGCTCGACACATCTCAGTGTGCAACGCGGCGACTCTCTGTCGCGCCAATCGCTGTGGACAACGCGTCGCGGGGGCGAGCCCATGAACAGAATGACCAAGACGATGATCCCACTCTTGTCGGTGCTGCTTGTCAGCAGCGCGGCACTTGCGGCTCCGCCGGCGGACGGCAAGTCCAAGGTCTTCGCCGACCCCTTCGTCAACACGACGCCGGCCCGCTTCATTATGGGGCTCAAGATCGGCGGCGGCGGGGCGCTCTACTCCGAGCCGAACGACACGCGCCTGCGCGACTCGGTGTTCATCGACAATCAGCAGACAGCCAACGAGAGCTTCGGCTTGCCGCTCTTCGACGAGACGCGTGGCGGCTGGACGATGAGCACCGGCTTCTTCGTGCAGGGCATCTTCTACGACTACCTTGGGCTCGAGGTCGGGCTGCACTTCACTCAGCACAACATCCTCGAAGAGATCGACTGGAGCTACATCGAGACGGTGACCATCAACGGCGCGACCTCGACCCAGGTGTTTGAGGCCAAGAGCGAGCAGTCGCTCTCATGGACGGCCGTGCACATTCCGATCCTCGTCAAGGCCGTCATCCCCAGCGGAAAGAGCCGAGTGTCCCTCGGGATCGGGCCCGAGTTTGCGCTCGGCTCATGGTCACGCGGCACGTTCAAGATCACCGAGGGCGGCGTCGACAGCAACGGCGACGGACGTGCGGAGCTGCCGGGCAACCGGGGGGCGTTCACCAAGCTGCTCAGCCAGCTCGAGGACAGCGTCTACCTCAACGTGGTCTTCGGCATCGAGATCATCGCGGGTGACTTCATCATCCCGATCGACCTCTCGTGGAGCTACAACTTCAGCCAAGAGAAGCGCTACCTCGAGCGTGGTTCTGTCGATCGACTGCCCGCTGAGGGAACGTTGCTGACCCGAGACAACCACCCCACGACGCTGACCCTGAAGACGCGCGACGACATGTATGGCGCGCTTCGTATCGGCCTCGCGTACCAATTCTAGATGAGAGGGATGACGATGAAGACACGTTTGAGCTCCCTCGCGTCGATGCTCCTGTCGGCCGCGCTGATCGCGACCTTTGTTCTCGCGGCTCCGAACGCGCAGGCCCAGCAAGAGTGGTCGCTGCAGAGGTTCCGACCGGCGATCCACTCGCTTTCGACCTTCACGGTCGAGTCGGCGAGGGTCTCGCATCAGATGACGATCAACGCCTTCGCCATGTACAACCTGGCGGGTCCCCTTCTTCAGGGACGGCTCGACACCGACGTGGTCGAGAGCTTCGGCACGGCCAACATTGTCGCCAGCATCGGACTGCTCGATCGGCTCTCGTTCGGGTTCGATGTGCCGATTCATGCGGGCGGCTCCGGCATCTTTCTCGACGGGACCGACATGGCGAGTGCGGGACTCGGTGACATTCGTTTGTCGCTGAAGGCCGCGGCGCTAGAGCCACTGCGGGTTGGGCCAGGCATCGCGCTTGGGCTCGACGTGATGGTGCCGTCGGGCAGTAAAGGCGGGTACGGCCGGGAAGAGGGCGTCACCGTCGTTCCCAAGATCCTGCTCGACGCTGTGCTCGCGCACGTGCACTTGATGACGAACCTCTACTACGTCGCCCGCACGGAGTCGTTTCAGGTCAACACAGACCCCGCGACCATGGTGGACTTCGGCGACAACCTCCTGATCGGCGATGAGATCGGGATGCAGACGGCGGTGGCCATCTTCCTCGGCTCCACCGACTTCCGGATGATCATTGAGGGCCGCTTTGAGTCGCTGGTCGACCGTTGGTTCGAGCCCGAGGCAACATCGCTCGAGTTCACGTGGGGTCTCCACTGGCGTCACGGCAGCGGACTCGCGCTTGGCGGCGGCGCGAGCTTTGGCGTGCTTGGCGGTCATGGCGATCCCGACTGGCGCGGGTTCTTGTCGATCGGCTACCAGCCTGGTCGCTACATCCCCATCCGGCCGGCGCAGGCCGCCGATCGCGATGGCGACGGCATTGGTGATGACGTCGACCAGTGCCCCGATGATCCGGAGGACAAGGATGGCTTTGAGGACGCAGACGGCTGCCCCGAGAAAGACAACGACAAGGACGGCATCCTCGACGGCGCCGACAAGTGCCCCAATGAGCCCGAAGACGTCGATGGCGACCGCGACGACGACGGTTGTCCAGACGGTGATAAGGACAAGGACGGCGTCGGCGACGACCTCGACCAGTGCCCGGACGTGCCCGAAGACAAAGACGGCTTTGAGGACAAAGACGGCTGCCCCGACACTGACAACGATAAGGACGGCATCCCGGACACGACCGACAAGTGCCCGATGCAAGCTGAGGACAAGGACGGCGACCGCGACACCGACGGTTGTCCAGACGGCGACGGCGATGGCGACGGCATCGCTGACGACGCCGACAAGTGCCCAACGCAGCCCGAAGACAAGGATGGGTTCGAGGACGCTGACGGTTGCCCAGACCTCGACAACGACAAGGACGGCATCCCGGACGCCACCGACAAGTGCCCGACGGATGCAGAAGACAAGGACGGCTTCAAGGACGACGATGGCTGCCCCGAGCCGGACAACGACGGCGACGGCATCCTCGATGCCGATGACAAGTGCCGCGACGTGGCCGAGGATCGGGACGGCTGCCAAGACGATGACGGCTGCCCTGAAGAGGGCCGCGTCTGCATCACCAAAGACAAGATCGTCATCACCGAGAAGATCTTCTTCAAGACCAACAAGGCCACCATTCGAGCCCGTAGCTACTCGCTGCTGACCGAGCTGGCCGCGACCTTGCGGGACAATCCGCACATCAAGCTCATCGAGGTTCAGGGTCACACCGACTCCCGCGGTGGCGACGGCTACAACATGAAGCTGAGTGAGGCGCGTGCTGCGGCCGTGCGAAACCACCTGGTGATCAAGCTCGGCGTGGGGTCGCACCGGCTGACGTCGCAGGGCTATGGTGAGTCGCGACCGATCGCCGACAACGGCACCGAGGAAGGGCGTGAGCTCAACCGTCGCGTCGAGTTCCACATCCTGACCCAGTCCACCGAGTGACCTCCAACGGCGGCACCGTCGTGACCGGTGCCGCGGGGTTCATCGGTGAGCTGGTCGTCGATCGCCTCAAGTCGCTTGGTCAGCCGGTTCAAGGCGTCGACATTGTGGCCGGCCGGCAACATCCGACCCTGCATGTCGACGTCACGGATCCGCGGCGCGTCACGGAAGTCATCGCCGAGCAAAAGCCACGGGCCATCGTTCATCTGGCCGCGGTGGTCGACGACCGAGTGGGCCAAGAGGTCTGCCATGCCGTCAACGTCCTCGGGACTCAGCATCTCTTGGACGCAGCGGCGACCTATGGCGTGGAGCGCTTCGTCCACGTCTCGTCGATCGCGGCCTTAGGCCTCGACCCTGGTCCAGACGCGGGACCCGAGTCCCCTTTGGTCTTCGACACCGGTGCCCCCTACTTCGACACGAAAGCTGCAGCCGAAGCGCTGGTTCGCGAGACGTCTGAGCGCGGTGCTTTGGACTGCGTCGTCGTCCGGCCGGGTGACGTCTATGGCCCTCGCAGCGATCCCTGGGTTCGACGCCCGCTTGAGCTGATGCGACGAAAATCGCCGCTCCTCATCGATGGTGGGCGTGGCCTGATCGCTCACTGCTGGCAGGACAACCTCGTCGACGCCCTGGTCCTCGCGCTGGAGCACCCTGACGCGCCCGGCGGGATCTTTCAGGTCCACGACCGCGTCGACGACAAGGCCTCTCCAACCACCTACCGCGACTACTTTGAGCGTCTTGCTGCCGCGGCGGGCCTCTCGCTCTCGTCGATCGCTGTGCCGCGCAGCTTGGCCCTTGGCATTGGCCGCGGCTTCGACTTCGTCACGCGCTGGTCGAGCAGGTCGATGCCGCTCTCAAGCCACGCGGTGCGCTACGTGAGTCGGCGTGCGACCTACACCACCGCGACCACGCAGGCGCTAGGCTGGAAGCCGCAGGTCGACCTCGACGAGGGGATGAGGCGGCTGGCTGAGACGCTGGCTGGCTGAGACGCTGGTTGGCTGAGACGCTGGCTTGGGTGCTGGGGGGCGGGTGGCGCGTTCGGGTGGCGCGTTCGGGTGCTGGGTGCCGCGTTCGGGTGCTGGGTGGCGCGTACCGCGTTCGGGTGCTGGGTGCTGGGTGACGCGTTCGGGTGCTGAGTGCCGCGGTGGGGGGCTGGGTGGCCGTTTTTGCTGGAGCAACTAGTTGAGAAACACGCGCAGGCGCTCGGCCATCTCTTCGAGGCTTCCGTCGCTTCCGTCGCGGTGGACGGCGGTGATGAGCTTATCGCGGCCCTTGCGGCGCCGCGTTAGGAGACCGAACTCCTCGCAGGCGTTGAGGGCATGCTTGAAGGTCACGGCGCTGGCCGCCTCGGGGCTGGCGATGTCGCCGACGTGGAAGCGTCGTTGGGCGGTCTGCTGAGCCTTCTTGACGAGGTCCTTTTCCGAGATCGACGAGTCGCCGAGTGCGTGCACAGCGGTTGCCAAGAGCCAGTACGCTTCGACCCACGGAGAGAGGATGCGGTGGAAGAAGGCCATGGTCGCGCGGCCTTCTCGAGTGACGATGATCCGCACATCTGAGAGCGACTCGCCGGGCTCGCGGCGGATCAGCCCACCCTCTTCAAAGCGCAACAGGGTCTCGGTGAACTGAGCCGCAAACCCCTTGTCGGGGTCGAACACGAACTCAAGCTTCAGCGTCCGGGACAGGAATGCTGCGGCCTCGGTCACGCGGCCCATCGTGCTCTCGCCGCGGCGACGTGTGCCGCGGATAGCGGCTGCAAGAATGGCCTCGGGCACGAAGAGGTGCACGATGTTGTTTTTGTAGAAGTCGAGGTTCGCTCGCCGGGCCGCCGGCAGCGCGAAGACCTCGCCGTCGTCGTCAAACTCGTAGCGCTCGACGTGCTTGACCTTGACGAGACGCTTGAGGACCTGCTCGACGGCATCGCGCACGGCGGCTCCGCGGGCTTTGCTCACGGGCGCATTGTCGCCCAGCGCGAGCCACGGCGTCTCGAGCTTGGCCTGTTCCTCACGCGACGTCGCGATGGGCTGCCGATGAAGCTTCTGTGCATGTTCGAGCGTCTTTGACAGCCGTGCGTTCTTGCTGACCGCAATCTCGAGCAGGAAGCCGACTCGCCGAACAAGCTCCTCAAGCTCCGCGCCACGCTTCTGATGCGCGAGCAGCGCGAGTGACACCAGCGACGAAGGGGTGACCATCGCCACCCGGTTGATGCCATCGACCACGTGGTAGCCGATGCGCTGGAGCAGCCGGGCATCAGCGTCACTGGCCGCAGCAGCTTCTGTCTCGCTAAACCGCTTCATGACCTCGCGGCACGAGATGGGGTCGCCGAAGTTGATGTAGAGGCGCTCGTACTTCGTCCACAGCACCTGCGTCGCGTTCAGTAGAGCCGTGATGTTCTCTTTCTTCTTCTCGCCGCCAGCCAGCTCGCGGGTGAACGACCGCTCCTCGATGATCTGCTCATAACCGACGTAGATCGGGACGAACTGGACGTCGTCAGCCGCGTCGTCTTTGACGGCGTCGACGACCATCTTCAGCATGCCGAACTTCGGCGGCAGCATCTTGCCGGTCCGGGAGCGTCCGCCCTCGATGAAGAACTCGAGCCAATAGCCGTCGGCGACGAGCTTGCGGATGTACTCAGCGATGGCGAGGCCATACTTCTTGTTGCCGCGAAACGACCGTCGCAGAAAGAACGCACCGGTACGGCGGAAGATCTTGCCCATGGGGAAGAAGTTGAGGTTCTTGCCCGCGGCGATGTGGGGCGGCGCGAGCCCGTGGGTGTAGAAGATGTAGTGGATGACCAAGTAGTCGACGTGGCTGCGGTGGCACGGCAAGACGACAAGGGGGGCCTTGCCACCTGCCTCACGCACCTTCTCAAGGCCGACCTGATCGACGACGATCTCGCTGTAAATACGCGAGAAGATCACCGTCATGATGATGCACATCACCTCGATGTAGGTGGCGGAGAAGTCGGCGGCGATCTCCTTGACGTAGCCGCGCACCTCGCGCTCAACCGACTTCTTGTCCTGGCCCGTCTCCGAGGCAAGCTGGGTCAGCGCGGTCTGCACCCGCTCGGTCGCCATGATCTCCTCGCGAATGCGGCTCGCGCGCTTCATCCGCGGGCCCTTGATGGCGCGCTCCTCAATCGACAGCGCGCCCTTGATGGCTAGCCGTATCTCAGCCGCGAGTGCTTTGGGATCGCCTGCAAGCTCTGGGCGCTCAGCGATGAACGCTGCCACGTCCACGGGCTTGCCAAGCTGCACGAACGCGCGCCGACGATTGAGGAAGAAGTTGATGGCCTTCCGGATACGACTTGGTGCCTCCGGGTCGCCGAACACGTTCTGCCAGAACGACTTCTCGTAGCGATCGGGGTTGTGGGTCCACATCAAAAGCTGCGGCACGATGCGAATCGGGCGCGCCCGGTCGGGTTGACCTGCGGCAACAGCGGCCGCGTTTCGCTCCAGCTGGCTCTCGATGACCACCACAAGCGAGTCGTCGTCGTTGGTCTCGGCGACCGCCCACGGCCAGATCTCACGCCGCTTCAGAAAGAGCAGCGGCGCTTGGTTGCGCTCGAGGCCCATGCGAAGCCGCTCGGTCGGCTCAAGACGCTCGTTGTAGTAGCCAAAGAGTCGCCGGAAGCCAACAAGCAGCGCGCCCAAGAGCGGTCGGAACCGGATGGTCGACACGCGGTTAGCGAAGAAGGCGAGTGGCAGTGACAGACGCAGGAACGCGTAGTTGAAGTAGAGGTAGTCGAGGATGCTCCGGTGGTTCATCACGTAGACGACGTCACCGTCTCGCGCCTGATCGCGGATGGTCTGGGCCTGGCGTTCGTCGAAGGCTACCTTCCGAAAAAAGAGCCAGCAGAAGAGCCGCGTGAGCAAGTTGCGGCGACGGAGCATCCCGCTCGGGTTCCAGACGCGGCGCTCGTCCACGTCGGGATAGCGTCTCGGCGGAGCCATTGGTTTGGTGCGGGCCCGCTCGACGAGCGCATCGCGAACGGATGTTGGCGCCTGCGTGCTCGGCGCGACAGTCCCCTCGTTGCCACCCTGCATCGGGCGTATCGCCGTTCGTTTCACCCCGCATCTATACCACGTGGGCGCGCGCGACGGCCACGGTCCTGCAGCGAGCGGCCACTTTCGTCGTCACGACGGATGCCGTGACGATCGCCCAGGGCCACGCCGTGCTGCCGATCCCTGGGGGTGTTGTTGTTGCGAGACGGCAACCGCCACTTCGACCAAAACCGCGGGTCAGCGAGGCCCACAACCCGCACTGACGACGCCTCCAGCGAGGCCGGACGCCCATCGAAGGTTAAACGCTAGGTTGAGATACGATGCAGTCGTGGGTATCGTGGTCAGTGAGATGCGCTCGTCACTTACCGGCCTCATGCTCGCAACGCTCCTCTGCTGGAGCCCCTCCGGTATGGCAGCAGACGAGCCGCCGTGCCCGCGAGAGACCTCGAGCACGCCGTCAGCGGCCGTCACGTCGAGCTTCGATGAGCTGCGGCGGATCTTTAGTCGGCGCCTGCCTGGCCCCCGAGGCCGCCAGCTTGTGGAGAAACGCCTTCACAAGCTGATCGAGCGCTCGATCGACCTCGAGTTTTTCATGCAGGGCATGCTGCGCGTCGCGTGGGAAAAGGCCGATGACGTCCAGCGGGTCGAGTGGCAAGCAGCCATCGACAGCATGTTGCGCAAGCGCTACCTGCGGCTCTTGCGAGCGCCAAGCACTCAGCGCGTTGAGATCTCCAATGTCGACGTCGGCTGCCAGAAGGCCGCGCTCCATGTCCAAGTTCGAGACATTCGCGGCGGCAAGTCGAGCACGTTCGACATGAACTTGCGTTGGGGCGGCCAAGGATGGCGGGTCTACGACGTCCACCTCGACGGCGTCAGCCTGCTTCAGCTCTGGCGCAGTCGGTTTCGGCGCATTTACCGTGACGGCGGCATGCGCGCCATCGATCGCCAGATGAAGGTCCTCGCCGCGCGCTACGGTGACGAGCAAGCCGCTCAGCGCTGATCACGCCTGACGCGAGCCCTCAAACCACCGCTGTTTCCGGCTGCAGCGTCCGATCGACGCGCCACAGGAGCGTCGGGGCGGTCGCTTCGCTCACGGACTAGACCTCTGCGACAGAAGTTCTGGTTCGGATCGAGTCGTATTGGCGTGAGCTCCTGAGTGATCTCGAGATCAACAGGGGCTGCGCCCCTGGGACCCGCGGTGAGCGCATCGCAAAGTCATCAGATTTCGCGTTTCCCGGCAACGCTGCTAGCGCTTGTTCAAGGACTCGTCCTGAGTCCCGTGACCAGCCACAGCCTCGACCAGCGCGTTGTTGTCGATCGCTGCGAGCTCGGCGGCGTCACGGTTGTAGACGTCGGCGTGACGCACCACCTTCCCCTCGGGGTCGAGGGTGATGGTCTGGTAGACGAGGTGCGCGTTGACGTTGACCGGGCGCATGGTCGCCATGGCGGTGCCAGCGAGCTTGTCGGCGATGAGCTGCTTGTCTTCGGGCAGCAGCCAGTGTGTCAGCGCCTCGGGTGACTCGACGCGAACGCATCCGTGGCTCTCGGTCCGCACGTCGCGCGCGAAGGGCGCGCGAGACGTGGTGTCGTGGAGGTAGATGCCGTCGGTGTGGGTGAGCGCGAACTTCACTTTGCCGAGGGGGTTGTCGTCGCCCGGCGGGCGGCGGACGCGCCACTGAGCAGTCTTGGGATCCAGTGGTGGGCCTTCGACCGCGTTCACGCCATCGTCGACGCGTCCGTCAGCGTCCTTGAGGGTGACCTCATAGCCGGCCTCACGGAGGGCGTCGGGTGAGTCACCGAGACGGTCACGCAGCTCACCGACGATACGCTCCGGCACGATCCAGGCAGGATTGACCACCACGCGCTCGACCAGCGCCGACAGGGCCGGCGTCGCGTCTGCTTCGGTCGCCTTGCCGATGACAACGCGCATGTCGAGGACCGTACGTCCCTCCTCGATGGCCTCCAGCTCGAAGTCATTGAGGTGCACAAGGATGTGGCGGCCAGCGTCGCCGCGAAGTCCAATGTCACGCCAGCGCTTGAGCGCCAGCGCCAGGTGGTTCACCCGCGGCGGGATGGGCTTGTTGAGGCGCCGCCGGGTGGTGTGATCGAGGATGACGGTCTTTGGAAGCCCGTTCTTCTTTTGCCACTTCCACATCGCCCACTTCAGGCGCTTGTCGAAGTAATTGCGGAGTCGGCCTTTCACGTTTGGGCTGCCGAGTCCTTCCATCAGCAAGCGGTCTCGGAGCTGTCCGACCTCCCGACTGGTCGTGCCGACGCGGACTTTGTAGGCGGGCTTTTTGATGATGGGCTGATTGTGTTCGATGCCCTTCGCCACAAGCAGCAGCTTCGCTTGAAGCGCCACGTAGCGATGGTGGGTCGGCACCAGAGCTTCGAGCTCGCGTGCGAGGGGGCGGTTGCGCGCTGCGGCGCGGTTCTTCCGCTTTCCAGACCACCGCGCTGGCGCGAACACGTCGAGGAGCTTTCGCCCGAATCGGCGGAACGTCGCGTCGCTGGCGTCGAGCTCTGGCGGTGCAAACGGGACCACGCCGTGAAGCGGCAGGGTTGCGTGCAGAGCCAGCAGCGCCTTTCGGTCGGCCAGGTCGATTGGCTTCGGGCCGTCGTTGGTCTTGGTGCGGACCTTCTTTGAAGACTTCGCCCGCTTCGGACGTGCTTCAACGTCGGACGCGGCCGTGGCGACGAACGTCACGGCGAGCAAGGCCGTTAGGAGGTGTCTAACCATGTTCGAGTACGATCTTTCCAACGTTGACGTTCCTTTCCATGCGCTCGTGGGCGCGTGCGATGTCAGCCAGCGCAAAGGTGCTGTCGACCGTGGGCCTGAGTCGGGGCGCGTCGCCCTCGAAGAGGGGCACGATGGTGTCGTCAAAGCGCTGTGCCAGGGCGAGCTTTTCTTCGACCGGGCGGCTTCGTAGAACGGTGCCAACCAAGTGGATGCGTTTGCGGAGCAGTGTCGCGAGTGACAGCTCTGCTTTGAGACCGGCCATGAGCCCGACGAGGACCAATGTGCCTTGCGGTCGAAGTGCGCCAATCATCGCCGCGACGCCTGGTCCGCCAACGAGCTCAAGCACGACGGCAGCGCCTGGGCCGCACGCGTCGCGGGCTGCTTCCGCCAGAGCCTGCTGGTCGCCGTGAACCGCGACGTCGAGGCCCATCGCAGTCAAAGCAGAGAGCTTCGCTTCCGTCCGGCTGCTGCCGATGGAGCGAGCGCCCAAGTGGTGGGCGAGCTGGACGGCGGCGCAGCCTACGCCGCTTGCGACTGCGTCGATCGCAAGCCACTGGCCGCTCTCAAGGCCTCCCTGGATACAGACGGCGTCCCACGCGGTGACGAAGGCTTCTGGTATGGCCGCGCACTCGACGGGGCTGAGCCCGGTTGGACACCGGAGGGCGGCGCGTTCATGAATCGTCAGCATCTCTGCACAGGCGCCGCCACCGACGATGCCCATGACCTTATCGCCGACCGCGTAGCGCGTGACGTAGTTGCCGGTCGCAGTGACCACGCCGGCAAACTCAAGGCCGGGGATGTCCTGGGGCGCATCCGGCGGGGCAGGGTAGAAGCCGCGGCGCTGGAGGAGATCGGCTCGGTTGAGCGCGGACGCTTCGACCCGAACCAGCAGCTCCGACGGTCCTGGCGTCGGCGCGTCACGCTCGGCGAGTGCGAGGACCTCGGGTCCTCCAGGCTCTGTGATGATCGCTGCGCGCATGGGCGGGACAGGCTCCTTGGGTCGTTGCTGCCGCTGCGCGCAGCATAGGCTGGGTGCCCCAACCCTCAACTTTTCCGATCACCTTGCGCCGGTGGCCTTCTAGCAGCGTTCGGGGAAATGCGGATTCTGGGACGCAGCGAGGTGTGCCGCTGGTGTGATGAACGAGAGGAAACCACAACGCGGGTTGCAGGGGCGCAGCTCCTGAGTGATCTCGAGATCATCGCTCCAGTGGTACGCATCGCAAAGTCATCAG
>CALHXW010000360.1 GCA_938040325.1 uncultured bacterium | reverse complement strand
GCCTGCTCGGCCCAACCCACGGTGCCGATGAGCCGGTGGTTGAGGTAGGCGATCTCTTGACGGCCAATGCGGACGCGGAGGCCACTGTCGTGGTTCACGTCGAGATAGCCCTGGTGCAGGTCGAACCCGTCAGCGCTGAAGTCGCCGAGGGTGTTGGCCTCTTCGCCCCAGACGCGCACGTCTTGGAGCTGAATGAAGGTGCTGACCTTTGAGCCGAAGTCGAACTTGGCACCGAGACGCGCTCGATGACGGACCGACTCGGTGGCAGTGTCTGCCGCGAAGTCCTTGTTTTGGGAGAAGCGAGCCCGCGCGAAGTATTGGCCTGAGGGCGTGATCTTCACGATGGGGGAGCCCGCTTCAGCCTGTGCCTCGGGGGCGGTCGGGCCAAACGCGAGCAGGGCGAGAGCGGTCGTTAGAAAACGCAGGTTCATTCGTCACTCCTTCGAAGTGCGGGAAGCTAAGTGGGCGCTTGGAAAGCGGCAGCGGATCGCGGAGATCCCTCTATGAGGCTGTCTGGTTGGGTCGAGTCGTCACTCTCCCGCAGCGCTCGGCGGCAGGAGAGAGCAGGTTCATCAGGTGACGCTGACGACAATCGCGGCGGTGTAGAGCCGCCACTGAATTGGGATGGCGTAGGACCGGCTCTCGGTCCCGAGCAGCATCTTATCGGGCTTGCCGGCGAACTTGATCGGCGCCGATATGACGAACTCTGGACCGAGGTCGCGCCTGGCATTACCTGCAACGGTGTTTGCCACTTCGCCCACGATATCGAGGCAGAACTCGGCGGAGCAGACCTGCTCGCCTTGGGTCATGAGCACGTACTGCATCATCGTCTCGGGCGCGGTGAAGTAGACGTTTCCGCGGTATTTGCCGCCGATGCCAATGATACCTGTGTAGTCGAAGAGCACGGCGTCATCGTGGTTGATGAGGTACGGCACCTGAACGGTCGCCGGCTTGTTGGAGAGGTGCGAAAAATAGTGCTTTGTCGCATCGACGAAGACTTGCATGTGCTGTTCGTTCATTTCTTTCGGAACTCCATCAGCTCGACAATCGCTTCGTTGAGCTCTTGCTCGTTGAAGGGCTTGGTCAGGAAACCAGACGCCCCGCGGCTGATCGCGTCGATCGCGGTGAGCTTGTCGGCGAGGGCGCTAATCACCAGGATGCTGACGTTCGGGTCGATGGCGATGATGGCAGAGATGGCCTCGTTGCCTTCCATCTCGGGCATCGTGAGGTCCATCGTGACGAGGTCGGGCGAGTGCTCCTTGAACATCTTCACCGCCTCGACGCCGTTGCAGGCGGTCCCAACAACCGACACGGTGTCGGTGTGGACGCTGCGCTCGATGCGGCGACGGATGATGTTGGAGTCATCCACTATGAGCATTGTGTACACGTTAAGTCTCTCTGTTCGGGTCAGGGGTAGCGTCGGGTCGCATTCGCGTTGGACGCCCAGATAGGGTGCGGCGTTGGGACAGTTCCTACGCGACGGCGAAGTTGAGATCGTCGATGGCCACTTCGGGCTTGAGGACGATGCGCCAAGCACAGTGCTTGCCGGGCTCGGTCGACAGCTCTAGCTGCCCGCCAACCTTTTCGATCTGCATCTTGACGACGTCCATGCCGACGCCGCGTCCTGCAGCCTCGGTGACCTCGGTGGCGGTCGACAGGCCGGTCTCGAAGAGCAGGCCTCGGAGCTTCTCAGCGCTCCAGGTCGACAGCTCCTCGGCCGTGTAGAGCCCAGCCTCGATGGCCTTGTCGCGCAGGTTGTCACCCGACACACCGCGACCGTCGTCGTAGCAGACCAGCTCGATCCCCTTGGACGAGTCGGTGGCCTGAAGCAGGAGCTTGCCCACCTCGGGCTTCCCTGCGGCGCGGCGCTCTTGCGGAGTCTCGATGCCGTGGACGACGGCGTTGCGCACGAGCTGCACGAGGACATCACGCAGCGCAGAAGCGCGGTCCGGGGTCAGCGTGAGCCCACCGAGACCAGACGTCGTGACCGCGACACGCTTGCCCTCGGCTTGGGCGATGCGCTCGGCCAAGCGGGTCAGCTGCGAGACGGGGATCGCGCGGCCAGGAATGGGCGGCGCTTGCGCCGCGGCAGCAGGCGGCTCGGGCGCATCGCCGGACGTCTTGACGACATCCTCAGGCTTGGACTCCGTCACGACAGGCATCGCGGCGCTTGTGTTGGTCGGGCTCTCAAACTGCTCGCGCAAGCCGGCCATCTTGTTGACCATGTCGCGCACGGAGTCGACGTTGGTCATGATCTTGTTGAGCATGACGGTCAGCGGCAGGACGTCATCGCCTGAGACGGTGCTCTGCTCGCGGAGGCTTGCAATCTTGGTCTCGAACTCGTGCGCCTGCTCTTCGAAGTAGCTGAGCTGGAGCAACGCTGCCTCGCCCTTGAGCTGGTGAATCATCGGGTAGATCTTGTCGAGCGCATCACGGACAAGCTCAGGCTTGCCGGTGCGCTTGCTGCCGTGCTCGCGGAGGGTGCTGTTGATCTCCTGAAGTGAGGTGTCGGCACGCGTGATGAAGTCGTGGAGCAGGTCCGGCTCGACGTGGAGGATGCTCAAGACCATGTTGACCTTGGCCTCGCCTTGCTTCTGGGTGCGCTCCAGCTCACGCGACAGCACGATCTGGTCGGTTACGTCGGTCACGGTGGCAAGCAGGTGACTCAGCGACGCGTCCTTGGCAGACACGCGCTTGAAGCCAAACGACAGGTAGCGGTGCTCCTGGCCCTTCTTCATGAAGGCCTCAACCTCCACGAGCGGGTTGATGCTCTGGACGAGCTTGATGTTGACGTGCTCTTTGAAGAGCACCTGCATGTAGCTCTTGGCCTCCTCAAGGGCTTTGGCCGGCACCAGCGGCTTGAGCACGTCGATGAAGTTGCGGCCGGCGACCTGCTCGCTGCCTAGGATTTTGTTGAGCGACGCAGAGTGCTGGTTACCAACGCTGAGCTCGCGGTCGAGCAGGAAGAGCCCCTCGTTCACCGAGTCGAGGATGTCGTCGGTCTCGCGCTTGGCTGCCTCTGCCTTTGCGTCACCCTCACGGAGCTGACGGAAACCGCGAAGCGTGATGAACGCAAAGATGGCGAGCGCGGCGAGAATACCGGCAATCTGGATCCAGCGGAGGCGCTCAGCAGAGGCGGTTGCGTCGTTCTCCGCGGCCTTCGTGGTGTCGTTCATGAGCTTGAGCAGCGTCAGGTTGTGCTGCTTCATCTGGGCGGCCGTCGCATCCAGCCCCGCGAGCTCGCCGCCCGCAACGGCAGCAACCTGCGGCGAGAGCGGACCCCAGATGGCCTTGGCGCTGTCAACGGCGACGCGTCCGTCCTCGTTGGACATCCGCCCGATCGGGGCCATCGCGCCACCGCCCGTGTCGGTCTCGCCGCCGCGATCGAACGCGTCGAGCGTTGTCGAGAAAAGGCGGTGACTGAGGTTCAGCTCGGACACCGCGGTCTCGCGCGTCACGCCCTCAGACGACTGAATCGTCAGCAGCGCCTTTGTCATGCGCTGCGAGAGCATGCGCTGTCGACCGGCCATGTTCACCGCGACGGCGTTGTCGGAGATCTCGCCGGAGATGACGAAGTTCATTCCGAGCACGCCCAGAACAAGTGCCAGGAAGACGCCGATGGAATAAACAAGGCCTTTGTATTTGCCGAGTCGAGATTGGGGTTGTGTCGCCACGAGAACCTCACGTTGTCAGGCAGGTCAGTCTGACTCGTAGCTACGGCCGGTTGCCGATAACCTTTAGCGTTTGTTAATGAACAGCCCCGACGGAAGGCTACAGAACCTCGGCTTGGGGGCCGAAAAACGCAAGTCAAAACCGGAGGCTTCGCGAAACCTGTTCACGATTTCGGATGCGAGCTGCGAGTGCCTCGGCGTGAACCTGAACAGGGATCACAACGTCGTTCACTCGGCGTTTCGTTCGGTGAGACTCGGACGACTCGACGGGCGACCGGTAGCCTCCATTGACAGCCAGCTGTCCTGTCGCCGAAGACGCCTGACGCTCAGCGGCGGTGAACCGCCCGCCTGGCGAGCGACAGGAGCGTCAGCGACGACGTGTCGCGCGGACCCGTTTCTCGCCCAAGCATCAGCGATGCCGCGCGAGGCGCTGGCGACGGCGATGCAGCGCCGAGCGACCACAAGCAACTCACCAGGCCCGAAGACGTCGACGCTGGCTCATTTGACGACGCCGTGCCTGCTGATGACGGCACGCCAGCAGTTTGAGCCGCCGGCACGCCGGCGCTTCTGCGTTCTTCGGGCTAGAGTTGGCCCGCAATTCCTGCACCCTCGCGCCTTGAATCTCGTCGAACGTCGGCGCTACGCCCCATCAACCTGACCGGGTGCTGTCAGAGGTCAGCGCTTGACGACCGTAAGCTGCACCATCCCACCACCGAGGTCGTTGTGGCGCGTGAAGCGCCACTCCGTGGGGCACGTGAGGTTGTCGAAGAGGCGGACGCCGGCGCCAAGCAGGACCGGCACCACAGACAGACAGATTTCGTCAACCCGTCCAGCGTTCAGAGCGCTCTGCACCAGCGCGCCACCATCGAGATAGACATCGCCGCCGACGGCGCTTGCGATGGCCTGATCGACGAGCTGGTCGATCGGACCGTGGACCGCGCGAACCGTCGGAGCAACGGGCTCCAGCGGACGCGAGGTCGCCACCAAGACGGGCACCTCTCCATAAGGCCACGGGACGCCCATGCCGGTGACGATGTCGTAGGTTCGGCGCCCCATGAGCATCGCTCCGATCTGAGCCATGAAGTCTGGAAACTGCAGGGCCTCGCCTGGGTCCGGAGCGTCAACGTCCGGTCCCGGCAGAAACGAGAGGTCGTCGCCCGGACCGGCGATGAAGCCATCGAGCGAGCAGGCCACGTAGACGCGGACGCGTGCGGAATTCGACATCGTAAGCCACCTGTTCGAGAGGACCGCATTGTGTTTGCGCTTGCGACTCGTTGTGTCAATCGCGGTCGGCTCTATTGGACGGGTGAGTGAAGACGAGCTCGGGTCCGTCTGAGGTCAGCACGGTCCACGCGTCGGCGAGGTGCGGGTCGAACTCGAAACACAGTCCAACCTGGCTGCCCGCTGCGCCGTAGTTGATGGACTCGACCGCGATAACTGCTCGGTGGTGAAGCACACCTGGGTAATCCATGACCATGCCGATCGTGATCGTCCCGACGCGGATGTCGCCAGCAAGCACGAAGAGTCCTCGGGACGGCAGTTCGAACCCGCCGGTGACGCGGAATGTCGCGGGGTGTTGGTCTTTCGGCATTGTCATCGGGGCAGCCTAAGGTCGAGAGCGCTGGGCGTCGAGCGCGCGTGGGGGTGACGCGTAGGCCCTTTGACTCCTGGAGGTGTTTTCTCCGCACGCGTGGGGGTGGGCGCGGGGCCGGGCGTGGGCGTGGGGCTGGGCACAGGCGTGGGGCTGGGCGTGGGCGTGGGGCTGGGCGCCTACCCACACGCCGACGCCGACGCTTACGCTTACGCTTACGCTTACGCATACGCTTACCCATACGCATACGCTTACCCATACGCATACGCTTACCCATACGCATACGCTTACCCATACC
>CALHXW010000359.1 GCA_938040325.1 uncultured bacterium | reverse complement strand
CCGACTTCGCCGACATCAACAAGCAGCTGCGCCACGCGGTCACCTACGGCTTCGACTTTGTGGCCGAGCACGGCGACCTGGCGTGGTTCATCATCCGCAGCTCGATGGAGCATCCGACCCAGCCCGGGCGAGCGCGCTTTGTGCAGCAGGGGCCGTTTCTGACGGCAGCAGCGTCGGTGCTGACCGCCTACAACCAGCGTCCCATCGAGGTCAACATGGTGCGAGCGGCAGCAGCGACCATCAGCCTAGGTCGCTTCGTGATCGCCACACCGGAAGAGCTCATGTTCATGACGAACACGACGACCTATGAGGACGCTCGTGCGTCCGCCATCGAGAGCATCGGCGACTACCTCGTGCTCACGCTGGGGCGGTCGACCTAAGGGCGGACATGGTCAGGCCCCGCAGACGCTCGGCGTGTGGCCACAGAGCGTTTGCGGGACCCTTCCATGAAACGTCAGGTCAGGTCGCTCATGCCACGTCCCTGCTCTCGCGGCGGCGCCAGACCAGCATCAGGAGCGCAAGCGCCACGAAGAGCGGTCCCCAGCCGCCACCCGCCTGCGCGCACGCGCCGCCTGATGCGGCGAGCCCGTCATGGGGCGCTGCGTCGCAGAGGTCGCCGAGGCCGTCGAGATCGAGGTCCAGCTGACCAGGGTTGGCGTCCGCGGGGCAGTTGTCGACGGCGTCCAAGACCGAGTCACCATCGAGATCCTGACAGGCGTCGCCGATGCCGTTGCCGTCCGTGTCGAGCTGGTCGGCATCGCTCACGCTTGGGCAGACGTCGCACGCGTCACCGATGCCGTCGCCGTCGCCGTCGGTCTGGCTCGGGTTCGCCGTGGTGGGGCAGTTGTCGTCGGGCTCGAGGATGCCGTCACCGTCAGCGTCAGCGTCATACTCAAGGCTACAGTCGATGCTCGAGACGTTGCCGGCGGCGTCCACGGCCTCCACGACGTAGCGAACGACCAACAACCCGGCGTCGATACGGCCGGTCACCTCAAGCTGTGACAGGTCATCGCTCGGTCGCGCCGGGCAATCGGCCGGCAGAAGCTCCGTCTCGCTGCCGTCGACGCGACGCCAACAGGTGACGGACGCGACGGTGACATCGGCGCCGCAGGCATCCTCGGTCTGAGGCACCGCGATCGCAGGCACGCCCGGCAAGACCTCGCCGCAGGTGACCGTCGGCGGCGTCACGTCGACCACGACCACTTGCGTCGCACAGGTCGCCTCGTTGCCAGCGTCATCCTCTGCACGGAAGAGCACCTCGGTGGTCCCCACCGCATACGTTGAGGCTTCCTCGATGACGGTCGCGTCGACCGCGCAGTTGTCGGTCGCCGTCGCCGAGACCGAGCCTGTCCAGCTGCAGGCGTCGGCCGCAGCTTCGACCTGGAAGGCCTCGTCACAGACGAGCTGGATGGGCTCGTCGTCGGTGACCACAACCTCGACGCTGCAGGCGGCGCTGTTGCCGGCGCCGTCGAGCGCTTGGTACGTCACCGTGCTGCTGCCCACCGGGAAGAGCGCAGGCGCGTCGCTCGACACGATGACGCTCTCGCCGTAACAGGCGTCCTCGGCGCTAGGCTGAGTCAGCGCGAGCTGCGCCGTGCAGCTGCCTGGGTCGGTCGAGACAGCGACCAACGTGTCGTCGCAGCTGATGATCGGCGCCTCGGTGTCGCTGACCGTCACCTCGGTCACGCAGCTCGATACGTTGCCGTTGCCGTCGGTCGCCGTGTAGACGACTGGGGTCGTGCCGAGTCCGAGAGCGGTCTCGTTGGCCCATGCGACCTCCACAGGCTCGCAGCTGTCGCTGGCAGTCGGCGCGAGCTCGGAGAACTGGACCTCTGCGCTGCCCGCCACGCACTCCACCACCTGGCTGGGAAGGCACGTGATATCGGGAGCCGCGTCATCGAGCGGGCACGGGCTCAGCGACACGGTCCATGTGATGGTTGCTGGCGTCGGGTCGCAGCCGGTCAGCGCGTCGCAGGCTCGCACGTCAAACGTGTGCTCGCCTTCGGGCAGGTCGCTCTCGGAGAGCGTTGTGCTGCCGCCGTCGCAGGGGAACCACTCGCCACCGTCCAGCCGGCACTCGAAGGTCGACAGATCCGGGTCGGTCGGGTCCTCGAAGCTGATGGTCACGTCCTCGCCGACGCTCGTTGCTGAGGGCGGGCCGTCGGTGATGGCGGTCTCCGGGTCGGTCGCGTCTTGGGTCCACGTGTACGTGGCCGGCGAGTCGTCGGCGTTGCCAGCGTCATCCACCGCGTAGACCCACACGGTGTGCTCGCCGTCGGCGAGACCCTCGAAGGGATAGGTTGGGTCGCAAAGCGCGTACGCATCCGCGGCGACCACCCCATTCTCATCGAGCGCTGGGTCGATCACGCAGTAGTAGACCACGCCTTCCTCGGTAGACGCGAAGCCGAACGTACCCGAGCCGCTCTGCGACGGGTCGTCGGGATGGGTCGGAATGAACGTGTCGGGGGCGGTCGTGTCCACCGTCCAGGTCCTCGTTGCAGGCGTCGGATCCTGGTTTCCGCTGCCGTCGACCGACGCGACGGCCAGCGTGTGCTCGCCCTCGTCGAGGTCCTCGAGGACAACGCTCCCTCCATCACACTCAAACCAGTCGCCATCGTCGAGCCGACACACGAACTCGGTGACGTCCTCGTCGGTCGGGTCGTGGTAGGTCGCCGTCACCGTGGTCTCGCTCGTTGCACCCGTCGGGCCGTCGACGAAGGCGGTCTCGGGCAGGACGGTGTCGACCGTCCAGCGACACACGAGCGGCTCGGGGTCGGCCACGCCAGCCGCGCTCACGACGTAGACGTAGATCACGTGCTCGCCCTCGCTGAGGTCCTCGTAGCTGCTGGTGGCCTCACACGCCACGTAGTCTTCGGGGGCTGGCGGCTCGGTCGCTGGGTCGATCGCGCAGAAGTAGCTGACCGCGCCCTCTGCGTTCGAGCTGACGCTGACCTGCGCACTGCTCGACTGCGATGGATCGTCGGGACAGCTCACCGCGAGCGTGTCCGGCGTTGTCGTGTCCACGACCCACGTGGCAAACGCTGGGGTCGCGTCGGGTTGACCATCCGCGCCAACCGCACGCACGAGCAGCGTGTGCGAGCCGTCGCCGAGGTCGTCATAGGTCACGCTGCCCCCGTCACAGGGCACCCAGTCGCCGCCGTCGAGCGAGCACTCAAAGGCCGTTGCCTCGGGGTTGAGCGGGTCCTCGAACGTCAGCGTCACGGTCGTCGCGGACGTGATGCTGTCAGGCGCGGACGTGATGACCGTGTCCACCTCGGGGCACAGGGCTTCGCCCAAGCCGTCGATGTCGACGCTGCCGTCGCAGTCATCGTCGATGCCGTTGCAGATCTCCGGGGTCGCACCGCTGAGCGGGTCGCAGAGGTCGAGCTCTGCGCCTTCGCTACAGATCGTCAGCGCCTGGTTGCCCGCGCAGGCACCCACGCCACAGGTCACAAGCGTCGGCTCCCAGTCGTCGTCAACAGCGCCGCTGCATGAGTTGTCGAGGCCGTCGCAGCTATCGTCAACGGCTGCGAAGTTCGGGAACGCATGACCGCTGTAGACGCCTTCGTCGCACGGTTCCCACTCGCCGCCAACGCACAGGGATGTGGGGCGTGTCGCGCCGCTGCACACACCGTCTTGGTTGTCGCAGAGGACCGCGGCCATGCTGGGGTCGTCGGCGTCGACCAGTCCGTCACAGTCGTCGTCCTCGCCGTTGCAGGTCTCGACATTGCCGTCACCGGTCTCGCTGCAGCTGAGTGCGCCGGTCTCGCCGTCGCAGAGCCAGACGCCCTCGGTGCAGAGGTCGTCGTCGTCGCCATCGCAGGCCTCGCCGATGCTCTCAAGCGGTGTGTTCTGGCAGCCGACCGCTTCATCGCAGACGTCGACCGTGCAGGGATCGCCATCGTCGCAGTCAGCACTCACGTCGGTGTTGGTGCACTGGCCTGCGTCGTTGCAGAGGTCGAGGGTGCAGGCGTTGTCGTCATTGCAGGGGAAGTCGCTGGGGGCTTCAGGGCCGTCTGGTCCTAGTACCGTGCAGTTCCCGTCGTCATCGCAGGTGATCTCGGCTCCGACGCATGCGCCCGCAACGCAGGCATCGGCGAGGCTGCACTCGCGGCCATCATCGCAGGTGGTGCCGTCGGGGACCGGCAAGAACACGCAGCCCACGGCCGGCGAGCAGCCGTCGGTGGTGCAGGCCTGGTCGTCCGCGCAGCTCAGCTTGGCGCCCGTCAGCGAGTTTGACACCTGGGGCGCAGCGTTGTCGGCGCTGACATACCCGTGCCCGGCGAAGAACGCCCCACTCGGCAGCGCCGCGCTGATCGACACGGTGTACGCTAAGGTGCGTGAAGCGCCCGGGCTGAGCTGGCCAACGTCGAAGCGAATGTCGCCGCTGGCGGTCTCGGTACCGCTCGCCGACCCAACAAAGTCCACCCCCGCTGGGATGTCATCGACGACGACGATCCCGGTGGCGGTCTCGCCGCTGCGGTTGTCGACTCGCAGGGTCACGACGGCTTCGCCGCCGAGGGTGCAGTCCGCTGTCCATGCCTTGGTCAGCGCCAGGCCCGCCGAGCAGCTCGAGCGAAGCGTGGCTGGGGCGCTGGTGACGCTGCCGTCGGCGCTTGTGGCGCTGGCGCTCGTGGCCACAAAGGCTCCCTGACTCGCGGGCGCGAGGGTCTCGTAGCTGAGGGTGAGCACCGCGCCTGGTGCGAGGTCTCCGAGGTTCCAGGCCAGCTCTGGTGCGGCGCTGTCGTCGGCGCCAGGGCCGACCATCGACTGAGCCAGGTACGCAAGCTCTGGGGGTACCGTATCGCTGACGCTCACGTCGCTGAGCGGCTGGTCGGAGGTGTTGCGCACGACGACGCGCCACGTGACCGACCCGTCGACGCTGGGGCAGGACGTCCCAGTGCTCGCGGTCTTGACGATCTCAAGCCCTGGGGTCGCGGCTGCGACCATCTGGGTGTCGCTCGCGGGCGCACACGCGCCTGCGGCGGTCGTCACCATGTCGACGACCAGTGCGTCGCTACCGGTGGGCGTCAGGGCGAACGTGAACGTCGCAAACCCGCCGACTGCCAGCTCGCTCAGCTGCCAGGTCAGACTCGGGGCGTAGGTCGCTCCCGTGGTGGCGCCAACCACCTGCGCGGCGTTGATGCCCGGGACCTCCACCACGACGTCCGTCAGCGTCGCGCTCCCAACGTTGTCGACCACGACGTCGAACCAGACGGGTTCTCCCGGCACGAAGCGTGCGCTGCGCGGTACGAGTCGCGCAGCCACTGCGCCAGGAGGTGCCAGCACGGTCGTGGTGTCGGCGTCGGCGTTGTCGGTGACGGTGGTCTCATCAGCCGACGTCTCGCCGGACACGGTCGCGAGCAGCTCGTCACCGACGCCGTTGCAGTTCGGAGCAGCCAGCTCAACGAGGATCTCACCGGTGTCTTCGGGCTCGAGGTCCGCGAGCTGCCACGTCACGGTCGACCCCGTCGACGTCGGCGTGGTCGTCGCGTCGGCAAACATCGCGCCGGTCGGCAGCGTCAGGGTGACGAGCGGCGCCGTCACGACGTCGTTGCCGTCGTTGCCGTACGTGATGAGGTAGTAGAAGGCGTCGCCAACCTTCACGACATCGTCGGCGTCGATGGTGACGTAGAGGTTCGGCCAGCTGCCGGTGAGCGTGATGGCGGTCGCCGTATCGTTGCCAGCGTCGCAGTCGATCGAGGGCGTGCTGACGCTGGCACCAGCAGCCAACGAGAGGTTTGGCATGTCGGTGGTCACGGTCGCCGTGACCTCCCGGGACAGGCTCACCCCGGCGGGAAGGCTGCCGAAGACGAACGACGTTTGCTGACCGTCGGTGTTCGACGCAGGGGTGATGGTCATCTCCACGTTCGTGGCCACGCCTGGCCCGGCATTGGTCACCGTGGCGGTGTAGGTCAACACGTCACCAAGGCTGGCGGTGGCACGGTCGACGCCGAGCTCGACAGAGACATCGGTCGTGTTGACGCCAACGCTCGCGCTCGAGCTGTTGTTGGTGTCGTCGACCTCCGGCGTGTCGGTGGTCAAGACCGCCTGGTTGACGTGACTCGCGGTGCAGACGTCGCGCACCTCGGTGTCGAGCGTGATCTGGGGATCGCCGTCGGTGAGGTAGCTCGCGCGGATGCTGTCGATCGTGGCAGCCGGTCCGCCGCCGCAACCCCACAGGAAGGCGTCTTGGTAGTTGGTGGCGCTCTCGGCGATGACCGCGCCGCCGATGACCTCTTCAATGTAGCTCAGGCCAAACTCGCCGAAGTATCGGAACGTGACCTGCGGGTCGCCGCCGGGGTCGACGGTCCAGATGCCGGAATCCTGGCCGTCATAGCCTTGGAAGTAGTACGGGTCGGGCAGCGGCGGCGTGTAGATGCTCGCGCCCGGGAACATTGCCGGAAGGCCCGCGGCTTGCCAGGTGCCTGTGTTCGGATCCTTGAGCCACAGCTCCCCGCCGAACGTTTCCCCGCTCGCGTAGCCGTAGATAATGCCTCCCTCGTTGATGCCGTAGACGGACAGGTTAGCCATGTCGTCGAGCGAGGGAATGACGTGCGCTTGCCAGTCGCCGGAGCCGTCTCGCTCCCACACGACCACGTGGCTGACGTCATCGATACGTAGGACCTGCGCGACGATGCCTGCGTTGGATGCGACCGCGCCATTCGTGCTGGCGTCGGGAACGGTCGGAAGATCGTGGCGCGTCCAGGTCGCTGGTGCGGTGAACTCGAAGTAGACAGCCGTGCCGTCGTCGAGCTGACCCGTGATCGAGCGGTCGGAGCTGATGTCGGCGGATGTGAGTCGTTCATCGGCGTCCATGAGCGGAACCACTTGCCACGGGCTACCAGCGGCCGGCTGGAAGCGCAGCGTCGGAGCCTCGGTGCTCCCGTAGAGGAGGTGCAGGCCATCGGCGATTCTGTCGGTCATACCGCTGGGCGGCGTCACGTCGATCTTGGTCAGTGCGGTCCGAGCCGCGTTGACCTGGTGGAGGGCATCCTGGCCGCTGACGGAGGTAAAGAGCGTGTCGCCAGAGAGGGGCTGAGCGCTCACCCAGCCGGTTGCCCCGCTGAGGTCTGCTGCGAGCCAGGTCCAGACGGTCGGGTCGCCACTCGCAACGTACATGCCGTAATAGCGCACATTGGCGTCATCTCGCGTGTTCTCGGGAATCAGCACGTCGTCGAGGGTCCAGCGTGGGTCGCCGTCCATCCGTATGCCGGGGCCCGGAAGCCCACGGCCCGACCAGTCGCCGTTGTCATCTTTGTTAAACATCACGATCTGGATCTCGCCGTCGATCCTGCCGCGCCCGGCGGCGCCACGCCCGGAGTCCGATAGGACGTCCGGCCAGAGCGTGATGTCATCCAGCTCGGTCGGGAGCTGCTCGTACGAGAGGCCACCCGGCACGAGGGGGTCGAGGGCCCACACGACCCAGCTGTCGTTGTAGTTGGCGTCCTGGGTCGTTCCGAGGATCCACTCGCCGTTGTGGCTGACAGCTTGGACGCTGACACCTTGGTTGACGAGGACGTCCTCCACGCTCGCCTCGGCCCAGGTGCTCGACATGGGGGTCGAAGGGTCACTGTAGAGCGTGAGTGTTTCGACCCAGTTGCCGTCGATCACGTCTTGTGAGGCGTAGACGAGGCAGGATGTCGAAGCGGCCGAGAAGTAGCCGTCGTCCCAGCTGTCTGTGGTCTCCTCGTTGGCCGCGAGCTCGATCTGCCAGTCGCCGCCCGGGCCGACAAACGCCAGAAACCGGTGCTGGTCGTAGTCGCCTGAGTCGAGCGATGAGATCACCGAGCCGGCAAAGATGCCTTGGGTCGCAAACCAGCGCTGAGTTGACCAGTTACTGCTCTCGGCGCCGGTCGTGACCGGCACGTCCAGCGTGGTGAGCGACCAGGTGTCGCCGCTGTTGACCGGGACCCGGACCCCATAGAGCTGTACGTGGTCGTCGGAGCTGTCGGCGATCAGCACGGTGCCGTCAGCCGCTGGACGGCCCGTGAGGTAGCCGCCGACGTTGAAGGGGGCCATGTCGACCTCGCCGGTGCCGCCAGGAGCAGCGGGGGGCGTCAGCACCATCCACGTTGGGTCGCCGCTGGCATTGGTGCCTGTGGCCAAGAAGCGGTTCGGTCCGAGTGCCCCGCTCACCGAAGAAGCGCCAGGGAACCCGACACTCAGGGCCTCGAAGACGACGTCATCACCCACGAAGTAGAAGAACCCGTTTACGTTGTCCTTGCGGCCGAAGACCGCACCCGTCACCGCGCCGTAGCTCACGGATGTTTGGGCGACTGGACCATAGGGCTTCATGCGCGTGTCATCGTCGGGGTCGAGCCGCCAGAACACGGTCTCGCTCGACGCTGTGGTGAATGGCTGTCCGCCATCTGTGATGCCTGTGCACTCAAAGGTGCGGCTCGCCGTGACGGTAGGACACAAGCGGCTTTCCCAGCTGGCATCGTTCGGGTCGTAGTGGTGATAGTGATGCTCGCGTGGGTTGACCCAAAAGTTCCAGCTGACGAATGCCGTGTCGCCTGCGTCGCGGATTGACCCCGTGATCTCGGTGTCGTGGAGGGTGTAGCCCGAGACGCCGAGCGGGTCCGGGCTCCAGATGGCGATCCGGTCGCGGAAGTTGTCTGGAGGCTCGTATTCACCAAAGAGGTGCCCGGCCCGGCTCGCACGGCTAACGTAGGCGTCCTCTGCACCGGCTGGGACTTCGAGCGGCGACAGGACGGGAACGCCTTGAGGGCTCGACAGGATGAACGGCATCGAGCGACGCGTGTCGGCTCGGTACGCGTTGAAGAGCATCGCGCCAGAGGGCAGCGGGTCAGAAGGGAGCCAGCCGTTCAGCAAGTCGTCGCCGAGGTCGAGCTCGTTGGCTTCGCCGGTCTCGCAGTCGACGGTGTAGACGAGGTTGCTGTTGGATTGGTCATAGGCCCAGATGGTTTTGCCCTGGGCGCCGCGCGCGGTGAGCCTGAGGGGACGCAGGGGCGCTGGCAGCCGTGACGGCGGCTGGGACAGGTCACCGCAGAACCCGCTGCCACCCGTGAACCGAGCATGAACCTGGATCTGCGGGGTGTCGAAGGGGTCGATGCCGCTGATGTCGACCAGCCCGGAGGCGTCTGGCGTGACGGACTCGTAGCCCTCGAGGGGCCCGCCCGTCGCGGGGTCGATGAGCGACCACACGATCTCTTCGCCATCGGGAACGTTGGCGCTGAGCACCAAGCGCGTCCACTCGCGGATGGCGCCGCTGCCAGGCTCGGGAATGACGGCGCTGAGGTAGCTGGGGTTGTCAGCGCCCGAGGGGGCCACCGCCTCGACTCTGACGGCACCTGCACGCACGCCCGTCCCGTCGAACGTACCGGCGTTGAACGCGTCGGTACCAGCTGCCTCGAAGACTGCGGTCGGCGGCGCGGCGAGGGGCTCCAGCCAGCGCACGCGGACCGCCCGCACCGCATCATCGGGCTCGCCCGCTGCGGCCACCGGGCTGTAGCTGAACGAGCCGTCCCCGTTGTCGTATTCGGCCACGGCTTCGTCGGGTACGCCGCTGAGGCTCCCGACGACGAAGGCCGCGCCCTCGGGGAAGTTGTCTTCGATGACGACGCCGTCCGCGGCAGCATCGCCGTCGTTGCCGTAGGTCAGTGTCCAGCGCACCCGGTCGCCCGGCGAGACAGGCACGGTGGCTCCGCCGACTGGCTCGCCGGCCTTAGCGAGCTTCGGATCGGGCCGGTAGGCGGTCGTTGAGCAGCTGGCGACGTTGTTGTCGAGCAGCTCTTCGAGCGGATCGCCTGTCTCCCAGTCGGTTCGGTAGTCGGTCGACACGGTCGCTTCGCTGATCAGCTCCGTCCCGTTGGCGACCGAGTCGGAGACGACCGCGTTGGTGACCAGCTGAGCTTGGGCGCCTGGCGGGAAGCCGACGTTGCGGTAGTAGACATCGCTCGAGGCATCATCGCTGCCCGCGAGGAAACCGGCCGTCGTGCGCGTCCAGGGGACGGGCTGTGTGAGCGGGCTGCCGTTGATGTCGACTGGGGTGATGGCCTCCCCGTTGGGTCCCGTCATGGCGACGGTGAGCGCGTTGGCTCCCAGGACGTCGAGGCCATCTGCGAGCGCATCGCTGAGGACCACGCCAAAGGCGTTGACCGTTCCGGTGTTGCTCACCCGGAAGGTGACGTCGAGGGGCTCACCGACGCGAACGCCAGGGAACGAGCCTGATGGGTCACAGACCGTGGCCACCGACAGGTCGATGCCAGGGGTGCTGGTGGTGACGCAGCCGCTGTTGTTGGAGGGATCATCGTCGTCTGTGAAGGGCGAGCCGTCCGCGCCGATGACAGCGCAGTTCTCGAATCGCGAGCCAGGCTGAGGCTCAAGGCCCGTCGCCGGGTCCACGAGCGCGACGGAGACATCGACGGATCGAGGGCCGGCATTGCCAGCGAGGGCGCCGATGACGACCGCGACGTGACTGACGGTGGTCAGGCTGTCGATGTCTTGGGTCCAGCCGGTGGCGGCGGGGTCGTTGGCATCGATGGTGGGAGGGGCATCCGCGGAGTCTGCAAACCAGATGGCTTCGCCATTGGCGCCGCTTGCGCTCAGCAGGGTGACGTCGATCGCCCCGTCGGCGGTCGGGAGCGGGCCGTCAGGAAGCGCGTCGATGAGGACGACGTCGGTGGCCGACTGGCCGGTGAGGTTGCCGTAGGTGAGGCGGTAGCTAACGCGGTCGCCTGGCTGTGCCACAGGCGGCCCCGTCTTGGTCACGTAGACGTCTGCTTTGGGCGTGCGAATGTCGACACAGGCAGTGTTGGCAAACGCAGCGTCCTCGGCGGTCGTCGAGCTGACAGCCGCGCAGTTCGTCAGCGTTGTGGCGGGCGGGACGTCGTCGCTCACGGTGACGCGGTAGGACACGAAGATGTCGCTCTGGTTGCCGGGAACGTAGCCGATAGGGTTGTCAGCGCTGCTCAACCCGTTGCTGTTGGCCGCGCTCCAGGTCAGTGTCGTGTCACCGTCGGGGCTCGTGGCGATCTCGGGCTCGCCGTTGCCCGCCAGCGACCAGCCCTGGGGCGCGACAAACATCGAGCCAGGGACATAGTCGAGTCCGGCAGGCAGGCTGTCGGTGATCACCACATCTTTCGCGCTGTGTCGGCCGGGGTTCGCGAGCAGCAGGGTGTAGGTCACCTCTTCGCCGGAGGACGGGGCGGCGAAGCTTGTCGACTTGCGGAGCCAGAGGTCAGCGTTTTCGACGAAGAGATTGCAGGCGGTGAAGAAGCTGACGTTGCCCGCCGCGTTTGTGGCACTTCCGAGGCCAGCAATCTCGGCGAGGGTCCCGCTGCTTACCCCGGGCACGACGCGCACGCGGACCGTGATGGTTCCGCCTTCGAGTGGGCCGAGTGCGCCACCCGTGGCGGCGGTGACGTCCCAGTTGAGGGACTGGCCCAGCACGGTCGGTGTGACCTCGATGCTGGTGTCGCCGGTGTAGGCCGAGTTCCAGCTGTGGGTTGCTTCGACAAACTCGAGCGCGTCAGGAAGGGTGTCGACGAAGCGGACGGCCTCGTTGGGGTTGGTGGAGTTGTTGAAGTAGGCGAGCGTGTACTCGATCTCTTCGCCAGCGCTTGCAACGGTCGCGCACTCGCGCAGGACCGAGAGCGACGGCTGGGCAGAGATGGTCGTGCGGACCTCGTTGCCAACAGCAGGGAGCACCTCGTTGGACACGATCGCGGCGGTGTTGGACGCCACGGAACCGCTCGTCGTGTCGTCGCGCACGCTCACGACGAACTCGACCGAGCGGCCCTGTCCGCTGACGAGCTGCGGCGGGCTGAGGTCGGGGTCGTCGACCGAAAACGCAACCCATGTCGTGGCCGCACCGAAGGGAGAGCGGATCTCGCCGCTTGCGGGGTCGAGCACGCCAGGAGCGAAGAGGCCGCCCGCGCGGATCGCCTCGTCGTCGAGGACAACCTGGGAGTCCAGCCGGTCGGGGAGGGCGGGCGCCGTCTGGTCAGAGAACCACACTTCACCCGAGGCCGAGCTCGGGACCGAGACGAACTCGACCCCGTCATCTAGGCGGTCGACCAGCCACGTCTTGGTCGAGACTCCGTCGCCGGTGTTGAGGTAGGTGAGGGTGTAGTTGAGGGGCTGCCCTGGGGCCGCGATGCCAAAGTTGACCTCTTTGCTGACCTCAAGGTACGGCTCGACGCGGATCGTGGTGGACGCGCTGGACGTGCTGGTCACCGTGCCGCAGACATCGTCGCTGGCGGTCACCTTTGCCGCGAGCGAGTACGAGCTGCCGTCGATGAGTCCCTGGGGGGTCCGCACCGCGACGTTGATGCGGCGTGAGCTGAGCGGTTGGATCGTGGGGTAGGTGACGACGAGTCGCTCCGGCAGCGCCGTGTAGTCGATGGCGCCGCCGATGGCGCTAACGCCCTCGAGGGGCACTGGCGCGAGCTCGCCGTTGACGAGGGTCGTGGGCATGTTGATCTCGACGACGACGTCGAGAGCGGTGTCCACGGTCTGACCGCCACTGGCGACGTTGGGCACGTGGATGGTGTAGTTGACGACGGCGGCGCCGACCGCTGTGGTGGGCGAGCTCGACACCGACAGCCGCTCAACGGATGGAACGAGCGCGACGACTTGGATCGGCTCGCTGTCGATCGAGCTCAGTGGCGGGTCGATCGCTGTGGGAAGGGCGTCGCCGAGCAGCGTGTAGGCATAGGTGCGAAAGTGGGCGCGGTTGTTGATGGTCGTTGCGGGACACGCGTCGGCCGGGACGTCGATGTCGACCCGTAGCTCACCGAGGACCGACGAGGGTACGCCGGCCTCGGGGAAGTACGTCGAGGCGAGCTTGGGCACGTGCATTGCGACCCACGTGGACGCCGAGATCGGGCTGGGCGGTGCGCTCGTCCACTGGCCTGGCCCCGTCAGAAAGCCGCCTGTGGCGTCGAGGTCCGGTGGGTCGTCGACGTCGTTGGCGTCGCCGCCAGCGTGGTAGTAGAGCGTCGCTCCCGAGGATGCGGGCACGTACGCGCTCGTCAGCGTGACCCCTTCGGGCAGCTTGTCGTAGACGTAGACATCGTTGAGCGCAGACGCACCTTGGTTTGCTGCGCGCAGCAGAAAGCCCACCGAGTCGCCGTAGTTCGCATTAGCGAAGCGGTTGTCGTTGGCGAGGGCGCTGACCTGTCCAACGCCTCGGATACGATCGCCTTTGCCGTAGATGCCGCTTGGGTTTTGCACAACGCCGACGAAGACGTCCTTACAGCGTGGTCCGGTCGTTGCGGTGGCGAAGCCGGAGCTGAGCGCTGCGCAGTTCGGCAGTCGCTGGTCGAAGCTGAGCGGTCCCGGTGGATCGGCCTCGTCGCTGTTCTTGAGCTTGAGCGAATAGGAGAGGTTCAAGCGCTCGCCGACATCGAGCGTGTCGAGATCCCAGTACACAGAGTTGGCGGGCACCGACACGCCGTTGACCGTCAGCGGTGTCGCGGTGAACTGGCCGCCATGGGTGATGTTGTGGATGCCGAGGGTCTCGTCGAAGACAGGCCCAGCGCCAGCCGGGTAAGCAGGGTCCGTGGGCGCGACGAGCTCGGATACGTCGTCGACCACGACGGCCTGCAGGTAGTCTTCCCCGCAGGTTGCGGGTGTGGTCGGATAGTTGCCGGTCTCAAGGGTGTAGGTGAGGGTGGCGGCCTCGTCGGCGCGTTCCTGCTGAAAGATGAGGTAGGTGCCGCTGACGTGCTTGTTGAGGTAGGGCCTAGGCGAGCTCGTGATCGACGCCGGTCCGCCCTGGCTCACTTGGCTGGCGCCGTTGCCGAGGCCTGCGTGCGAGGTGAACAGGTAGGTGGTGCCTTGGAGGGTGCCTTGCGGTGCGCGCACGCTCAGCGAGAGGACAAACGTCTGCCCGGCCTCGCGTGCGCCGAGCTGCCAGTACACCGAGTGCGGCGGGATGGTCTGGCCGTCGATAACGAGCGGCGCCGCGCCCGCAGGGTGATAGACGCCGCCGCCCGTCGCGGTGATAAAGCGGAGCTCAGCGCTCTGGCTTGCGGGTTGCGTGGTGGCCGCAGGCAGGGGGACCCACACCACCAAGTCGCTCGCATCCACGTAGGACACCGAGGTGCGGACGCGGACGGTCATGTCGGCGTTGGAGCACACGGTCTCGGGCGGGGTCACCGACACGCGGACGACGGACTCTGGGGTCCACGTCACTCGCAGCGCCTGGACGGTCGGCGCGATGCCGTTGGCCGCCGTCTCCAGCTCGAGGCGAATCTGGAGCTCGGTGGTGGTCGCTGGAATCGCGCTCAGGTCGACCGTGCCCTGCCAGTCCGGGTCGGCGCTCGCAGCGAGTGCAAAGGGTCCGAACTCGGCCCCAGTGTCGGCATCGATGGCCACGATCGTCACGTCGTCGGCCTCGGAGGCCGAGTAGCGCACCAAGAACTCGCCCCAGCTCGAAAACGACGCGGGCTTGATCGTGGTGGTGGTCGCGTGCGCCGTCGGGAAGAACGCACTCGGGGTCGCGTCTGGATCGACGGCGATCGTCACGAGCTGCCCAGGCGCATCAAAGGCCAGGTTCTCGGTCAGTCCGCTGGACGCTGGCAGGATGTCGGCGTCGTCACGCAGGAGATCCGTATAGGTTCCAGCATTATCATCGACTTGACCCGACGCGAAGCTTGGCGCTGGCACCAGAAAGAGCGCGATAGCAACCACGCACGTGAGCTGCGACATCCACATGGCATTCCCCAATTTTTGAATCCAGGGCGCCATGAAAGCCGAGGCATCTCAAGAATACAAGGGGTGCAGG
>CALHXW010000358.1 GCA_938040325.1 uncultured bacterium | reverse complement strand
AGCGACGTCGCCGCGTCGAGACTCCCATGGACCGAGACTGGCGGTGCCACTGGGAGATTGGCAGTTGGCGCGAGCCGGACGCGACCATCTTTACCCACGCAAACCGACCGTTGCGCCGCTGAACGTCCGCTTTCGAGACCTGCACGTCGCGATCGAGGCCGCCAACAACGCAACTAGATCGTGTGCAGCTTCACGGTGTTGGTGCCGCTTGAGGGCGGGTTGCCCATGACGAGCGCAATGGGATCGCCAACCTCTGCCATTCCGGAGCGGAGCAGCAAACCTGTCGCGACGCGAATGGCTTCCGTCAGCGACTCCGGCGGTACCGTCACCCGCGGGATCACGCCCCACTCGAGCGCAAGCGACGTGGCGACCGAGTGGTCTGAGGTGAGCGCCACGATCGGCGCCTTCGGCCGGTACTCGCTGAGGAGCCTGGCGGTCCGCCCATCTCGGGTAAAGACGACGAGCGCCTTCAGTGGCAGTGCGAGTGCCATCAGCGCGGCCGCTTTCGCCGCGGCGTCAGCAAAACCCCACTCGCGGTCGAGCACGATCTCGGCCATCGAGTCGACATGCTCGAGCCAGTCGCGCTCTACCTCTCGGCAGATCTTGTCCATCATCCCGACCGCCTGATTCGGGTAGAGGCCAACCGCCGTCTCACCGCTCAGCATGACCGCGTCGGTCCCGTCGAGCACCGCGTTGGCAATGTCGGCGGCCTCGGCGCGCGTCGGTGCAGGGTTGCGAATCATCGAGTCGAGCATCTGGGTGGCGGTGATGACGATCTTGCTGCGCTTGTTGGTCTCGCGGATGATCCGTTTCTGGACCAGCGGGACCTTCTCGGCACCGAGCTCCACGCCGAGGTCGCCGCGGGCAACCATCGCGCCGTCAGCCACCGTCAGGATCTCATCGAGGTTTTCGATCGCTTCCGGCTTCTCGAGCTTGGCGATCACCGGCGTGCCCTTGGACAAGGCTTGCGCTTGGAGCACGTCAGCAGGGGTTCGAACAAAGGAGAGCGCCAGGTAGTCGCAGCCGATGTGGTCGACGGCAAAGGCCAGGTCGAGCTTGTCCTTTTCGGTCAGCGCGGGCGTTGAGAGGGCGCGGCCGGGAATGTTCATGCCCTTGTTGTTGGAGAGCTTTCCGCCCACCACGACGCGGCAGACCACGTTTGGCGGTGACGCGCTGACGACCTCGAGCCGCAACAAGCCGTCGTCGAGCAGGATGGAGTCACCGGTGTCGACGTCATCGGCAAGCGGTGCGTAGGTGGTTGAGACCCGGCTGCTGTCGCCGACGACATCGTCTGTGGTGATCGTGAACTCCGCGCCAACGACCAAGTCGACCGAGCCCTCGGCGAACTTTCGGACCCGCATCTTGGGCCCGCTGAGGTCGCACAAGATCGCTAGGGGTCGGCCAGCGTTCCGCGCAGCTGCCCGAACGAGCGCGGCTGTCTTGGCGTGTCCCTCGTGGGTGCCGTGGGAGAAGTTTAGCCGCGCGCAGTCCATGCCGGCGGCGACGAGCTCGTCGATCGCCTCTTGGGTGGATGTTGCGGGGCCCAGGGTGCAGACGATCTTGGCTCTTCTCATGCCCACGCTTGTACACCAGAGGCCGCAGACGCGGTAGTCGACAGCGACACCTCAGCGAGCGCCGCGTCCGACGAAGTCCGCCGCGCTGCGGTGACCCCCGAGGTGTCTGCATGTGTGCCGGTTCGGACGAGGACTACGCCTGAGCGCTGCCGCCGCCGCCGCCGGAACGCCGCCGCCGCCTGCCGCCGCCGCCGCCGCCGCCGCCGCCGCGGTTTCCTCCGCCGCCGCCGCGGTTTCCACCACCGCCGCCGCGACCGCCACCGCCACCTCGCCGTCCACGTCCGCGTCCACCGCCGCCATGGAGCTTGGCCGCGTCGGGGCCGGGCTTGGGAGCGACCGCAGGTCGAGGGTACTCGGGATCGAAGGGCACCTGCTGACGGATGGTCTTCTCAATCGCCATCAACAGCGCCCACTCATCGCCAGTGCAGAACGAGATCGCTGTGCCCTCCGCACCCGCGCGCGCGGTGCGTCCGATGCGGTGGACATAGCTCTCAGCCTCGTTGGGCAGGTCGAAGTTGATGACGTGGGTCACGTCGTCGACGTCGATGCCGCGCGCGGCGATGTCGGTGGCGACCAAGGCGCGGATGTCACCCGCGATGAACGCAGCCAGCGCCCGCTGTCGGGAGTTCTGCGACTTGTTGCCGTGGATGGCCGCGCAGCTGATGCCGCGCTCGTCGAGGTAGGTGGCGAGTCGGTTTGCGCCGCGCTTTGTGCGGGAGAAGACGATCGCCCTCGAGATCGCGCGGTCCGCGAAGAGATCGGCGAGCATCTTTCGCTTCTGGCCCTTCTCCACAAAGAACATGCGCTGCTGGATCTTCTCAACCGTGGTCGCCTCTGGCGTGACCTCGACATGGACGTGGTCGTCGAGCATCTCGCTGGCGAGCTTCGTGATGCTGTTGGGCATCGTGGCGGAGAAGAGCAGCGTCTGGCGGCGCTTGGGCAGCCGCGCGAGCACCTTCTTGACGTCGTGGATGAAGCCCATGTCGAGCATCCGGTCAGCCTCGTCGAGGATGAAGACCTCGACCTTATCAAGCCGGATGTGACCTTGGTTCTCGAGGTCGAGCAGGCGCCCTGGTGTGGCGATGAGCGTGTCGACGCCTCGGTGCATCGCTTCGACCTGACGCTTCTGGTTGACGCCGCCGAAGATGACGGTGTGTCGCAGAGGCAGGTAGCGACCGTAGGCCTCGAAGCAGTCAGCGATCTGAATAGCCAGCTCGCGCGTCGGCGTCATGACCAAGCAGCGCGGGCTCTTCGGGCGGCGCGGGTTGTCAGACGCCACCAGCCGCTGGAGCGTCGGCAGGGTGAACGCTGCGGTCTTGCCGGTGCCTGTCTGAGCCACGCCGAGCATGTCTCGGCCGTTGAGAGCGGGCTCGATCGCGCGCTCCTGAATGGGGGTGGGGTGGGTGTAGCCCTCGTCGTCGAGCGCTCGGAGGAGCGGCTCGGTGAGGGAGAGATCCGTAAACTTGGTCGTCATGTGTTTCCGTAGTTGTGGGACGGACCTGCATCCATGCAGGACTCCGTCGAGGCTGCGGCGTTCGTCGCCGTGAGGGCCTCACGTTCAATTCGTAGGTTCGCATCGTCGGCGCGCCACTGGCGGATGCGTTTGGGCTGACCGGCCGCCGTGCCTCGTGGCTGTGTGCTTTCGAGGCTGACGCGTGCGACGCGGTGAGCAGAGCGGGTGTTCCCGTGGCCGCTAAGTACGGACCTCGCGACGCCGGGTCAAGAAATATCGAGTTTCAGCTCGGGCAGCTCGAGGTGCGCGCGCAGTCTCTCGGCCTCAGACTCGATGCCGCGGCGGTGGGTTGTGGCGTCGTAGCGCGAGAGCGGCTCGACGATCACCGTGAGCTTCTTCTTGGTCGTCTTGCGGGTCCAGGTGGCAACGATCTGGCCCCGGTGAAGGACGACGGCCATGACGTGCGCGGCTTTGCGCCAGACCGCTTTCTCTTCGCTTGCCAGACAGATGGCGGACTTGTCGGCGTGGCCCATCAGGACCGTGTCGTAGCTGGGGATGAGGCGCAGCGGCCAGCCCTGGCCAGGCGGCGGCTCGCTTGTGAGGTCGCCGGCGCTTGTGACGAGGGCCACCAGGCCCTTGCGTTGGCCGCACGAGACGTCGACCAGCTCGTGAGTGTCTCGGAGCGTCCCGAGCCAGCCGCGGGCCCGGGTCACGTTGGCGCCCAGGTAGTGGGCGACGTCTTGGGGCGTGGCAGGACCGAAGGCGGCAAGGTAACGCCGGACGAGGCCCACGTTGGTCTGGTCCACCTCGCGGGCAGGCCAGGGCAGGTTGGCAAACCAGTCGCTGCGCAGCGCGTAGAGCTGCTTGGAGCCGAGCTTGCCGGCGCTGCAGAGGTGTCCCTGAGCGGCCAGACACCAGATGACCCGGCCGGCAGCGTAACGCAGCGCTTGGGGCTTGGCGTTGTCGGGCAGCGTGTCTTCAAAGAAGCACAGCACGTCGGGCGGTACGAGGTCGAAGAGGTCATCGCGTAGGAACGGCGCCCCGCGCTCTCTCAGCCTCCGGAGGCAACCGTCCAGGTCCGCCGGCTGGGGCATGACCCCGCGGCGGCCAGACTTCGGCCACGCGGCCCGCGCTGCCACCACCGACGACCAGTCGTCGGGGACGTAGATGTGGAGTGTGTCGCGCTGTCCCCAGGTGCGGACGAGACGGCGCCCGCCACTGCTGCCCTTGGCGTCGGCGCCAGCAAGCAGTGCGAGCACGTGCGACCTGGTCGGGCCGCCCTCCGTTCGGAGCGCGAGACCCCACGCCGCAGGCTCGAAGACCTGGGCTTGGGCGCCGACGATGTGGCGAGCCGCGTCCTCGAGGGTCGCAGCACGTTGGTCCGTCAGGAGGTTGTTGCGCGCACGGGCCCAGCGGAGCTGGTCGTCGTCGAGGGTGATGGCGTCGGTCATGGCAAGGGCCCGCTCGCTGGCTGTTTGGGCGCGGGCCTCGATCGCGCGAGATGGCGCGCGACGAGGTCTGCGGTATGGGTCAGTAGCCCTTCATCGCCCACCCGCCCGTGGCCGGGCACGACCATGAGAGGCTGCGGGAAGTGCACGTTGACTCGGTCAATGGCGCGGCCCCACGCAGTCACGTCGGCGTCGGCCAAGTGGCCGAGGCGTTCTGAACTCGCAGATCTCACTAGGCAGCCACCGATGAGCACCGTGTCGATGAGCTCGCCGTTGTCGCCGCCATCGATCCACACCACGATGTTGTCGGGGGCGTGCCCAGGGCCCGGGTCGAAGAGGCGCACGCGTCGGTCGCCCACGTCGATGATGTGGCTGCCGGTGAAGGTGGTTGTGGGGCCGGGTGTCTCGGCTTGGTCAGCGATTGTTTGGGTTCGGTCGAGTCCCAGCACCGGCAGACCGCGTGCGACAAGGGCCTCCACGCCCCCGGTGCGGTCGTTGTGGGAGTGGGTCACGACGGCCGTGGTGATGGGCGTACCTCGTGCGTCCGCCCACGCAAGGAGCCGCTCGGCCTGAGCTGGCGTCCACGCCGTGTCGATGAGCAGTGAGCCCGTTGGGTGAGTGACGATGACGCCGTTTGCCGTGAAGCGGCCCCACTTCGGCAACAGGGTGGCTGTCTTGTGGAGCCAGACGTTGGCGGTCAGCTGGCGAACCGTGACGTCGTCGCTGAGCATCGTGCCCGCATCTTGCGGCTCTTCGGCGGGTGGTGGTTGGATGCTCGGCGCCGGCGGTGCCGAGCCACAGGCGAGCGTCAGCGAGCACGCCGCGACGGTCATCAGCGAACGCCTCACTCGAGCCAAGCTACGCAGGTGGTGTCGCATGGTGGTTCCTCGGCGCGTTCAGGTTGACGCGGCTTGCCTGTAAAGTGACTATCCGAAGCGGGTAGTTGTTGACCAGTCTGCACTCAACGCGAGCCCGCCGTGAACGGACACCACAGCTGGAACGAAACTTGCTTCAGCTAGCTCTCAACAGGCCGCGGCTGAACGCGTCCGGGCTGCAACAACTCAGACTGGCTGCGTCACCGACGTGCTACCGAGGGAACCCATGCACTCACTCTTGCGACTATCGACGGCACTTGCGGGCCTTGCGGGCGCCCTCTTGCTCCAGCCAACCGCCGTGAATGCCTGCGGCGGCTTTTTCTGTTCGGCCGGCGGCGTGAATCCCGCGGCACCCGTTGACCAGAGTGCCGAGACCATCTTCTTCGACATCAACAACGACGGGACGATCACAACGACCGTGCAGATCAACTACGCAGGCGAGCCCACGGCGTTCGCCTGGGTGGTGCCGGTGCCGTCGGTGCCGCAGGTTGAGGATGGGAACATCGCGACGCTTCAGGCCCTCGCGAACAACACCGCGATGAGCGTCCTGCTGCCGCCGCCGGAGCCTTGCGCGTTCACCGCTGCTGAGAGCGACTCGGGTCTTGGCTGCGGTGATGCTGCCAGCGGGGACTCAGGCGGGAACTTCGACAGCGCGCCGACCGCCGAGAGCGGAGGGCAGTCGCCCGTGACCGTCTACGAGACCAGCTTCACGAGCACCTACGAGTTCTCGGTTATCGGCGCCGAGGACGCGTCCGACCTCGTCACGTGGCTGCAGGAAAACGACTACAACGTCTCCGACAACATGGTCCCGGTGATGCAGCCATACAGCACAGGCGGGATGGTGTTTTTGGCGCTGAAGCTGCGCGCGGATGCCGAAGCCGAAAACCTCGCTCCGATCCAGATGACGTATGAGGCACAGTTCCCGATGGTGCCGCTACAACTGACTGCGGTAGCCGCTCAGCCGCTGATGGGCATTCAGATCTTTATCCTCGCTGATAAGTTCTTCGTCCCCGCTGACGTCACCTGGGAGCGCCCGACGTCGGAGGGACTGCTCTTCGACCAGAACGGCGCTACGAACTACTTTGACGTGGTGGCCCGTAAGGCGACCGAGGCGCAGGGCCGCTACTTTTCAGTGGAGGCGATGACCAGCTGGCAGCAGCGAAGGCTCACGCGACTCTATACCCGCATGTCGCCGCGCTTCATGACCTACGACCCGCGCTTCGTTCCGATCGACGGACTTGGCGCGACACTGACCGTCCTCGACTTCACGGACCGCCAGACCCTCTGGAACAACTGCATAGGCGCCATCCCAGAGCGTCAGCCGTCGGCGTGTGCCTTCAACTATTGCGGCGCGGGCGCCACGTGCACCGTCAAGGAAGGCGAGATCGGGTGTGTATGCCCCACCGACCAGGTCGCGGTCGCGATTGTCGGACCGAGCGGCGCCGACAACGTCACCTGCGTCCCGGCCGAGTCGCCCTATGGCGTGGTCCCAGGCGCCGACGACCCCGATCCGTGCATCACGACCGACTGCGGCGATGGGATCTGCGTGGTGCGCGGCGGCTTCCCAACCTGCGCCTGCAACCCGGGTGCCGTCGCCCGTGTCCGCGGCAACATTGCCAGCTGCGGGCCCGGTGGCGGTGAGCTCTTCGGACCTGGCGCAGGCACCGAGTCGGCCGCCGCGATCGACCCAACCGAGCCACCCCGCGCTCAGTTTGCCGTTCCAGCTTGGGGACCCATCGGGCTGGCTCTCTTGCTGCTCTTCACGCTCCGCCGTCGCCGAGCCACCTGCTAACGCCACTCTACCGAGGACTGTCACATGACGAACCGACGAACGTTGATGCTCTCCGTCTCCGCAGGGGTCGCCGCAGCGGCGCTTGCTCTCGTGCTTCTGCCCGCGCCAGCCAGCGCCTGTGGCGGGATGTTCTGCAGCAACGGCAACATCAACCCGGCGTCGCCGGTCGACCAGAGCGCGGAGCGCATCCTCTTCGACATCAACGGCGACGGGACGATCACCACAACGGTGCAGATCGCCTATGCTGGCGAGCCGAGCGCCTTCGCCTGGATCGTTCCGGTTCCCAGCGTGCCCGAGGTCCGCGACGGCGATATCGACGTCCTCAACCGGCTCGACCAAGCGACGCAGATGCCGGTCTTGCTGCCGCAGCCCGAAGCCTGTCCGTTCACCAACAGCTCGGCCAACTCTGGCTTCGGCTGCGGCGATGTCTCCGAGGACAGCGCAACGTCGCTGCGCGGTGGTGGCACCAACGAGAGCGCTGATGGGCAAAAGTCGGCAGTCACCGTGTACGCGTCGTCATTCACCAACACCTACGAGTTCTCGGTCATCGGTGCGCAGAACGCCGACGACCTCGTCGAGTGGCTGCAGGAAAATGAGTACAATGTCTCAGACAACATGATCCCCGTCATGCAGCCCTACAGCAGCGACGGCATGGTCTTTCTAGCCCTGAAGCTCCGGGCCGAGACTTCCGAGAACAACCTCGCGCCCATCGAGATGACCTACGAGGCTGACTTTCCGATGGTGCCGCTGCAGCTAACGGCCGTTGCGGCTCAGCCGCTGATGGGCATTCAGGTCTTCATCGCTGGTCGCACAGCATACGCGCCAGCTGACGCCGCCTGGGCGCGGCCCAACACCGACGAGATGGTCTTCGACCAGTTTGGCACGAGCAACTACTTCGAGTGGGTTGCGAGGACGGCGAGCCAGGCGGAGGGTCGGCACTTCGTCGTCGAGGCGGTCGGCAAAGCCACCACGCTTGGCATCACCGGGTTCAACACCAAGACCATCACCCGGCTCTACACCCGCATGTCGCCTCGGTTCATGAACTTCGACCCGCGCTTTGTGCCGCTGCACGGCATGCCGGAGGGCGTCAGTTCCCTCGACTTCTCTGACCGCCAGACCATCTGGGACTGCAATGGTCCGATCGCCGACCGCCAGCCCTCCGCGTGCGGCTTCAACTACTGCGGCGTTGGCGCCAGCTGCAGCGTTGACAACGGCGTCGTCGGCTGCGCGTGTGCAAGCGGCGACGTGGCGGTCGGCATGACCGGCCCAACGGGCGCCGACACGGTCACCTGCGTCCCGGCTGAGTCTCCCTACGGGGTGCAACCCGCTGACGGGATGCCCGATCCTTGCGCGACCACCAACTGTGGCGAGGGGGTCTGCGTGGTGCGCGGCGGCTTTGCGACGTGTGCGTGCGATCCAGGGGCTGTCGCCCGCCCGACCCTTGGCGGCGGGGTGGCTCAGTGCGGACCTGGCGGTGGCCAGATCTTTGGACCCGGGGCAGGCGCCGAGTCGGCGGCGGCGTTCGACGAGAGCCAGCGCGGCGTCCAGTTTGCGGCGCCGCTATGGGGGCCGCTGATGCTCGCGCTCCTCTTTCTCTTCAGCCGGCGCCGTGCAGCGAGTGGACGCATCGGGTAGCATCCGTCGAGCGCCGGGCCTGGTGCTACAACGACGGAGGCTTCGATGCGACGGTGGGTGACGGTTCTAGCGAGCGCAATCGCGCTGATGGCGTGCGGCGACGACGACGACAACCCGGCAGCGGACACTGGCGACGCCGCCGCTAGCGATGTCTCTGAGGGCGACGTCGAAGCCGACACCACCGAGGCTGACACGACGCCACAGCTGGACACGAGTCCGCCTGTGGGCAGCTGCGACACGACCGGCGCCAGCGACACCCGAGTGGTCGCAGGCCGCTACTTTATGGCGCTTGAGCTCGCGCCGCTTGGCGGGCTCCAGCTCTTCACGCGGGTCGATGTCGTCGGCTCCGATGATGCGCTCTTGAGCCTTGAGGTCTACGCGGTCAGCAGCGACAAGTCCTGGCAGAGCCCAGCGCCGATCGTCACTTCCTGCAACGTCGCACTCGACACCGACGGTGGTTTCGTCGCGACGCTGCCAACGTTCTTTGTCCCCGGTGAGGCCAATCCGGTTGGCGCGTCTGTCGAGGTCACCGACATGGTGCTCTCTGGCACGCTGGTTGACACCACCAGCTTCTGCGGGACGGTCGACGGCTACCTGCCGCTGTTGGACACGCAGCTCGCCGGCAGCGCGTTCAAGGCTGTCGCCGACGGGACCGAATCGACCCCGCCCGAGTCCTCTTGTGGCGGCGGCGGTGCGACCGAGTTTGCCCCAATCGCGACCTGCCCGTCGCTGGTCGCAGGCGCCAACACGATGGTGAGCGCCGAGCAAGACCGTGAGTTCCAGCTCTTCTGGCCTGACGTCGACGGCGGCGGACCGCTGCCGGTGGTCTTTCTCTTGCACGGCCTCGGCGGCAGCAGCACGGGCATGCTGCAGGCGACCAGCTGGGACGAAAGCGTCGACGCCGAGGGCTACATTCTGGTCGCGGCAGACGCCGCCAACAATGCAGACGGTAGCCAGGTCAACGCCACGGACTGGGGCTTCATCGCGCCGGCGTTCGGTGCCGACAACCGCGACCTCGTCTTCTTCGAGGACATTCTCAAGTGCCTTGGCGAGCAGCGGCAGGTCGATACCGACCGCGTCTACGCGACCGGCATGAGTGCAGGCGGCCTGATGACGACCTTCGCGGCCGTTAACAGGACCAACATCTTTGCCGCGGCCGCGCCGCTGTCGGGGGGCTACAACTTCGAGTTCCCAACCGCACCCGACCACAAGATCCCGATGATCGTCACTTGGGGCGGAGAGAGCGACACGGCTGTAGGCACGGACTTCCACGCTCAGGCGCTTGCGCTCATTGCCAACCTCGACGCCAACGACCACTTCCACATCACCTGCGACCACGGTCGCGGCCATGAGATCCCCGACGATCTGACGCCGGCGATCTGGGAGTTCTTTCAGGCAACGACACTTGGCAACGTCGACCCAGGTTGGACCGAGCTCCCCGCGAGCTTTCCCGACTGGTGCATGCTCCCCGAGTAGGGGCGTGCTCACGGGTGCACTGCTGCGTCCTGTCGGCCGGTCAAGCGGGTCTTGAGACCTCGCCAGGCGTCCGGTGGGGCGTCGGATGAGTCGATCGCCAACGTGATGGCCCGCAGCCCAAGTCGCTGCCAGCGGTCGGGTAGGTCCGCGCGGTACTGAATCGCTCGTGCGAGCTCTGCGAGTAGCAGGGGCGTGTGCCGAAGGTGCGTTCGGGTCAGCGCATCTGCAAGACGGTAGGCGCGTTCAACCGACGTGGCGTCGCCGTGGACGAGCGTCGCGACGCGCTTGAGGTAAGCCATGCCACGACGCTCAGTCGCTGCTAGGCGCCGCGCTTCCACCACATCCCAACGGCCTGCAACGACGGCTGCGAGCGGGCCATCCAGGTCTTCGGGCTGGCCAACCCAGGCGAGGTGGCCGTCGACGACCACGAACGTTGCCGGGATGCCAGGTCGCCCGGCCGCCAACACCCATGACGGGTAGCTCGCGTCGTCCGGGTCGAGCCAGACAGGAAAACGGAGGTTGCCGCCGTGCTCGGACAGAAATGTCTCGAGCCGTTTGCGCCGCTGCTGGCGTGTTCCGTCTTCAAGGACGTTGACGGCCGCGAAGCTGACTCGGCCCGCGTAGCGTTCGGCGAGCGTGGATAGATGGCCCATCGCGTCGACGCAGCTCGTGCACCACGTGGCCCAGAGCTCGATGACGACGATGCCGCTTGCGGAGACGGGGCCGCTTGTGGAGACGGTGCCGCTTGTGGAGACGGGGCCGCTGGCAGAGACAGTGCTGCTGGCCGAACCCGCGACCAACGGCAACGCGTCGAGCGGCGGAACGTGGTTGCCGATTTGTAGCGGCGGCGGGTCGTCGTTCACCACCTCGGCGGCTAGAGTCGCGCTGTCGGCCGGCGAAAACGCGACAAGAGCCGGGTTGGCAACCGGCCGGGGGCCCGTCGCTGACGCGCAACCGATAAGGAAGCAGGCTGCGACGAGACTTGAGCCAACGGAGCGAGCGGCCCGGTTCGGCGCAACTCGCCCAGCGTGCACGCGGTCTTTGTCCGTCGCGCCCCGGCACGGTCGTTTGACGCTATCGACGGACAACGCGACGTGTCTCGGCAAAGGGAAGACCTTTGGCCAGCGGCGCAAACTGCGCATCCATGGGCGTGCGCGCCAGCTGGTTGGTGTAGTTGGTCATGACTTTGGCAGCGATGTTCGCAACGACGTCCAGGGCTTGCTTACGGGTGTAGCCGGCCGCAAAGAAGGCTTGGAGCTCTTTGTCGGAGACCCGACCGTGGGACGTGTAGACCGATACCGCGAAGTTCCGTAGCGCGTTGAACTTGGCCTTCGGGAGGTTGGCCTTGTTCCGGATGGCCTCAAGCTGCGCTTCCGGGCTCTTGAACCAGACGCGGCCTGCCATGGTGTGTCCTGCGACGCAGTATTGGCAGGTGTTCTCCATCGCAATGCTCATCTGGACGATGTTGTTTTCTGGTGGTGTGAGCGAGCCGAAGTTCTGCAGGTTCTGCTGCAGCTGGTAGTAGGAGTGAGCGAGTGCCGGCGCTTCCGCCATGACGCCACTGAGGTTGGGGATGAAGTTGACGGTCTTCATGTTGAAGGCGAGGGCCTCCTGCGACTGGGCATCGGCCGTTGCTTGGGTGTGAATTGGAAAGCCACGCTCTGTGGCCGTCGAGGGGGTCGTCGGTGGCGACGAGAGTGCCAGCGAGGCACTGAGCGCCAGGGCCGAGACCGCCAGAGCGATTGAAAACGAGAGGTTCATGTGGGTGTCTCCGTGGCCACGTGAGCAGCCGGTTGATGAGCTTCGGAGTCGAAGTGACCGCCGAGTGACGCCACGATGCGGCTTGCTCTCGTGTCCCCGCAATGCAAGATTCGGCATGCGGTTGATGCAATATTGCATGTAGCCGGCAACGAGGTCTTTGCATCGCTTGTCGGTAGGCCGAAGCCCACAGGAGAGAGTCATGAACTGGGACGATGTGCGCATCTTCGCGTCGCTGGTGAGTGCAGGGACCGTTGCGGGGGCTGCGGCGCAACTGCGAGTGAATGCCTCGACCGTGACCCGCCGCATTCGGGTCCTCGAGGAAGCGCTCGGTGTGCGCCTCTTTGACCGCCTCGCCGGCGGCTATCGGCTCACACCTGCAGGGCGAGCCATCGCGGACAGGACCGGGGCTGTCGTCGACGCGATGGCCGAAGTCTCGCTGGAGGCTGGCGGTCGCGACGCCAAGCTCGCCGGGCCGATTCGGCTGACGATGCTCTCCTCCATGGCGTCGATTGTGACCCCCATCCTGGCGGAGCTACTCGACCGCTACCCCGACATCATGGTCGAGGTCGTCACCGACTATGTGCTGCTGGATCTGGCGCGCCGACAGTCCGACATCGCGCTACGCGTGACGCCAGCGCCGCCTTCCTCGCTCTTTGGTCGGCGCATCGCCGAGGTCGGCTTCGGCGGCTACATTCACCGCGACCTTGCACCCGCCTATGAGGACCGTGCCACGCCGCTACCGTGGCTCGGGACCGAGGGGCAAACGACGCCCGATGTCGAAGTGACCAGCGTCTATCCGAGCGCTCGTCTGGTGGGGACCTTCTCACGACTGGTGCCTGCGATTGAGGCGGTCTGCGCCGGCATGGGCGCGACCCGTCTCCCATGTTTTGCCGCGACGGATCCTCGGCTCGTTCGTCTGCCGCTGCTCGACGTCTGGCCTACGTACCAGCTGTGGATTCTCACCCACGAGACACTGCGCAGCAACGCACGGGTCCGAACGCTCATGAAGTTTATCGGTGACGCGCTGTCGACCCAGGCGAGCCTCTTCGAAGGCTGAGACGCGCGGCCCGTCAGTTCGTGAAGTCGTGCGAGACTCGCGTTCTCTTGCCGGCTTCGACGCGCACCGACTTGCTGGTCGTTCGCCCCCCCTTGGTTAGCTTGATGGTGTGCTCGCCGGCGGGAAGTTCGAGTTGCTTGGGCGTGGTGCCGTAGGGCTCGCCATCGACGGTGATCTTGGCCCAGGGGCGGGCGTTGACGATGACTCGACCTGTGGCGCCGGTTGCATGGGCACCTTCGTTAGGCTCCGCTGGTGACGCGGTTGGCGGCTTCTTACTCGGCGGGTTGCGCTCGATGGAACCGTAGGGCGAAGGGCGCTTCTGACCCAACACGGTCAGCTCGCCCTCGACAATGGTGACTGCGCCGACTTCTTCTTTCCCTCGTTGTCCAGCAAAGAGCGGATAGGTTCCGGTAGGCACGACCTTTTGCCACGGTGTTGGCCCGCCGATCCGGTTATTGGGTATGCCGACGTAGACGTTAGGACCTAGGCCACGTCCGACATACACGAAGCCTTTACCGGCGAACGGATCAGCAGCTGCGACCTTGTCGTGGCTCTTGCAGGACACCTCGACGTCGTTGTCCTGACCGACAGTGACGCTCACCGGCACATTCATGACGTTGCCAGACGCGCAGGTGACGGTCAGCTGGTGCTCGCCGCCGGCGACTTCGACCACACGGACACCAGGGGCGATGTTCACGCCGTCGATCGCGAACGATGAGATGCCGTTGGTGCTCCGTCCGGTCCGGGGCAAGATGACGCGCCCAGCGTCGGTCGCGACGGGCGCGTGTCGGACGCTCACGCCGGGCCGGCCGGTGTCGTCGGCGACCATCGGAGCTGCGCCGGTTGTAGGCGTTGCGGCTGGTCCACCGGACTCGGCGACAAGAACGTGATTGGGACCCAGAGCGCCGCGGGTCGAGCGTGCTTGATCCGGCGTGTCCGACCCCCCAGCCGCGATGGCGACGACCACAGTGGCCGCTGCGGCGGCCAACAGGCCCGGCAGCCACCACGAACGTGCTGGTTGCGCATCCCATGGACCGTCGACCATGGCGGGCACGTCGTGTCGGGATGAGTCGCGTCCAAGGGTGAGGTCGTCGACAACACGTCGCGTCGCGTCGGTGGTCGACGCGAGCTCCGCGTCGGCGGCGAGCCGCTCCTCGAATGCGCGTGTTGCTGGCGTCGACAGCTCGTCGAAGAGGAAGGATGTGGTGCTGATGTCGTCTTTCATGATGACCACCGCGAACGGCTCAAGGGCTTGTGAGGGGACGGCTGCGAACGCATACCGATGGCGGGAATCGTCGTGTCGGGGCGGGGTGCCGCTGCGATCCTGCCGTCGCGACGCGGCGCCTGGCGCGGCTTCGACCAGTTCTTTCGCAGCGTGCGTAACGCCCGATGCAGGATGACGCCGACGTTACCCTCCGACAGTCCCAGCTCTGTGCCAATCGCTCGATACGAGAGCCCATCACCGACCTTCATGCGGACGACCTCGCGCTGCTGCGGGCTGAGCGTCATCAGCTGCTGCTCAACCTCTGCGGCGAGCTCGCGACGCTCGAGCTTGACGTCGGGGGCCGTGACGTCCTTGACGACCGACGTCGCGGTCTGTGCATCTCGCGCACG
>CALHXW010000357.1 GCA_938040325.1 uncultured bacterium | reverse complement strand
GCGATCTTGCGCTCAGCGTCGGCCAGTGACTTCTTCGCACGCTCGACATCGATCTCGTCGGGCGTCTCAGCCGTCTCTGTCACGATGATGATCTTGTCGTCGCTGACCTCAAGAAAGCCGCCGTTGACCGCCAAGTGCTGGCGCTTGCCCTCGCCGGTGAACGTCAGCTGGCCTTCGCGGAGGCTGGTGAGCAGCGGAAGGTGTCCAGGCAAGATGCCAAGAGAGCCGACCGTGCCGGGAGCGCTGACCTCAGAGATCTCTGTATCAACTTTGGACCCCAACGGGGTCACGACCACCAAGTGCATCTGAGCTTCTCCTCACCTTTGGGGCACCCACACCTGTGGGGCCGTTATCGTCGAGTGGACAGTGGCCGCGTGCGCGACAGTGTCCACCCTCAGGCAACCCTCCTAGAGAGTCTTCGCCTTCTCGATGACCTCTTCGATGGTTCCGACCATGTAGAACGCTGCCTCGGGAATGTCGTCGTACTCGCCGTCGACAATGCCCTTGAACGCGCGAATGGTGTCCTCAAGCTTCACGTAGACACCGGGTGTTCCGGTGAAGACCTCCGCCACGTGGAACGGCTGACTCAGGTAACGCTGAATCTTACGTGCACGGTAGACGATGAGGCGCTGCTCTTCCGAGAGCTCGTCCATGCCGAGGATGGCGATGATGTCCATCAGGTCCTTGTAGGCCTGAAGGGTCTCCTGCACCCGACGTGCGACGTCGTAGTGCTCTTCGCCGACCACTTGGGGGTCAAGGATGCGGCTCGTCGAGTCGAGCGGATCCACCGCAGGGTAGATGCCGAGCGCAGCGAGCTGTCGCGAGAGCACCGTGGTTGCGTCGAGGTGAGCAAACGCCGTTGCGGGAGCGGGGTCGGTGAGGTCGTCAGCAGGCACGTAGATGGCCTGCACACTCGTGACCGAGCCCTTCTTGGTCGAGGTGATGCGCTCTTGCAGCGCGCCCATCTCCGTTGCCAGCGTCGGCTGGTAGCCCACGGCGGAAGGGATGCGGCCGAGGAGCGCGGACACCTCAGAACCTGCCTGGGTGAAGCGGAAGATGTTGTCGATGAAGAGCAACACGTCCTGGCCGCGCTCATCGCGGAAGTGCTCTGCGACCGTCAGCGCCGAGAGCGCCACGCGTGCACGTGCCCCGGGAGGCTCGTTCATCTGCCCGTAGACGAGCGCCGTCTTCGACAGCACCGTGTTGCCGTCGGCGAGCTTCGACTCGTTCATCTCGTGCCAGAGGTCGTTGCCCTCACGAGTACGCTCCCCCACACCACCGAACACCGACACACCGCCGTGCTGCTTCGCGAGGTTGTTGATGAGCTCCATGATGAGCACGGTCTTGCCGACGCCCGCGCCGCCAAAGAGGCCGATCTTCCCACCACGCTGGTACGGCGCGAGCAGATCCACCACTTTGATGCCGGTCTCGAACGCGGCGACCTCGGTGTCCTGGTCGACCAGGGCCGGAGGCTCGCGGTGAATCGCATCGAACTGGGTTGCTTTGATCTCGCCGAAGCCGTCGATCGGCTCGCCAACGACGTTCATGATGCGTCCCAGCACCCCGTCGCCAACCGGCATCAGGATGGGCTTGCCCGTGGTCTGCACCGTGAGGCCACGAACGAGGCCGTCGGTGCTGTCCATCGCGATTGTGCGGACCGTGTTGTCTCCGAGGTGGGTTGCCACCTCGAGCACCAAGTTGAACGGCTTGTCGCTGATCGCCTTGTTCGTCACGCGGCACGCTGTCAGGATCGAAGGGATGTGCCCTGCGGGCCACTCCACGTCGACGACGGGGCCAATAACCTGGGTGACCGTGCCGGTCGCTGTCGTGTTCTCGACTGCCATATCCAAACCCTCTCTTGCCTACAGCGCTTCGGCGCCGCTGATGATCTCGGTGAGTTCCGTGGTGATCGCCGCCTGGCGTGCGCGGTTGAACTCCAGCGTGAGCCGGTCGATCAAGTCGCCCGCGTTCTTCGTCGCTGAATCCATTGCGCTCATGCGCGCGCCCATCTCACTGGCCACGCTCTCAAGCAACATGCGGTAGACTTGGACGGTCAGGTGCCCCGGGAGCACCGCGTCCATGATCTCTCGTTTTCCGGGCTCATAGATGAATTCCTGCAGGAACTTCCCTTGGTCCACCTGAACGGGGACGATGGGGAGCAGCTGCTCGACGACGATCTCCTGCGAGATCGCCGACTTGAACTCGTTGTAGACGCAGTAGACCGCGTCGAGCTCGCCGTCGACGAAGCGACGGGTGGCGTGCTCTGCGATCTCACTTGCCTTGTCTTGGGACACATTGGTGAGGACGTCCTTAAAGTGTGTCCCAATGGTGATGTCTCGGCGCTTGAAGTAGTCGAAACCCTTCCGTCCGATGATGTCGAGAGCGATCGACTCGTGGCCCTTCTCGTTGGCCTTTACGTACCGCTCCGTCGTCCGGTTCACGGTCGAGTTGAAGCCGCCACAGAGCCCACGGTCGGAGGTGAAGACCATCAGCTCGACGTTCTTCGGCTCACGTTGCGCAAGCAGCGGGTGGTCGGAGAAGTCCGCTCGTGCGACCAGCTGACCGATGATGTCACGGGTACCGTACGCGTACGGACGCAGCGTCTCGATCGACTGCTGCGCTTTTCGCAAGCGTGCGGCCGCGACCATCTTCATGGCCTTCGTAATCTGCTGGGTGTTCTTCACCGAGCCGATTCGTGTGCGGATTGCCTTTAGGTTCGCCATGGGGGCTTCCTGTTGCTCAAGTGCGCAGAGGGCTGCTTAGGAAACGGCCGACGGCTTGAAGAGGCCGCCAAACTCGTTGAGCAGCGCGACCATGCTCGCGCGAACATCGTCGCTGAGCTTGGCTTCGGTGCGCATCTTCTCGAGGGTTGCTCCGTGGCGCGTACGCGCGTGGTCGAGCAGCTCCTTTTCGTAGCGACCGATGTCCTTGACGGGGATCTCGATGATGAATCCCTCTTTGGCGGTACCGGCGAAGACGACCAGGGCCTGCTCTTCGAAGCTCATCGGTGAGTACTGAGCTTGCTTGAGCAGCTCGACGAGTCGTTCACCCTTTGCGAGCTGCCGCTGGGTCGCCGCGTCAAGGTCGGACGCGAACTGAGCGAACGCGGCGAGCTCACGGTACTGCGCCAGGTCGTTTTTGAGTGTACCGGAGACCTTCTTCATCAGCTTCGTCTGCGCAGCGCCACCCACACGCGACACGGAGATACCGACGTTGATGGCGGGACGGACACCCTGGAAGAAGAGGTCGGTCTCCAAAAAGATCTGGCCGTCGGTGATCGAGATCACGTTGGTCGGGATGTAGGCGGAGACGTCGCCGGCCTGGGTCTCAATGATCGGCAGCGCCGTGAGGCTTCCGCCCCCCTCTTCGTCGCTCATCTTTGCAGCGCGCTCGAGCAAGCGGCTGTGGATGAAGAACACGTCACCGGGGTAGGCTTCGCGGCCCGGCGGGCGACGGAGCAGGAGCGACATCTGGCGGTAAGCAACGGCCTGCTTACTCAGGTCATCATAGATGATGAGGCCGTGCATTCCGTTGTCACGGAAGTACTCGCCCATCGTGCAGCCGGTGTACGGCGCGAGGAACTGCAGCGGCGCCATCTCGGATGCCGTCGACGCCACAACGATGGTGTACTCCATCGCTCCGTGTGCCTCGAGCTTCTTGACGACCTGCGCCACCGTCGACTGCTTCTGGCCGATGGCGACGTAGATGCAGTACACGTCAGTGTCTTTCTGGTTGATGATCGTATCGACAGCAACCGCGGTCTTGCCGGTCTGCCGGTCGCCAATGATCAGCTCACGCTGGCCACGGCCGACGGGCACGAGCGAGTCGATGGCCTTGAGACCCGTCTGGAGGGGCTCATGGACGGACTTCCGCTGCATAATGCCAGGCGCCTTGATCTCGATTCGGCGGCTCTCCTCCGACACGATCGGACCCTTGCCATCGATCGGCACGCCGAGCGCGTTGACCACGCGGCCTAGCAGGCCCTTGCCGACGGGGACCTGAACGATCTTGCCCGTGCGGCGTGCCTCGTCGCCGTCCTTGATGAGCTCCGCGCGGCCGAGCAGCGCGCAGCCGACGTTGTCTTGCTCAAGGTTGAGGACCATGCCCCGAACACCATGGGGGAACTCGAGGAGCTCGCCGGCCATGGCGTTTTCCAGACCGTGGAGACGGGCGATACCGTCACCACAAGTGAGGACAGTGCCTTTCTCACGGACTTCGACCTTCTTGTCGTAGTCGGCAATCTGGCCTTTGATGATTGAGCTAATCTCGGCGACGCTGATGTTCATCGAGTTCTCCGCAGGGTCGTGTCTAGGGACGCGAGCTTAGGTTACTGGGCGAGGAGGCGCTCGTTGAGCGCTTCCAGTTGGGTCTTGAGCGTGCCGTCGAGCTTGACGTTGCCAATCTCGGTCACGACGCCGCCGATAACGGCGGGGTCTACCTTCGCCTCAAGGGTGACGGTGGACTTGGTCAAGCGGGCGAGCGCTGCCTCGATGCGAGTGAGGTAGGCCCGGTCCATTGGGACAGCGGTGGTCACGGTAGCGCGCACGCGGCCAGTGGCAGCGTCGAGGCTGTCTTCGAACGCTTGCGCGATCTCCTCGATGTCGCCAATGCGGCCACTCTCGAGCAGGACCATCATGAAGTTCTGAGTGGTCGGAGCCGACAGTGACTTCTTAAAGACGGCGGCAAGCACGTTGCGCTTGTCGTCGAGGCCGATCACGGGGTTCTGCAGCAAGGCGCGAAGCTCGGTGCTGGAGGACCACGTCTCTGCGAATGCGTTCAGCTGCTTGCTGATCACTGCATGATTCTTCGAGGGCTCGCAGAGCTCCGATAGGGCTCTCGCGTAGCGGCGTGCGATGGGAGACGCGCTCACAAAACTCTCCGGAAGAAGGGACCGCTGCTACGCAGCGAACTGGTCGAGGTTTTCCAGCTTCTCAAGCTCGGCCACGTAGGCCTCGAAGAGCTGCCGCTGAGTCACAGAGGTCATCTTGGCGCGGACCTTCTCCTCGGTGGAGGTCAGCACCTGGTCGATGAGCTCAATCTCTAGCTCCGAGCGGACCTGGGCGGCCTGCTGCTCAAGCTGTACGTCGGTTGCGCCGCGCATCTTTGCGGCGGCGGCGCTTGCCTCGTTCATGAGGCGCTGCTGTTCGTTGACGCCGTCGGTCTGAAATCCAGCACGTAGCTCAGCAACCTCGCCCGCGAGCCCGGCCCGCTTGGCTTCGTAGGTAGCGAGCTCCGCCTCGGCGGCTTCTTTGAGGCGCGTCGCGCTCTCCATGTCTTCCTTGATGCGGTCATGCCGCTCTTCAAGGAACTTGCGGGCAGGGCCCTTCACAAAGAACCAGATGAGGCCGACAAAGATCACGAAGTCGAGGATGTAGTAGCCCTCGATACCGAAGCTCCAGCCGCCGCCAGCGGCGAGCGCTGGGGATGCCGTCGCAACGAGAGCAACCAGAGTGAGGTGCAAGCGCATCATCATGAGCCCTTCCCGGCCAAGAGACGTTCGGCGAGCAGCGTCGAAAGCTCGTCGACGTGCTTGTTCATTTCCCCACGGGCCTGCTTGGTGGCGTTGGAGATCTCTCCGCGGCCGGCTGTCATTGCGGCCTCGACGTCAGTCTTAGCTGCCGCCAAGAGTCCTTGGGACTCCTTCACTGCTGCGTCGCGGAGCTCGTCGCGGACAAGCACTGCGTCCTGACGCGCCTTCGCGAGGTCAGTCTCGTATGCGAGCCTCGCCTCGGCGGCTGCAAGCTCGGCGGTCGAGGCATCCTCGCGAGCACCGCCGGTGCCAGCGAATCGCTGCTGTTGAGCCTCCATGAGTGGCTGGACAACGATCTTGTACAGCAACACTGCAAAGACGATGAAGAGCACGAGCATGAAGACATAGCTCAGGTCCAGGTCCACCATGCCGGCGGAGCGGAAGGTCTGGTCAACGCTCTCGCTGAAAGCTTGCTGCATAGGTCGCTCGCTCTCCTGTCTTGGGGAACTCCGAAAGGCGGCCCGGGGTAGCATGCGCCCCTGGGGGCGTCAAGGCATTGCTAGGCCGCTGGCTAGGGGATTGAACGCGAGTTCTACGAACGCAGAAACACAGTCAGTTCGGGGGATCACATCGATAGGGTTGAGGCGATCGTTTTGGGCAGCTCAACAAGGGCGTCGAGGCGCCGGGTTTGACCCTGGTCGCTCGCAAGGTCCGCTGAAAGAGACGCCGCGGACACGTGCCGCGGGACTGGCGTTCGGCAGGCGCTCGACGCTTCGTGAGTGGCTTATGGCGAGGGGGTGACGGCTTGCTGGTCTGCGCTACCATGGCTTCGCGAAGCGCCTAGGAGCCGCCATCTGCGGCTGCGTCATCGAGTGGCCACACAATCGTTCGCGCTTCGGCGATGTGAGCTCACGCTCAGGGCCGCACGGGTCATGACGGTCGCAAAAAAAACGGCGCCCGGTGTCCCGGGCGCCGCCTTTAGACAATCAACCGCTGCTACGGGGCTGCGCAGTGGTTCGTCGGAGCAGCGCCCGACTGATCGAAGCAGCCCATGACCGCGTCGCCGAAGGCATTCTCGCCGGCGTTGCAGGTCGACTGAGCGCCGGTGCACTCCGCGTCGGCCGTGCATGCATCGACGCAGCGGAAGTCGGCGTTGTCGCCGATGCCACCGAGGTTGACGCAGGAACGGTTGCCGGTGCAGCTGGCGTCGGACACGCACGTGGTGCATGCGAGGTCCTGGCGGCAGATGCTGAAGCTACCCGAGTGGGCCTCGTAGGCGCCCTTGAAGAACGGGATGGTCGGGAAGTCCGAGCAGGCCATGTTGGCGGCTGCGCAGGTGTCGACCGCGGCTTCGGCGTCACAGGGCGCCGAGCAGTAGCCGCCGCCCGCACCGTCGTCGAGGCAGAGAGCGCTGACGCACTCGACTGCATCCGACTCGATGTCGCAAGCCTCACCGATCTGCTTGGTCGGTGCCGGGTCACCCTCGGCGACGGCAACCTGGCAGAGCCACTCGGTCATTGCGGGGCGTGTCGCGTCGGTCGCGACCACGTTCGGGAAGCAGACCTCGCTCGGGTCGTCGCACGTGAAGTCATCGCTGCAGTCCTCGGTCGACGACAGGGTCGCCTCGCAGAGGGGCAGGTAGAGGTTGGTGCGGGGCTCTTCGAGGTTGCCAGCGAAGGCGAAGAGGAAGCTGTTGCAGACGCCGTTGGCGGCTTCACCACCGACATCGACCGTCTCGCACTCAGACGACGCCGAGCAGAGCTTGGTGCAGAAGCCAGCCGACTGCTCGGTCGCGCCGAGGCAGAAGCCGGAGCGGCACTCGTCGCCACCGTTGCAGAGCTGACCCCACTTGCCGGTGTCACCGGGGAAGGTCGCAGCGTCGAACGAGGTGCACTTACCAGCGAGCTGGTAGGGGGCGTCGACGTCAGAGGTCGCGGCGACTTCGTAGATGGTGCAGACCTCGGTGTCGGTGCAGTCAGCATCGGCCAAGCAGTCCGTCGTGGGGTCTTGGAGGGTCTGGCAGAGGCCGACAGGCAGAACGAACTCGAGGTTGCCCTCAGCATCCTCGGTGCCGTTCAGCTCGACGATGCCGCAGACTTGGTCGGTGGCGCAGTCGGAGTCGGCGGCGCAGATGGCCGAGCAGAAGCCGCCAACGCAGAGGTCTTCGTTCTTGCAGACGTTGCCGGGGATGTTGTCGTCGGGGTTCGGGTCGCAAGCTTCGCCGAGGTCAACGCCGTCGGGGTTCTGCGCGAGGCACGAGTTCTCGAGGCCAGCTTCCGGGCCAACGACGCCGTCCCAGAAGAAACGGCAGTACGAGCCAGCACCACAGTCGTTGTCGACCTCGCAGCCCTTGGGCCAGCAGAACTCCCAGAACGGGCCAGCGAGGCCGCCCTGTCCATCACCGAGGATCTGACGGCCTTCGCCGCACTCCCAGAACGAGCAATCGATGTCGGCCGAGCAGCTGATGCCGGGCTTACCTTCGCAGGTTCCGTTGACGCAACCGGTGTTGGCGTAGACCTGAGTGGTGTCGCACTGGCTGTCTGCCGAGCAGGGCGAGACGCAGCCGAGGCCGAAGCAGAGGCCGCTCTCGCAGAGCGTGACAGGGCCCGCGGCGGGGTCGCCGTTGCAGGACTCGCTGAGACCGACGACGTCGCCCCAGTCACCCGCTTGGTTCTGAGCGACACAGCGGAAGTTGAAGTCGCCGCCGATGGAGGTGAGGTCGCAGCCCTCGCCCGCGGGGCAGTCGGCGTTCGACGAACACTCGGCGAACTCCGAGCCGGGGGCGCAGAGGCCGAGCGGCGTGGCGCCGGGACCAGCGAAGTTGACGCAACGGAAGCTGTTGCCCGCGGGACCCGAGACGATGTCGGCCGGGTTGCAGTCAGACAGCGACGCGTCCGCGTCGTTGACGCCGTTCGCATCGTTGTCCTGGTAGATCTGGCAGCCTTGGCTGCAGACGTCCTTGAGGAGGGCGACCGCACCGTTGGCCGACAGGCAGTTACGCGAAGCGCACTGGTCGTTGATGCAGTTCGGGTAGTCCGGCGTGTTGGAGTTGCAGGTCGCCGTGTCGCCGCAGTACGAGCCCATCGGAGCGCCCGGTGCTTCGCAGCGTCCCGATGCGTTGCAGGACTCGCCCACTGCGCAGGTGCCGCAGTCGCATCCGGCGAACGTACCGCACTCACGCGTGCCGCAGTCGCAGACCGTGTCGTCGGGCGGCGTCGTGTCGGTGTCGACCGAGCCGGTGTCTTCGTCGGACGTCGTGTCTTCCGTGTCGTTGTCCGACGTGTCCGTGGTGTCCGTCTGGGTCGTGTCGTCGTCGCCGGAGCCGGTGTCGTCGTCTCCGCACGCCGCTACAAGGAACAGACTGGCTGCGAGCATCGCGAGCAGCTTGAGCTGGGTCTTCCGCATCTTCTTTTTTCTCCAATGGGGTACCCGACCGTTCGTCCCAATCTTCGGGCAGCGCGGGTCAAATAGTAAAAAGCCGTTGAAAATCAGTGAATTAGCACTGTTTCGGGCAACGGTCGCGAAGCATAGGTGTTCCCATCAGGCGCTGTCAAGAGCGTTCGCCCTACCGAACGGGTGTCTTGGGCCGCTGGGCCGCATGGTTAGCGGGTTAGCGGCGTGCGTGATCCAGGATGGTGCCGCGAAGCTGGACGTCCACCAGATGCCGCCGCCGACGTCGCTACGTCGGGAGGGGAGGGGCGTACCTAGCCAACCCGGCGATGCCTCAAGCGCGATCAGCTTTCCGCACAAGCGGGACGCGAGCCGCCATCGACCGGGCGCAGCCCTCTCTATCATTAACTAAACCAAAAACACGACGGTCGGTGGAGGGAGAGCGGAGCCACGTCGTGCAGCGTCGTCGTGCCGCGAGCAGAGCGACGGCCGATTCTGCGCCGTATGATCCATGCTCGAACCGCGTGGGGGCGGGTTGCTGAGCAACTCTCTGAGCGAGGTTTCGCAAGGCCTTGCAAGCGATCGCTGGCCGAGAGACGCGCACCTGACAACGGTTGGGAACGTTATCGCGCTAAAGTTGTCGGTTGTCGGCGTCGATGCTCTACAGAGGACTGTCGGCTAGACCGGGCCCGAATTCGCCTGTCGCTACCTTCCTGGCTAATGATGAGATCGTTTTGATGACTAATCCGTCCCAACCACAACTAGAACGCTCTTACTCGCGTTGGGAGTTGAGAGATTTGCCGTTGGAAAACAGGGTCTTGTCTTCCAGTTTGGCATGGCATTGGCCCGAGGAGTTGAAAATGCTACAGTCACGCAGCAGAGCGGCCATGCCCTGTGTCAGAACGCCCGGCCTGATGAACCTATGATTTTTTCCTGCTCCCAGTGCGGCACCCGCTACCAGCTCCCCGATGACCAGGTGAAAAACCGAGTCGTCAAGGTTCGCTGTACAAAGTGCAAAGCGATTGTGTCCGTTCGTGGTTCCGGGAGCGTTTCGGCTCCCGATAAGCCCGCGCGTCAGTGGTTTGTCGCCATCGCTGGTGAACAGAAGGGGCCGCTCACAGAGAGGCAGCTTCTTGAGTTGATCTCGGCCGGGACAGTCACGTCGAGGAACTACGCGTGGTCCGCCGGCATGAGCGACTGGGCTCGGTTTGGCGACATTCCAGCTGCAGCCCACCTCCTTGCCGGAGCCACGACGCCGTCGGAGACACGTCCGAAGACAGGGCCGCGTCCAACGTTGCAGCAGACGCTCCAGTCGCGAGCGGCTGTGGCCAACCCAAGCGGTGGCGGCGCAACCGCCCAGGCGCTACGCTCCGCTGCTGAAGAGGATGTCCAGCGTAAGACCCGTGACGCAGCCGCCGCGCGTGCAGCCGCTGCCCAAGCGGCGGCACGTCGCGCGGCGCAGCGCGATGCCGAGATCCGACGTGAGAAGGCAGCTGCAGAGGTTGAGCGCGCTGCCGCTGTTGAGGCAGCCCGGAAGGCGGCCGACGCCGAAGCTGCACGTCAGGCAGCAGAGGCAGAAGCTGCTCGCAAGGCACAGGCCGCAGAGGTCGCGCGACAAGCGGCGGAAGCGGAGGCTGCGCGGAAAGCAGCAGAAGTTGAGGCGGCGCGGAAGGCCGCAGAGGCTGAGGCCAAGCGGGCGGCAGAGGCTGCGGAGGCAGCACGGCTGAAGGCCGAGGCAGAAGCCGCGCAGAAGGCGGCTGAAGCGGAGGCCGCTCGACTGGCGGCGGAAGCCGAGGCGGCCAAGCTGGCGGCTGAGGCCGAGGCCGCAGCGAAAGCTGCCGCTGCCGAAGCTGCGGATGCAGAAAAGCAAGCCGAGGCGGCGCGCAAGGCAGCGGAGGCTAAAGCGGCGCAGGCAGCGGCAGAAGCCGAGGCCAAGAAGCTTGCCGATGAGGCCGAGGCGGCCAAGCAGGCGGCGACAAAGGAAGCGGCCAAGCAGGCCAAGAAAGCCGCAGCCGCGAAGAAACTCGCGGACGAGGCGGCCAAGAAGAAGGCTGACGAAGCGGCTGCCGCACGTGCAGCGGCCGAGGCCCAGGCTGACGCCGCGGCGAAGGAAGCAGCGGCTGCGCAGAAAGCAGCCGAGGACGACGCAAGGCGGCTCGCGGCCCAAGCAGACGCCGCCCGCGTTGCAGCTGAAGAGGCTCGCAAGTCTGCCGTCGAGCGAGCAGACCGGTCTGGCGCTCGTGTTGCAGCGCTCACGGCCGATGGTGAGGACTTCGGCGGGAACTCGGCGCTGATCGCGCTCGACGATGCCGACCTCGCGTTCTTCGACACGTCGGCCGAAGATGCTGCGAAAGACGTCGGCGCCATCGACCTTTTCTCGTCCTTCGAAGGCCCGACCAAGGACGAGAAAGCCGAGCTAAAGCGTGCCATGAAGGAGGCTCCGAAGGAGCGAAAGTCTGCTCGCCGCCCGACACGCGCCGAGATGATGAATCTCCGTGAAGAGTTCTCGGTGGTGGGTCGGCTTGAGAAGAGCAAGAAGAAGACGCGTGTGTGGCTTGCCGTCGGAATCGCTGTCGCTGCTGCGGCCGTTGTTGCTGTGGTTGTCTGGATTCAGCAAAAGAACGCCGACGACGCGGCCCGGCTAGCAGCCTACGCCCAAGAAGACGACTCGCCGATCTATGACGACGCTCGGTCGCTCTATGCCATCCAAAAAACGGCGGCGACACACCCCGAACGCCTGACGGTCGCCGAGAGGCGCGCGTTAGCGCGGGCAGAGGCTGAAAAGGAAGCTGCTCTTGAGGCAGCAGCGAATCCTGAGGTTATCGTCGACAGCGCGCCGTCAAAACGTACGTCGAAGGCCAAGCGTCGCCGTCGCACAGGCCAAAAGAAGTCGTCCACGGCGAGCGGAACGAAGGCGGCGACGTCGTCGAAGAAGTCAGCGCGTCTGATGGATAAAAAGGAAGAGCGAGCAGAGGTTGTCCGCAGCATGAGCGCTGACAAGATGAGAGCTCTGCTGGGCGGGGAGCGAACGATTCGCTCGGGAGCCAATGCAGACCTCGACAAGACGCGCGATGAGATTGCCGCCAAAAAGAAGGCGCAGTCGAACGAGTGGGGCCAAAAGGTTGCCGTTGCGTTTGGCAAAAAGAAGCGACAGCTCGCGCGCTGCAAGAAGGGCGACGAGGAAAAGATCCGAGTTGAGTTCACGGTGATGGGCAGCGGCCGCGTCTCTCGTGCCACCGTCAAGGGCACGACGAACGATGCGAAGAGGCAGTGCATCCGAAAGATCCTCAAGAATGCCCTGTTCCCAAGAGGTGGGACGGCTGAGCAAGGGTTCGCCAATACGATCGTGCTCTAGCTCTAGCAGCGTTCGGGAAATGCGAAATCATGCAGCCCTTGTCGCACGCAAGGGTGGTTGCCGCCTGGATCGACGAGCGCCTCCGGGCCGTGCTCGAGCAGCGTTGCCAAGAAATGCAAACTCTGACGAGTTCGCGACTGGCTGCCGCCCCGCGCAACGCCGCATGCCCCGTCGAGGCCCCTGTAAGCCAAACGCTCTGTGCGGCTAGAGCACCGATCTGGCTAATTGCATCCGAATTGTTGCGGACTTGCGTTGGCCACCAAGGCGCGACGAAGGAGTTTATCGGGAGTGATCTCAAGATCAACAGGAGCTGCGTCCCTGGGACCCGCGTTGAGCGCATCGCAGAGTCGGAAGCGCACACGCTGCGAATGCTTCACTAGCCGAAGTGCTACGCGAACGCTCCGCACTGTTGGCAGACAAGGCGCGTAGCTCCCTGCTCTTCGTTGGTTAGGAATGAAACGCGCCACTGTGGCTTTATCCACTACCGTGGTCGTGGTAATTTCGCGCACGCACAGCAAGCAGGAGACTCAATGCGTCAGTTAGCAGCGGCGATCATTACGGCATCGGTGGTCATCTCGGTCTCAGCCACAACGGCAATTGCAGGCCAAGCTGATCAGCGCAGCGTACAGCTGGAGTTCGTGGCGTTCTCTGAGAACAGCCAAGAGTATCTGGTCAAGGTCGTCGATGCCGACATCGGACCCGTCTTGCAGGTGCGGAGCACGAAGAAGAACAAGCTCATCAAGGCCTACCCGTATGACCTTGAGCGCGAGAAAGCCATGATCAAGCGCATCCGTCGAAAGCATAAGCTTGTGCAGGATCCGGTCGATGATGCGACCAACCCGCGGAAGGGCTACGTCATGATGACGCGCGACATGGGCGACAAGCTCGGCATCTACATGATGCGCGACGAGAAGATTCGCCTCTACGACGAGCTTGAGCTGCTCAAAGATGATGATGACAAGCCTGCCCGCGCAAACCAAAAACAGCTCGTTTGGGACCAGCGCGGCAAGTACGCCGTTATCATCTACAGTCAGAAGCTCGAGGGCGCCTACGGCTTCTCTGGCGATTTTCTGCACGCGTTCAAGTTCAAGTCATACAAGGCGAGCTTTGCGGAGCCGGAAGGGGCGCCAGGTACCGCACCGCCTCCGCAATAGTGGGCTGCTGCCGACGTTTTAGCGGTCACGGCGTGAGCGGCGGCGCGCTTGCAGGGCTGAGCAAACGTTTCGTTGCTTCGTTTCGTGGGACGCCGCTGGCCGGTGACCCGCACACCCCTGGGGGCTTTTGATGGCGCGACGACGCCGAGCAAGCGAACGTATTCCGCGACGGCGCAGTTCAAGTGGGACTGCGCTTGTTCAGGTCGTGCTGCTCGGTGTCGCTCTGGCGATGGTCCTGGCCTACGGGGATGAGTTCTCGCAAGGCGCTGCCGGCTGCTTTACGAACGTGTCTGGTGGCGACTCGACCGCCGCGCCCGCGGAGCCTGCGCGAGCCGTGGAGCCTGCAAGTCACGGCGTGCAAATCGAGGTACCGCAAGCGCGCTGACCGGTTGCGGCACGAGCTGCTGCGTCGGTCAGCAGTAGGTTGCGAGGTGACCGTTTGGTTGCATCTGGTCACTAGGTTTTCGCGATCGGCGTGGCGGTTGCTCCGTAAGGTGTCTGATTGAATGCGGTTTCATCGGAATGACGCGCTGTGTCACCAGGGCTTGAATGGCGTGACGCGCCGCGTTACCTTTGTCTCGTCAGACGATGGAGGTCACATGACGACGGCAGACAGCAGCGCAGCAACGCCCACCGGGCTCAAGAAAGTTTGGAACGACACGGTCGACCAGGTCCAGGCCAGCATCAAGACGGTCGAAGAGGCCATCAAGGGCCAGCTTGAGGACGGCAAGAAGCGTCTCGAAGACCTGAGCGGTCAGCCTGCATTCTCGAAGTTCGAGGATGTCATCAGCCGCTTCCGTCTCAAAGAGCGCGTTGAAGAGATCGTCGACGACACGCAGAAGCTGACCGATGACACGATCGAGAAGCTTGGGGTCGCACGCGTCGCCGATATCGACATCCTCAAGTCGACGCTTGAGAAGCTCACCAAGAAGGTCGAGACCGTCCGCCGCAAAGCGTCGGATGGCGCGTCGAAGAAGACGGTCGCGGCCCTCGTCAAGCGTGTGGAAGCGCTTGAGGCGAAGCTCGCAGCTAAATAGCAGTCGGGGGCTGTTGGCCGAGCAGCCATTTTCAGCCCCCGATACGAATGCAAGCCATTGCGTGAACCCAGCGCCTTAGGCGCGACCTAGAGCGGCGAATGTTCCCCCTCTCTTCGTTCGGGTAAGCGGTCATGCACTGGCAAGCATACCCACACTCAAGACTGTGACGGTTCTTGCTGTGGGTAGGTCCATCAACGTCGGTGGATCGCCGAAGGGAACGTGGAGTGACGGCCACGTTCCCTTCACTTTTTTGATGCCCGTCTCAGTACGAGCGCGTTGGTCCAGCGGCCATTTGCCGTTGTCGCACGGCGTCCGGCCACGCGCGGATGAACGGTGCGCGTCCCCCTCGACTCGGCTGGACAACAGCGTGCTCAACGCTCGGGTTTCGGGTATCGTCCCGCGATGCTCAACTCATGCGAACGCCGGCTCTGGCTTGGGGCGCTAGTCTTGCTGACCGTCGGTGCCGGTACGCAATCGGCTCGCGCTCAGACGCCGCTTGACCCCTCGCGGACTCTGGTCCCGATCAGTGATGAAGTGGTGCTTGCGCTGCCTGGCGAAGCACGGCTCAGCTACCAGACCGTCAGCCCGATCGCCGTGTCCCCGGCCACGGACGCGCAAACCGAGATTCCCACCGAGCATGCGCTGGAGGCACGCGTCCGGCTGCAGCCTGCGCTTTGGGCCTCGTCAAACGCTTGGCGTCCCTTTCATATTTACACCCTGCAAGCCGATGTTGACCTGGTGCGAGATGCGCTCGCCGTCGGAGAGGGCCGGGACCTCCTGAGCTACGACCCCGCCGAAGGGCGCGGCCAGCGAGGACGAATCGGGCCGCTCGTCAACGAGTTCTACGGCCAAGCGATCGGGCATCATCTCTCGGTCAGGGCGGGGCTGATGCGGTCTAGCTGGGGGCAGGGCATCCTCGCGAACTCCGGTGAAGACCCAGCGTTTTCAAGTCAGGCCAGTCCCTTCGGTATTGCCCGCCACAGCGACCGCGTACTGCGCGCGCTCGTCGCGTTTACGCCTTACGGTTTACGGCCAGCCTCTGCACTTGCGACCAGTGCTGCGGCGACCGGACCTCCGCTGACGTTGGCCGTTGCGGCAGATCTTGTGGTGGAGGACGACACGGCGGATCTTACGGACGGCGACCGTGCTTGGCAGGTTCTCTTCGCGGCCTTTGGAAGCTACGACATCTTCGACGGAGGCATCTACACGGTGTTTCGCACGCAAGGTCATGCGGGCGGCGGGACGACCACGGTCGCCGCCATCGATGTGCGCGCGCGGCTCGACGTTGTCCACACACCGCAACTCTCCGCTTGGCTCGAGACCGAGATGGCTGCTGTGATCGGCGAGACCGACTACGCATTGAGCGGCAGCCACGCCGGTCCATTCGACATCACAACCATGGGCGGCGTTGTCCGCGTCGCGGTTGACGCTGGACCCGCGCTTGCTGTCCTCGAGGCTGGTTGGTCGTCGCCAGACGACAATCCCTTTGACGGTCACCTGCGGGCGTTCGCGTTCGACCGCGAACATCGCGTGGGCCTGTTGCTCTTTCGCGAGGCGCTTCGCGCCATGACGGCTGTCACCGCTCACAACATCGCCGATCCAGAGCTCCGCGGCTCGCCGCCGCGCGGGTTTGACCGCACTGCAACCGGCGGCGCGGTCGTTGGAGCCGCCTACATCAACCCGCGGGTCACACTTGAGCTTCGCGATGACCTCGCGTTGAACGCCGGCCTGCTCTACGCGACGGTTCCAAAGAGCTACACCGACCCGTATCGCTCCGGACTGGTGGGAGGGGCTCCGGTCGGCCCGAACGGAGCAGCCAGCCAAGACGATCTCGGCATCGAGCTCGACCTCGGCGTGCGCTACATGCCGCATGTCGAGGGACTGCAGCTCGATCTGAGGCTTGAGCTTGCCTACCTCGCCCCAGGCGGCGCCCTCCAGCGGATGGACTCCACCATCGACGACATCATTGGGGCATGGGTCAGTGGAGGATTTCGATGGTAGCGCAACGAGTTGTCACAGCGTTTTCGTTTTGGGTGCTGGTCGCAGGTTCGACCGCATGCGTGGAGAGCGGCGCAAGCAAGAACACAGCTGGGGTTGTGTTGCTGACTGAAGCACCCTTCGGTCCGTCGATCGTGTTCGACGCGCTCGCTGATCCCGTTCCTGAGGTGCCCTTTCCCAACGACGTCATTATGACGCGCACCGATGTCGGACCCGGTTGGAACATCTCCGAGCTCGCGCCGACGTCCGGAGAAGCGCGGGTGCGTGCTCGGCTCAACACGCTCGAGGGGTTCGGCGTGTTCGCGCCGATCACGGTTCCGTTCGACGCGCCGATCGTGCTCGATAGCGTCACTGAAGAGACCTTCATCGTCGTCAACATCGAGCCCGGCCATCCCAACGTGGGCGAGCGTGTCCATCTTGACCTCGGCGCGGGCTACTTTCCGCTGCAGGGTGGCGGCCGTTTCTGGCCCAACGATGCCAACGGCGACCTCAGGGACTTCCTGCTTCCGCGCGACAATGACGCGTTCTGGAACGGCGAGTTTCAGCGGGTTGAGCACTACGAGGTCGCGACTGACACGCTGATCGTGCGACCCGTGACGCCACTGGAGCCGGCTGCACAGTACGCGGTGTTGATCACCCGGGGCGTCCTTGGCGATGGCGTGGACAAGGACGGCGCATCGATCGTCGCTCCCGTGCGCTCTCCCTTTGCATTTAAGGCTCACGCGGCTCAGACCGAGCACGTCGCACGTGCGCTGGAGCTAACAGGCGTCACGACCGACGAGCTTGCCTTCGGCTGGACGTTCACGACGCGCGACGTCACCGCCCCCTACAAGACACTGCGAGACTCGCTCCATGGCGGAGGCCTCTTTCCGGAGTGGGCCGACGAGTTTCCGCCACGGCTGACCGACATTCGTGACAACAACATCAACCACGACGGCGGTGGCTTTGGCATCGCTGAGGACGCGCAGGACAGCGCGTTTATCCTGCAGTCTGAGTTTATGGAGCAGTTCGCCGGGGTCATCGGGAGCTTCGCCCCAGAGTTCTCGATCGGCTTCAATCACATTGACTACCTGGTGTTTGGGGACTTCGAGTCACCACGGATCCGCGAGGATGAGCACCACACGCTCTCGGTCGATCTGAGGACTGGCCGCGGCGCCTACGGGGTTGAGACGGTCCCATTCATGGCAAGCGTTCCGAAACCGAACGACTTCCGGACGGCGCCGTACCCCGTTGTGATCTACTTTCATGGAACGGGCTCGAGCCGGTTCGAGCTGATCGCCCTCGCCAACAACCTGGCTCGGTTTGGCGTCGCGACCATTGCGTTCGACCAAGTCGGCCACGGACCGGTGATCCCCGACATCGAGCTCCTTCTCGCCGACAATGGACTCGACCCCGAGCTCGCGGCCACCTTGGTCCCGCTCTTGGCCAACATTATCGTTCCGGACCGCGTTGACGAGTTCCGCGACGCGTCGCTCCAGGAAGCGCTTGCGCAGTTCCGCGAGATCGGATTCTTCCAAGAGCTAGCGACCATCGGACGGACGGAGGACTTAGACGGCGACGGCGCTCTGAGCAGCGGCGAGAGCTTCTTCTACTCCGACCCATTCGCTCAGTGTGCTTCGTTCCAGCAGGACACGCTCGACCTTTACCAGCTCGTGCGGATCTTGCGGGCGTTTGACCCCGACGGCTTGCCCTCTCCCGTCAGTGGACCTGGCGACGCGTCGCGCGAGCAGCTCATGCCCAGCTTGCTTAGCGGTGACTTCAACGCCGACGGCGTGCTCGACTTTGGCGGCCCGGACGTTGCCATCGGCGTCGCTGGAACGTCGCTAGGCGGGATTCACTCTGTCCTCGCGGCTGCAACGGAGCCTGAGATCTCGACGGTGACGCCCATTGTCGCTGGTGGCGGGCTCGCCGACATCCTTGTCCGCTCCAGCCTGCGCAACATCACGCGCGTCATCTACCTCCACATCTTTGGCCCGCTGGTCGTGGGTTGCCCCGATGGCGCCGGTGGGTTCTGGCTGTCATTCAACGACGAAGCAGGGGGCTGCGGCGCGGACCAGGCGCTCGGCGGGTTTGCGCGTCTCAGTGTCCCAGGCGGCATCCCGAGCAATGCCGAGCTCGTCATCGTCAATGAGCGCAACAGTGAGGAGCGTCGCGTCGACGTGACGACCGGCGAGGGATTCTCTGTCGGCATCCCAGCCGACCGTTGGGATTCGCTGCATATCCAGCTTCGAGGCCCTGATGGTGTGCTCGCCGAGCTGCGTGTCGACACGCCATACGACGGCAGTGGCTTCGAGCGAAACACACCTGACTTCCGCCGTTTCGTCGGCATCACCCAACACGCCCTCGACAGCTGTGACCCGATCGCGTTTGCGCGCCACCTCTTCCTCGACCCACTGCCAGGTCACCAGCCGAAGCACACGCTCTTTGAGTTCGCTCTTGGCGACACGACGGTGCCAATAAGCTCCGGCGTGAACCTAGCGCGCGTCGCTGGGACACTTGGCACGTCGCGGTCGGAGTGGGAGCCAACGGCGGCGTTCTTCATCGAGCAGGGCGTCATGGTCGGTAGCGACTACGACCCGGAGGACATCGCCGAGGACAACCCGGCGGACGCGAGCGGCATTGGACCAACTCCAGCAGTGGCGTCCGGCAACGATGGCTTCAGCGCTGCGCGGTTTGCTGCAGTTAGCGGCAATCACACGTACATCGCAGGCGGAGGGGGCGCGACGAGCTTCGACTTTGCCGAGATGTCGCGAAATCGAATGGCGCTCTTTCATGCGCTTGGGGCGCGTGTCGTTGTCGACGACCCATGCATCTCAGACGCCGGCTGCGAGTCACTAGATGCACCCCAGAGCTACCTGCCGTAGCGAGCGTCAGCTGCTCACCGTCGAGGTGTGTAGCTCGTTGGCTGCGTTGCTAGCCCCGTCCGGCGCGTCCGCCTGAGCATTCTGTCGACGCCACGGCCACAGGCGAGACCTCGCGGACTTGCGGGTCAACCCAAGCGCGAGCGATGCCGAGATCGGTGTGTCGTGTCCGGAATTTGGCTGCGAACTAGCCGGACGGCAACGCTGCTAGGGAAACGGGAAGAACGCCTCGACGACGAAGACCGGGTGGTGGGCGATCTCGTTGAAGATAAGCAAGCAGGCCGCAACCGCGACCGCAAACGCAATCAGAAAGACGGCGAGGTAGTCGCGGATGACTCGCCGCTTCACAATGATGGCGGTTACGCCAGCCGCGGTCAGGGCCGCGATCAACAGCACGAACACCAACAGGCGCATGTCGACTGCGACCCACGCTGCGTAGTGCCAACCGTCCGCTTCAGCTAAGAGCAGATGCCTCAATCGGCCACGCTCACTCGTCGCCGCTTGCGATGAGTGCGTGTAGATTCCAGTAGTTGACAGTTAAGTGACACAGAATCGGAGCCAGCAAGTTTCCGGTGTACTCGAAGAGCCCACCAAGCAAGATGCCGGCAAGCGTCGCAAAGATGGTCCACGCCAGGAGCCGTTTCTGCAAGCCTCCGTGTACGAACCCAAAGATTGCTGACGTCAGCCACAGCCCGAGCAGGGGCTGGACGGCTCCTCGAAAGAGCACCTCCTCGCCGATCGCGCTTGTGACGGCGAGCACAGCAATCACGGGCGAGCTGAGGTCGCCAAGCATCTCCCGGAACTCGGCGCTCAGCTTCTTCATCGGTCCGAGGTCGCGAGTCCACCAGGAGAGAAGCACGACGATGAGACCTGCACCTGCACCCAGCAGCGTGTCGCGTGCGACGTGCGTGCCGTCTCCCAAGATGAGCTCACCGAGATCCAGGTCGGCCGCCTCAATGATCACGACCCCGATGGCCGTCATCAGCCCGTAGAAGCCGATCGATAGCCAGACAAGCGCCCGGGGTGGTGGCGACGGCTCAGCCACGTGAGGACTCGTCGCGTGACCCAATCCGTCGGGAAAATGCAAAATCTGCTGACTTTGCGATGCGCGCGTTCGAGCGGGCGGCATGCCGTGTGTGATGAGAAGTCACGTTAGAGTCGATAACACGATTGGAGGCTCTCGTCCGCGACGAGGACTGGGTGTCGTTGGTTGCGTCACCGCTCGGGAAACGTGGGCATTTTTTGGACCGGGATCCGGACCGACTTTAGAACCGAACCCATGAAGAACTCGCTGTTGATCGCTGGACTCGTCGCCACACTCGCTGGCCCTGCATGCCAAGGGCCAGATGCCCGCCATAAAAAGGTCGCGCTGACCATCGATGGGCGAGGGCTCGCGGTGCAGTGGAACGATGGGCCGCGCCGCGAAGCCGTGAAGGCAGAGATGCAGCGCGAGGCACGTCGTGTGGCACGACGTCTCTTCCACGGCGACCCGATGCCCTCCACGCTCCCCCGTGAAGTGGCGCCGGTCGTTGAGGCGGACCGACACATTACCCACGTCAGCGACGAAGCCCCGGCCTGGGTCGACGGCGTTCCGAAGCCGCCGGCAGTGCTTGAGCACGACCTGCCGCGTGCATGGCCGATCCAGGTCAAGCGCGGCGAGACGGTCGCGCGACTTGCGACGTGGGCCGGTCAAGACGTCCGGACCATGCTGACCGACAACAAGGACAAGCTGAAGGGCCGGCGCTGGCTAAAGACCGGTGACCGACTGATGGTGACGATGAGCGCCAACCAGAAAGTGGCGTTTGACCGCGTGCGCGACGACTTCCAGCGCGAGCGCGTCGATGCGTACTTCAGCAAGCGCTTCTTTGAGAAGGTCGTGGTCTACCGCATCAAGCGCGGAGAGTTCGTGGCGACCGCCGCAAAGCGCTACGGCGAGGTGCCCCAGTGGCTGCTCGAAGAGTTCAACCAAACCGATTTCCGCTCGCTGCACGCTGGCACCGAGATTCTCATTCCGGTGGTGAAGCTCTTCGCGCCGGGTCAGGCGACGCCGCCTCCGCTGGTCGTGGTCGACGAGGAAGGGCGACCGCTGTCCGAAGAGCGTCGCGAGCGCGTTGCTCGCAAGCTCCGTGGGGACCTGCTGAGTCGCGCACGCCTGGCGCTCGACGACTCCAACGTGTTCGAGCGAGGTCCTGCCAATGCGCGGCCTGAGGTGCGCCCCGCCGCACCGCGCTATCAAGCGGGCCAGGCCGCTCCGGTCGGCGTTGCCGGCCACCCGGCTCCGTCCGTCGCGCTTGCGGTCGCCCGTGACGTGATCATCCAGAACGGCGAGTCGCTCATGCACTACGTTCAGTGGTCGGGCATCCAGATGGATGACATCAAGCTCGCCAACCCCCACCTCGACCCGCAGCGGTTGCTCGTCGGTTCGCGCATCTCGTTACCGCTCACCGACGTGCAATATGTCGACTTCGTGAAGTCACGGTCGGCTTGGAAGCGCGAGCGACAGAAGCTCGGCATAGCCGCCGCCAGCCCCGCCGAGGGCGCTGCGCAGGCCGCTAGCGCTAAGCCAGAGCAGAAGTTCCGCTACCACAAAGTCCGCGCGGGCGAGACCGCTGGCGGCATTGCCCGGCGCTACAAGATCGGCATCTCGCAGCTCAAGCGGGTCAACGGTGGTCGCAATCTCGACCACATCCGGATCGGTCAGCGTCTGAAGATTCCGCCCGTCTCGTAGAGATTGCAGGGAGTGCCGGCCGCTTCGAGCGGGCCGGCGATCCCCTTCCTGCTGGGGACGTGCGAGCTCGTTGGCGCGGCGCGCCGTGTCGAGGCACGTGGGAAGCCACCTGAGGCAGGGTTGGTGCGCTTGTAGCACCGTTGGTTGCGGACTCCGGTGCCGTCCGATCGGGAGCCAAACCATGGGTCAAAGCGTCCAGGCGTACGTGCGACGAATTGGCCCCCTGGTCGGAGCACTGACCACCCCACTGAACGGGCGGGGTTAAAAGTCTCGTAAATTACTGAATTGCCTTCGTTTTTCTGCCTTTACCCAGGGTCGGGCGCGTGGTACTCACTCCCTCCACCGAGCGCGGAGCGATGATGACCGAGACCATGCAGGCCGAACAACCGAATTATGACGCTGATAGCATTAAGGTTCTCAAGGGGTTAGAGGCTGTTCGTAAGCGGCCAGGTATGTACATCGGCGACACCGATGACGGCTCCGGTCTGCACCACATGGTCTTCGAGGTGGTCGACAACGCGGTCGACGAAGCCTTGGCAGGCCACTGCGACCGCGTGACGATCGTTATCCACGAAGGCGACTCCATCACCGTGACCGACAACGGTCGCGGGATCCCTGTCGGCGCTCACGAGGACGGCCGAACGGCGCTTGAGGTCGTGATGACCGAGCTCCATGCCGGCGGCAAGTTCGATGACAACTCCTACAAGGTCTCTGGTGGGCTTCACGGTGTCGGCGTGAGTGTGGTGAACGCGCTCAGCTCGGCGCTTGAGGTAGAGGTCCGGCGCGCGGGTAAGGTCCACCGTCAGCGCTACGTGCGCGGCGTGCCGTCAGGCCCGGTTGAGATTGTCGGTGATACTGAGTCGACGGGCACACGGGTCTGGTTCCAGCCGGACGTCGACGCGTTTGCGATGACCGAGTACAGCTTCGACCAGCTCGCAAGCAGGCTTCGTGAGCTCGCCTACCTCAACAGCGGCGTCACCATCGAGCTGCTCGACGAGCGGGTCGAGGACAAGAAAGTCACCCTCTACTACGAGGGCGGCATCAGCTCGTTCGTCGAAGACCGCAACCGCAGCAAGCAGGTCGTCAACGACCGCGTGGTGTACGTGACGGGGCGGCGCAACGAGATCGACGTCGAGGTCGCGCTTCAGTGGAACACGACCTACCAAGAGCAGCTCTTCTGCTTTACCAACAACATCCGCAACCGTGACGGTGGAACGCACCTAACCGGGTTCAAGGCCGCGCTCACCCGCACCATCAACAGCTACGCGGATGCTCAAGGGCTGCTCAAGAAGCTCAACATGACGCTGTCGGGCGACGACATCCGTGAAGGGTTGATCGGCGTTGTGAGCGTGAAGGTCCCCGATCCGAAGTTCTCGTCGCAGACCAAAGACAAGCTGGTGAGCTCTGAGGTCAAGTCGGTCGTCGAGGTCCTCGTCAACGAGAAGCTCGCGGAGTTTCTTGAGGAGAACCCCAACGAGGCCAAGGCGGTCATCGAGAAGGCCGTTGAGGCCGCTCGCGCCCGCGAAGCGGCACGCAAGGCACGTGAGACCGTGCGACGAAAGGGCGCCCTTGACTCGGCGTCACTCCCTGGAAAGCTCGCAGACTGCCAAGAGCGCGACCCGACCAAGGCAGAGCTGTTCATCGTCGAGGGTGACTCCGCTGGTGGTTCAGCAAAGCAAGGTCGCGCACGCGCGACACAAGCTGTGCTGCCGCTCCGCGGAAAGATTCTCAACGTCGAGAAGGCGCGCTTCGACAAGATGCTCGCGTCCAACGAGATCGTGACGCTGATCACCGCCCTCGGAACGGGCATCGGCCCTGAGAGCTACGACCCCGACAAGGTGCGGTACCACCGCATCATCATCATGACCGACGCAGACGTTGATGGGCAGCACATTCGAACTCTGCTGCTGACGTTCTTCTATCGGCAGATGCCGGAGCTGGTCGAGCGAGGCTACCTCTACATCGCGCAGCCGCCGCTCTACAAAGTGAAGAAGGGCAAGAGCGAGCGCTACCTCAAGGACGACCCGGCGTTGACCGACCACCTGCTGGGGCTCGGCGTTCGCGGCTGGCAGCTCAAGACTGGTGGCGATGCACCGCTCGAAGGCGACGCGCTCAAGGTGTTTGCTGAGCAGATCATTGGGCTAGCGGCTCGCTTGGATGCGATTGGAAGACGTCGCGACCGGCGCGTGGTGTCGGCTCTCTTTGAAGGCGCCAAGCTCAATGCTTCGATGCTGCAGGACAAGTCCGCGCTCGAGGGTGCCATCGCTGACATGGAGAGCTGGCTCAAGGTTCACTGCCCAGAAGTGTTGCCGGTCGCCTACGACCTCTCGGAAGACGATGAGCGTGGCGGGTTCCGCCTGAGCATCAGGACGTTCGTCGATGGTGCTCCGCGTGAGACCGTCGTGGACCACGGACTGCTCGCGCGTGCGGACGTTCGGCAGGCGCTTGGAATTCTGAGCGAGCTGCAGGGTCAGGCCGAGGCTCCTTACCAGATGGTGAAGGGAGAGGACGACCCGATCGAGTTTAGCTCGCTGGAGTCGCTGTTGACCCACGTGCGCGCGCAGGGCGGAAAGGGCATCTCCATTCAGCGCTACAAGGGACTGGGCGAGATGAACCCCGACCAGCTCTGGGAGACCACGCTCGATCCGCAGGCCCGCCGCCTGCTGCAGGTGCGTATCGATGACTCCGTCCAGGCCGACGAGATGTTCAGCATCCTGATGGGCGATGAGGTCGCACCGCGTCGTCAGTTCATCGAAGAGAACGCGCTCAACGTGCGGAACTTGGACTTCTAACCCCGTAGCTGCGGGCTCTGCGGGGCCTCTCGGACGCCGCAGGACGCGGATGGACAAGCGCAGCTCCTGTCGAGCCGAAGACGCTTTGGTGCGGGTGCTGGTCGACAGGCGCGTTGCGACGCCGATCAACGATAGCATCGTGGTGAACTCTGCTAAGCTATCGGGAGCCAAGGCGGCTGCTGCGGGCTTCGAGTGCGCAGCGCTAAGACGGTTGCAACGAGGCGGTCGGTTCATGTCACGACAGGTCACTGGAGTTCCGCGGGACGCCGCTGCTCGGCGTGAACGACGCGCGCGAACGGTCTACGACGGCCGACATGATGCACAATGGGTCTGAACGAGTACCTCAACGCCATCGAGGAGCGCTTTGTGGCCTTGCGAGGCAGCGGCGTCATGCTCTCAGCCAAAGACGTCGGCATCGTTGAGCAGTGGCATGCTTCAGAGATCCCGTTGTGGCTGGTCATGGAAGTGCTCGAGGAGCCTGGCAACTGGATGGGCGCGAGCCCTCCGCGGTCGCTGACGTTCTTTCGCCGCAAGGTTGCAGACCGAGCGGAGAGCGCACTGCCTGGCCACGTCGTGGCGGCGGCGCCTAAGCCAGCGTCTGCAGCGGCGTCGGAGCCGGAGCCGGAGACCGACCTGCGTCGACTCCTCTTGGACGCGCTGGTCGCGATGGGGCGTGAACACCGAGATCACCGAGTACGGGACACGCTGCGTGGCGTGTATCAGCAGCTGAGAGCCGCCCCTGCGGACGCTGACGTTTGGTCGTTGACCGCGGAGATGGATGCGGGCATCGTCGAGAGTCTGCACGCGCTCTGTACACCAAGCGAGCGTTCGACGATCGACCTCATCGTTGGTCGTTCGATCGTTCGAGGTACAATGTCTGAGCAGGTGTTTCGGTCCCAACAGGACGCTGTCTTTCGGCGCTCACTGCGGGATTTCTTCGGGATTGTCGAACTGATGGAGGTGCTGCTCGATGAGCACCGGCTGTAACAAATGCCTAGGCGACCGCTACCTCGTGAGTCGCGGTGGAGAGTTCGGTCGCGCAGAGGTGTGCGAGTGCTCCACGGAGTGCGCGACCTGCAACGGAAGTCGCTATGTCCATGTCGTGGAGAACGGCTACGAAGTCGCTAGGCCGTGCGTCTGCGTCTCGTACTACAAAAACGTTGAGCGCTTTAACGACGCTCAACTGCCAGCTGGCTACGCGCACAAGCAGGTGCCAGACTTTCAGGGCCGAAGCCTGACGACCAGTCAGAAAGCCGCCAAGACAAGCTTTCTTGCTCTCCAGCAACACGCCGACATTGGGTCCGCGCGTGGAATCGTGCTCGCCGGTCCCCCTGGAACAGGCAAGACCCATCTGGTCTGTGGCTTGTTGAACTTTCTAACGCTGCGCCGTGGCGTGGAGACACGCTTCGTGGACTTCCTCGCGCTCACTCAGCAGATACGGCGGACCTTTGAAGCGGGCAGCAAGGGCAGCGAAGCTGCGATTGTCGAGCCCCTCGTATCGGTGCCGGTGTTGGCTATCGACGATCTCGGCAAGGGGCGCGGCAGCGAGTGGGAGCTGAGCGTTATCGACGAGCTGATCACTCGCCGCTACAACGCGGGCCGTGTCGTCATCGCGACGACGAACTACCTGCCGAAGGCGCTGCAGAAGCCGGATGCAGGACCGCGCGGGACTCGGGTTGAGCGCTTCAACCAAAGCCTCGAGGAGCGCGTTGGGCAGCGCATCTTTAGCCGGCTGTGCGAGATCTGCGACATCGTACCTGTCGACGGTGCGGACTTCCGTCAGCAGCGACTCTCTCGCTCAAGAGCCCGGGCGTAGGGCGCCCGTCCGCTCGACGGCCTATTTGATGAGCGCCATCAGGGCCAGAAAGCCAATCGCGTTTGCGATGAGCGTCCCGCCCACCAACACGACAAGCACCAGCCCCCGGGTACGGGCGAGACCCTCGCGACTTCGATACGGCACGACGCTGAGGTCTTCCATGTCGTGGTCGTCGATGGGGCCATCGTCGGCAGCCTCAACCGCAAACTGCCGCATTCGGTCGCGGGTCGTGATGATGTTCTGCAGGATGAGGTAGAAGACCAAGAGCAGGACCAACACGAACACGCCGCCGAGGGCTAAGAGGACCCAGAGCTTCTTGGTCGACCATGCGTCGGCGCGTGTAGCCATATCGTCCGCGCGTGTTGCTGCATGGGCGGTTGGCTCGAGCGGAGGCTCCAGGAGCAACGCACGGAGATAGCTCTCGAGGCGCTCGGTTGGAGGCCCAGCGTCACGCAGCGCCTTGAGGGTGTCGGGGTGGAGAGCGGCTTGAGCCGCCGCCTCGTCCAACCAAGAGGCGGTCTTGCCGTTGCCCTCGGTGACATGTAGGGGCGTGGTCGCCCAGGTCGTGCCCAGGATGATGGGATTGAAGTAGCACTGAAGGTCATAGCGGCCTGCAGCGAGGTTGCCGACAGGGATATCGAGGGCTCGCTTGGTTGGCGAGAGCCGGTACGTGTCGAGCCAGACGGACCCGAGCAGCAGATCACAAAAGGTCCGACGATCGGACTTCCAGAGGGTGAGGACTGCGGGCTCTGCGTTGCCAGCTATGATTCGCTGCGGACCCCGAAACATGGCTTGCCGTCCGGCAGGCACAAGCTGCTCTTCTAGCGTCGCGAGCACCTCGCTCTTTCGCTCGACGGACACCTTCAGCCGAAAGCTAGGTCGGTTTCCTTCGAGCTGGAACTCTGCGAGTCCGAAGACATCGGTCTTCTTGGTGGTCTCGCCGCCGGCGAGTGCAGGGTGGCGGATCGTGACGTCGACGGCTTTGAGCGGGGCACCTTGGGGCGAGCGAACCTGCACGAAGACTCGGTTGTCCATGCCCCGTACAAGGTGACCCGCTTCCGGCACGAGCTTAACCAGCGCATCCGCGCTGGTCTTTGGGAGCGAGGCGTCCGAGGTGGGCGCGACATCAAAGCCACCTCGCGAGTGCAGCACCGGTACCCGGGCTGTGACGTCTGAGCGCCGACCGGCCGCTTCGACATCGAACACAACGTCTGCCGCTGCGCCAAGGTCAGCCGGCATGTGAAGCCGCACGATCGCGGGGTTGCCTTCAGCGAGGACCTTGCTCTCGACACCGGCGACCTTGACGCCGTGCACTCGAACGTCGAGCGGCTTGTTCGCATCCAGCCACGTCGCCCGGACCCGAAAGGCTGTGCTCATACCGGCTTGGACGTGCGCGCCGCCAAACACAGTGAACGTTGGGGTGTCGGGGAGCTTCTGCAGGCTCAGGTAGCTGGCGCCCAACATGAAGACAGCCGAACCGATGCCCGCAAAGAGGACAGGTGCAAGCCACTTACGAGTCGCTGGCCGAGCCGTGGATTCAGCGTCGGCCGGGACGTCGCTCAACCGCGGCGGTTGCCGCCGACGTCGATCGCGTCGAGGTCCTGAAGCAGCTCGGTCGAGCGCTGCCCAAACTTCGTCTTCTCAGCGTCCGACACAGGCGCGGACTCAGCAAACTTCAGACGGAAGGGGTTCAGCAGCGCGCCATCCTTGCGGACAGAGAAGAGCAGCTGAGGCGCATCGGCTTTGCCAGTCTGCCCGACCTTGCCCAGGAGGGCTTTCTGACTCACACGCGCACCGACCGTGAGGCCTCGCGAGATGTTGCCTAGGTGGCCGTAGGTGGACGTGTAGCCGTTGTCGTGGCGGATGGTAACAGCCTTCCCGAGCGAGCCGCTCTCGCCAGCGAACATCACGGTTCCGGATGCAACCGCCCAGACCGGCGTGCGCTTGCGGGCTGTGTAGATGACCGGGGCCGCTTGGTGCAGGCTGGTGCGAAGACCGCCGTAGCCCTTCGCAGAGACGCGAGTGTACTTGAGCGGCGACTTCAGGAACTGCTTGCGCACGCCCCGGCCGTCGGCGGTGAAGTATCGCTTCTCGCCACTGGCGTCGTTGAACTGCACGAAGCTGATCTGACCAAACTTTCCGCGGTACTGCGCGGCGACGATGTCACCGTACTTGAGGAAGCGGTCGTCGACGGAGATCTTCTCGACCAGCACGCGGAACTCGTCGCCGGTGCGGAGGTCGTGGAAGAAGTCAACGTCCCAAGCGAAGAGGTCGGTCAGCATCGCGGCGAGCTGGGTCCCCTCGCCGCAGCGCGCGATCGAGGCGTAGAGGCCACCTTTGACCGTGCACCCGACCTCGGCCACGTCGACGCGGGTCGGCACCTTGCGCTTCGTGGCGACGTAGGTGTTGTTGTCGCGAATCGTGACGTCGTAGATCTCAAGCGGCGACTGGGTGTAGGTCAGCTTCGTGACCTGCCCGTCATCGCTCAGCTTCGCTTCGAAGCTGTCGCCCACGAGCGCGTGGCGGAAGTCGAAGACTTTCTCCATCGCGTGGATGAGCGGCAACGCTGAGCGTGAGTCGATGCCCTCCGCCCGGAGCGCCTTCAGGACCGTCTGCCCCCGCGTCAGCTTACCGGATAGGGTACGACCAACCGGGGTTCCGAAGTCGTCGACCGAAGCATCGCGCTTCGCCGTGCGCTCGTCGCCCGGCGTGTTGCGGACTTCCACCTGAGCGACCTTCGCGGTCTCGTTGGCGTCCTGGTCTTCGTTGTCGTGGAAGAAGAGCAGGTAGTTCGCGCCGAACATTGCCGCGACGACGACCAGCGACGTACCGCGTGAGCGATTCGGGCGCCGACGTCGAGTGCGTCGAGATGCTCCACGGAGTGGGATGGGTTTATCGAGGTACAACCGGCAAAAGCTCCACGACCGATGGGCCGAGTTGGCAAGGTTCCCCTGACGAGGTTGATGGGAGCTAGCACGTCGGTTTTTTCGGTGTCAACACGGATCAAGGCGCCAATTTTTTTGCTGCAATTATAGGTGGTTGGTAGAAGCCCACGCAGAGCCATCTCCAGGTCGACTCGCGGGCCGGATCGCAGAATGGGCTCCGGTCGGCCTACAGCGTCTCTGCGCGGTGGTTTTTGAGGCGGCCACCAAGCGCTTGTTGCAGCGCACTCGCACCGGGCAGTGAAGGTGTTTGGGCGCCGACGCACAAACGCGCTCGGCGATCCCGTCACCGCGTGATCTTCGCGTGCGCCCGATCAATTCGACCGGGTCGTTGCGCGGAGACCAGCGCTGCATTCATGCACGTCTCGCACGCGGACCCTGCGCGCCGTTACCGCATAGCCAAACACGTCGCGTTGGTCGCTCAAGGGTTCGCCCCCCGGGCCAGGGTCGGCGGGCAGGGGCGTTCCTTGGCGTCTCGCGCCAACCGCTCAAGACGTCCGTCGAGCAGGCCTACGAGCTCGGCTGGCCGGTGGCACCAAAGTTGGGATCTTTGACCTCGACGTAGGCGCCGGCGCGCAGACCGCGAACCCACTGCTGGTAAATCCGTTCAAACTCGCTGCGCTGCAGCCGGTAGCGGATCTCGCGCTTCATGGCTTTCTCGTCGGTCTGGGCTGAGATCTTTCGCTCGCGGCTCTCGACGAGCTTGATGAGGTGCCACCCATACTGGGTCTTGACCGGTGCGCTCACGCCGCCATCGGAGAGCTCAAACGCGGCCGCTTCAAAGTCGGGATCGAAGTCACCCTTGGCGAACCACCCGAGGTCGCCTCCAGCCGCTGCGTTGGTGTCTTCGCTGAACTTTCGAGCCGCATCTTCAAAGGTCAGCTCGCCACTTTTGATTTTTTCGGCGACCGCTTCGATCTCGCTGAGCCGGTCGGTCGCCGCCAGAGGGTTCTGCTTGAGAAGCACGTGGAGGCCTCGGACCTCCCGAACCGTTTGCTGCTTGCCAGCGGCTTCGATGTAGAGGCGATCGACTTCGTCCTCGTCGATCTTGATGCGCGAGGTCACCTTGATGGAGGCGACCTGGCTCTTCATCATCTCGCGCTCGGTGTGTCGGCGGTAGTCGGCAATCGAAGCGAAGCCGCTGCGCTTGAGCTGCGACTCGAGCTCGGACGCCGTCCAGCCGTTCGAGTCGCTGATCTTTTTGACATGAGCGTCCACGCGGGTCGGCGCGACCTTGAGGTTGAGCTTCTTGGCTTCCGAAAAGACGAGGATGTCCTGGATGAGGCTGTCGAGCGCCTCGTCTTGGATCAGCGCAAGATCTGCCCGTAGCGCTACGGCGCTCGGCGCTTTCTGGACAGCGCGCGCGACGAAGGGAGCGGCACGACGGCGTACGTCGAAGAGCGTGATCGACTCGGTGTTCACGACCGCCACCAGACGGTCGACAACCACCGAGTTCGCCGGGGGCCATGGTTCCGCAGCGAGACTTGGCCCTGCGGTCACGATGAGCGCTGCACCGAAGGCGAGGGCTGCTGAGAGCCGTCGCCCCGTGGTCGAGCGCTCGGTCTGAGAGGGCTTGTCGCTGTCTGGCCGGATCATTTTTGCGCTCCATCGGGCACGTTCTTGCGCATCATCTCTTGCATCTCTTCGGTCGTGTAGCCACGAACTTTCTGCTTCGAGACGACTCCCTCGACCCGACGAATCGTTCGTGGCGTCTGTCGCCACGCCTTCGGATCGAACTTTCTCAGGCGGGGCTTCTTGGTGCCCGCGCCGCTCTTAGCGAGAGCCTCGATCGGCCCGCTGTGAATACGCAGCGGTGTCTCGCTCTTGAGGCGCGCCACCAAGAGCCGCCGGCTGTCCTCGATACGCTTTTGCGCGAGGGCCGCGACGGCGCGCTCGCGGACCGGGGGCGGCACGCTGGCAAGAGCGATCGCCTCTTTCTTGGCCACGAGCTGCACAATGACCGCCCCGCCTTCCGGCATGCTGACCGGCGGCGTGATGGCGTTGACCTTCTGCACGGCAAACGCTGCTGCTGCAATACGAGGCTGGACCACGGCGTCGTTGGTCGCGTTCCGACCTTGCCGGTCGAACACCGCGCGCTCGCTGGCACCGGTGGGGCCAGAGCTGTGCTTCTTCTGGAAGTCCACGAAGATGCGTGCCGCTTGCTCAGGAGTCGCCGCTAGCGCATCCGCGAGCTGCTTGTGGACGACGTTCGCCTTGGCGCGGTCCGTAAAGCGGATGATGCGGGCACGGCGACGCTCGCCGAAGTAGGCCGTCAGGGCTTCGTCATCGATCTGACTCTCCGCGCTCTCGGCGAACTGCTCGCGCACGAAGGCGTCGGCGAGGGCGCTGTCGGTCTTCGCGCGTGCGCCGGTTGTCTTGTCGAAGCCGGCAGCTCGGGCGCTCGTCGCCAGTAGCGCGGTCTCGGCCCAGCTGTCGATCACCTTACGGATGGTTGCGGCGGTCGCCCGGGGCGGCGTGAGCTTCGTCAGCTCCTCCGTGGTGAGGACCTGGTCGCCAAAGCGGGCGGCAACGTTGTCATCTGGAGCGACGCTCGCAGGTGTCGCCGCTGCGTTCTTAGCGTTGGTGCCGGCTGGCGCGCTCGCCGCAGTCGAAGGACCTGTCGTTGCAGGCTCGGTGGAGCCGCCCGTGCAGGCACTTGAGACAACGAGGGTCAGGGGGATGATGAGGGATGTGATGCGCATCGCAGCTCCGTCGTGAGGCGTCCTTATAGCGACGACGCCCGTTCGCTGACAAAGGTTCGTATTTCCTTGAGTGATTCGCGGACGACTTCAAGTCCCTGGGCGAAGCTCGCCTCGTCCATATCGCGTTGCAGTCGATGAGTCGGCGTCAGGCGCCAGCCGCTTCCGGTGCGAGACACGAACGCCAGGACCGCATCGAGGGGGATAGGGCCAAGCTCGGTCAGACGCAGCGAGAGCAGACGCCTGTTGAACGTCACCTGGTCGATTCCCATGCCGCGCGCATCGATCTTGACCGCCATGAGCTGGACGAGATCGGAGAGCGGCTGTGGCGCATCCCCGTAGCGATCCACAGCTGAGCTCAGCACCTCATAGAGGGCAGGGACCGTGCGGGCACTGGCCAGCTCTCGGTAGAGCCGAAGGCGGAGCGTCGTGTCTTCTAGGTAGTCTTCTGGGATTCGCCCTTCGATCGGAATCTTGAGCTCAGTCTCGACACGGCTCGGCGGGGTCTCGCCATCCTGTGACGCGCGCAGGTCTTCGATCGCGTCGCGGAGCATCTCGGTGTAGGCCTCGTAGCCGACCGCGTCGATGCTGCCGGACTGTTCAGCGCCGAGGATCTCGCCAGCGCCGCGGATATCGAGGTCGTGCGTTGCGATCGAAAACCCGCTGCCGAGCTCGCTAAAGCGCTGGATCGCCGCGATCCGTTCCTTGGCGTCGCCGGCGAGGTTCTTCGGCGAAGGAATCATGAGGTAGCAGTACGCTCGCTCGCTCGAGCGCCCGACGCGACCGCGCAGCTGATAGAGCTGCGCGAGGCCGAAGCGGTCTGCGCGGTTGATCAGCATCGTGTTCGCCGTCGGAATGTCGATGCCGCTCTCAATGATGGTCGTCGCGACCAACACGTTGGCCTCACCAGAGACGAAGCGCAGCATCGCCTCTTCAAGGCGCGTCGGGTGCATCTGTCCGTGACCGACAGCAACCCGCGCGTTGGGGACCAGCCGCTGGACCAGCTCGGCGTGTCGGTGGATGTCGGCGACACGGTTGTGCACGTAGAAGACCTGGCCACCGCGGGCGAGCTCTCGGCCAATCGCCTCAGCGATGACGTGCTCGGTCGGCTGAGTCACAAAGGTCTTGATCGGCAGCCGATCGACCGGGGGGGTTCGGATCAGCGAGATGTCGCGCAGCCCGACCATCGAGAGGTGAAGGGTTCGCGGAATCGGCGTTGCCGTGAGCGTCAAGACGTCGACGGTTGGTCGCGACCGCTTGAGCCCCTCTTTCTGGGCCACGCCAAAGCGGTGCTCCTCGTCGACCACGATGAGCCCCAGGTCAGCGAACTGGATGTCCTTGCTGAGCAGGCGATGGGTGCCGATCGCGATATCGATGAGGCCGCGCTTGAGGTGGTCGAGCACGTTCTTTTGCTCAAGACTGGAGACCGACCGCGACAGGGTCGAGATCCGAACGGGAAAGCCCTCGAAGCGCCGCTCAAACGTGACTCGGTGCTGTTCGGCCAAGACTTGGGTTGGCACCAAGACCACCACCTGCTTGCCGTCCAAGACCGCCTTCATCGCCGCGCGAACCGCGACTTCCGTCTTGCCAAAGCCGACATCGCCACAGACCAGCCGGTCCATCGGGCGTTCCTTCTGCATGTCGTCGAGGGCCGCGGTGATCGCTGCGTCTTGGTCCGGCGTTTCCTCGAACGGAAAGCTCGCCTCAAAGCGCCGGAAGGTCTCGTCGGGCGGCGAGAACGCATAGCCGCGCTTGGCCTCGCGCTGCGCGTAGAGCCGCAGGAGCTTATCGGCGATGTTCCGGACGGCCTTCTTGACCCGCTTGGTGGTTCGCTGCCAGCTGGCGCCACCGAGCTTGTCCAGCTTGTCGGAGCCGTCGCCGCTGCTGACGTGCTTGGAGACAAGGTGGAGCTTGTCGACGGGGACGAAGAGCTTGTCGCCTTTGGCATAGTGGAGCAGGACGAAGTCGCTCTCCATGCCGTTGACGTCGGTCTTGACGAGGCCTTGGTACTTTCCGATGCCGTGCTGCAGATGAACGACAAGGTCGTCGACTCTCAAGTCCTGCCAGCCAGCAATGGCTTGCTCTGGCGCGACGCGTCGACGCCTAACGCGTCGACGTGGCGGCTTGCCAAGGATCTCGGACTCGTTGAGGAGCACGAGGCAGAGGTCATGAGACCGGAAACCATCACCGAGGGCACCTTCGAAGAGGTGCAGGTCGGTGGACGTGTCCCTCAGCGAGCTGACGCGGTCGATGCGGAACCCGTCGTCGTGGTGCTCTACGCTGACGCCGTAGCGCGCTAGAAGTGCTTGCAGCCTCGTGACGCCGCCGCGCGTCGCTGCGCAGGCCGCGACCACAAGTCCCTCACGACGCCAGTGGTGGATCCGGCTTGCCAGCGGAGCCAGCACCTCGTCATCGCCGCGCTTGGTCGTCTCAGCGATCGCGTGTCGAATGTCTCCATTGTCGGCGACGTCGACGACCAAGGTGTCGCGTCCCGGTGTCTCGAAGGGCTCGAAGCTCACGCGCGCCTGCTCGTCGAGCAGCGAGACGACCCGCTCTGCAGGCAGATAGAGGTCATGGACATCGAACGCCAGGGTGCCCGAGTCATCGACGCGCTGGGCAGCGCGCATCACGACCTCGGCGTGTCGGTCTTCCATCGCACGAACGCAGGCAGCACGGTCCACGATCAGCCAACGCCGGTCGTCGAGCACGTCAAAGAGCGTCTCGAGCTCGTCATGGAACGCCGGCAGTAGCTCCTCGGCGCCGACGCCAAGCACGCCGCGGCCGATGTCGTCGACCAGCGCGCGCGCCCTGGACGTTGGGACATCGCGCGCATCGGCAAGGTCGAGCAGCCGCTCTTTTGCCCGGCGTCGCACGCCATGCGTCAGCATGATGTCCCGGGACGGGCAGAGCATGACCGACTTGACCCGAGCCGTCGTGCGTTGGGTGGATGGGTCAAAAAAGCGAATGGCCTCGATCTCGTCGCCCCAGAGGTCGATCCTGACGGGCTCGGGGTAGAGGGGGGCGTAGACGTCGACGATGCCGCCGCGTACCGCGAACGAGCCTGGATCCTCGACGGAGCTGACCCGGTGGTAGCCTGCGACCGTCAGAAAGCCGACCAGTCGCTCAAGATCGAGCGACTGCCCCTCGACCGCAGACGTGGCGTGCTGCTCGAGCGCAGCGCTCGGCACGACGCGGTCGAGCAGCGCCGGCGCCGAGATGATGAGTGCGTCGAGGTCGAGCTGATGCACGTGACGAAAGAGTGCGCAGACGCGGTCCATCACGGTCAACCGGGACGGGCTCATGCCCGAGAACGGGCTGTGGTCCAACCGCGGCAGGGTCGATGCTGCGGGAAAGTGGCCAGCGCGGTCGATGAAGAGGTTGAGGCCGTCCTGGAGCGCGGCGGCTTGCGCCTCGTCAGCAACAACGATCGCCAGGGGAGGGCCGCCGCGGCTAGCCAGTGCGGCGAGGAGCGCCGAGGTAAAGCCCCCGCGAGCGCCGACGACGTCGAGTGATGTGGTGGCTTCACTGGCGTCGAGCAAGCGTGTCGCGAAGCGCTCGAGCACGTTGTCGGACACGTTAGACACGACCGGCCCTTCGGTCGCTGCCCCAGCGGTACACCTGGCTTCGTCCCAGCATCCGCATTTCCCCGAGGGCTGCTCGAGCACCGACCAGCCGGCTTACCACCTGGCTCCACAGCGAACTGGGCGGGTGCTTCGCGTCGCTTCGTCTGTCGCCTATCCCGAGAGGCTCGGTCGTCGCTCGTTGAGCACCAACCCGATTCCCTCGCCGCTCCAGACGGCAACCGACTCTTCGGTGCTCTGCGGTCTGGTGACGCCACGTCTGGCGGGATGTCCTCATCGGGCGGTCTCCAATTGGTTGAGCGCGCGGAGGGTAACGGGCGGACTGTGCACGCTCAAGCATCGTCGGCGCAGACGGGCTGGAATTTTGCAATGCTGACGCTGATGGCTCGGGCAACGTCGTCTCTTTGACCGAGGCGCTCGGTCTGAGCGCTGAGGGGTGAGCGCCGCTTCGGTCTGACGGTGTCGGTTCGGGCGCTGCCCACGGGGTTAGTTGAGGGGTAACGTGGACGCATGCCACCGTCTCGCCTATCGTCTTCGCCATGTCGACCCCACAGGATGAGCCCATCGACCTCGCGGCGCTCAAGGCGCACGATCCGGTCGCCCAAAAGGCGTTCTGGGCGTCCCATTGGGGCCGCGTCAACGCCGCGTGCGCGCGCATCTTGGGGCCCGGCGCGGATGCTGCAGATGTCGCAACCGACGTCATCCAGGACTTCCTCTTCAAGTACGTCGACAGCGTCAACCACCAGCGGGCCGTTCGCAGCTACTTGCGCTTGATGGCGACACGCCGCTCGCTGCGACGACGGGGCAAACGAGATCGCCACGACGAGCTCCATGAAGATGGGTTCCAGGGCGCTTCGACGGCCGCCCACGAGTCCGCGGCCAACCAGGCAATGCTGATGCCGAAGCTCGGCGAGTGCATGGCGCACCTGACCCCCAAGGCCCAGCAGGTCCTAAAGCTGCGCTTTAGCGGTGAGCTGACCAACCAGCGGATCGGCGAGCTGGTCGGCGGAAGCAAGCAGTACATCGGCAAGCTCTTGCGTCAGAGCATGGAGAAGCTCCGCAGCTGCATTGAGAAGCCACGCGAGGCATGAGCACGCGTCGGCGGCTCGCGCAGCCCGGTCTCGGACGGTGCGTCGGCACGCGTGACGATCGGGCAGACGTCCGAGCTGCACGACGTGCACGACACGAGCGAGTGAAGACGATCCCAGACGTCTCAAGCCGGTCGACGTCCCGGGGGCAGCAGCTAGCGCCGCTGATTTGATTCGTCGGTGCATCGGATGCGCACGCAATGTGAACGCGGCGAGTGATATCGATTGATAATGAGAGTGATTCTCATTATGGATAACGGGTGCAGCAACGCTGCCTGGCTGGATGCACCGAGCAGCACCAGCCGCCGGACACTAGGAACCACTCGACCTTGACGCTCAGCAACCGCGAAGCGAGACGCGACCTCAAGCGCCTCAACAGCCAACACTCGGCAGAGCCTGACCCCCTCATGTGGATCGTGGGGCTGTCTGCGATTGTGCACCTCGCGCTCTTCTTGGTCGTCATCCCAGAGGTCTACGCAGACACGCGTGATCAGCGGCCTACAGCCCCCCCGGTCGGCGAGGTCGAGCGTGCTGAGGTCTTCAAGGTCAGCGTGCAGGTTGCTAAAGCGCGGGACGCTGAGCCGGTACCGGCCGAACCCAAAGTGGAGCCGAAGCCGGCGCCGCCGCCCGTCGTGGCCAAGGTCGAGCTGCCGCCACAAGTGGAGATCGTCAAGCCGCCTAAGGCCGACAAGCCGCCGAAGCCGGACGTTGTAGAAACGGTCAAGGCGCCGCCACGCGTCGCGCCGCCTAAGACGGTCGCGCGTCGTAAGCGGGTCCGACCCACCAAGCGCAAGGCTCGACGCGTCAAGCCGGTGGCGGTCGTTGCCGACGCGCAAGCGCCAGCAGGGCCGAGCGCAGCAACACGGGCTCCGTCAAAGTCGCTCGCTGCTGCTGAGGGCGTGGACTTTGGAAAGAGCGTCGAGGCCACGCCGGCTGGTGTCGCAACGAAGCCCGCGACGCCCGTCAAGGTGGCCGCGGCGAACACGGTCCGGCCGGCACGAAAGGGCGCCAAGACGGGCGTCGACAACGGCGCGCTCTTGGGCGGGTACCTGCGTGGCGTGGGCGCGAAGCTGCGGAAGTCGGCCAAGCGCCGCATGCCGAAGTCGCTCCGTCGCCGTGCATCCACCGGCAGGGTGGTTGTAGCGTTTAAGATCGACGATGCGCTCAACATCATCGATGCGTGGGTCAAGAAGAGCTCGGGCGACGGTCGCCTGGATGCGGTCGCAATCAAGACCGTCAAGCAGCTGCGTAAGCTTCCTCCGACCCCGAGTGGGTTGGTCTTGAAGGGACGAACGCTCTCGGTGCCCATCCGCTTCACTTAAGGCGGCTGCCAGGCTCGCCCACGAAGCGCGTGTCAATGCGCACGTCGCTGTGACGATCTTCTGACGCCGTTGTGGCTGCTCCGGTCTGTCGGGCGCAGGCGTCGCCGACTACGGGTGCGGAAACCAGCTGACGGTGTCGCTGACTTCGATGCACACACGCGCGCCCGACGTCGCGCTTGCGGTGGCTGGTTGGGTCATTGCGAGCTGCTGCTCGATGCCGTCGACCCGTACGAGCAGCCGCGACTGGGTGCCCGCGAACTGAACGCGCGCGAGCGTGGCGTTCGGGCTCGCGCCGTCGACGATGCGTAGTTGCTCAGGACGCACGACCACCTGCACGCGCCCAGAGTCGCCACGACCCGTGAGTGTGCCGAGAGCCGTCTCGCATCGCTGCCCGTCGGCGTCGCCGCTCAAGACATTCGCCTCCCCAACGAAGCGCGCGACCTCGAGTGATGCGGGTTGAGTGTAGAGCTCGCGGGGAGGAGCGAACTGGCAGACCCGTCCTTTGAGCACCACCGCGACTCGGTCGGCAAAGAGAAAGGCCTCTTGCTGGTCGTGGGTCACGAGGACCGTGGTGGTCTGTAGGGCCGTGACGACGTCTGCAACCTGAGTTCGAAGCGCATGCCGCAGCTTCACGTCGAGGTTTGAGAAGGGCTCGTCGAGGAGGAGCAGGCTCGGGCTAGGCGCGAGGGCACGGGCGAGCGCCAGGCGCTGTTGTTGGCCGCCGGAGAGCTCGTGGGGAAACTGCTCAGCCTTGTCCGACAGGCCCACGAGGGCGAGGAGCTCTGCGACCCGTGTTGGTGCAGGCTTGCTGAGACCAAACCCGACGTTGGTCGCGGCGTTGAGGTGCGGAAAGAGTGCGTAGTCCTGAAAGACCAGCCCGACGCCGCGTTGCTCGGGTGGCACCCAAACATCAGGTCCCGCCACAATCCGGCCATCAATACGCACGACACCTGCGTCGGCATGCTCAAGCCCGGCGATGATTCGTAACAACGTGGTCTTGCCGCAGCCCGACGGGCCCAAGAGCGCCACGCGCTCCCCGCGGGAGACCTGAAGATGGACGTCAAAGAGCACTCCCAGCCTGGCAAACGCTTTGTCGACGGCCGCGATGTGGAGTGCTTCGGTCTCGTTTGCGTTTGATGCGTGCGCTTCGGTGCGACGTAGGGTCACCGCTCTACCTCCCGGGCAAGGAGCACGAGCATGGGTAACACGCCAAGGCAGACAATGAGGATGCAACGCTCGGCGGCGGCACCCAAGAAGGCCTCGTTGCTGAGGTCCCAGAGCTCGGTTGCAAGCGTTTCAAAGCCCGTCGGGCGCAGCACCAGCGTCGCAGGTAGCTCCTTGATGGTGGTCAGGAACACCAGCACGCCGCCAGCAATCCAGCCGCGGCGAATCAAAGGCATCGTCACGCGACGAAAGGTCGCCAACCGCCCGTGGCCCAGCGTACGACTCGCCTCTTCGAGCGAGGGTCGAACCTGCGCCATTGCCGGGGCGAGGCCATCGGTGGCTTGAGGGAGAAAGCGCAGCGTGCAGGCGACAACCAGCAGGGGCAAGGTCTGGTAGAGCACTGGGACCCACGAGCTGGCCATAAAGACCATCGCCAGCGCGACCACGATGCCAGGCAGCGCGAACCCCGAGTAGAGCAGGCGGCGCGGCAGGTCGCGGCGGCGGTGGCGTCCGAACGTGGCGTACCGAACGACAAAGAGGGCGAGCACCATGCACACCACGGCGGTGAGTCCTGCGACCGTGACGCTGTTGAGCGCGAGCGTGCCCAGCGGCTCACAGTGGGTGCAGGTCGCGCCGCTGCTCGATGCCCAAACCGCAGTGACCATGAGCGGGACGCCGACGGCAGCCAGCACGACAAGGCTGCACCACGCGGTTGCCAGCCAGCGCCAGCGCCCGAGCCGAATGAGACGGTCGCTGCTGACGGCCGTGCTGCGCGTGGCCGTGAGGCGACCGCGCCAGGTGCGGCGGGCTCGGCCCTCGAGCAGGAGCACGCATCCCGTGACAGCCACCAGGACCAACGCGAGCGCGGCGGCGCCCGACCGGTCGAAGGCATCGTGTTGGGTGTAGATGACGCTGGTGAACGTATCGACCTGGAGCAGGGCAACGGCGCCAAAGTCGCTGAGCACATAGAGCGCGACCATCAAGGCGCCGCCGATCAGCGCTGGGCGAACGAGGGGAAGGGTGACGCGGCGGAGGGTCTGAATCGGCGTGAGGCCGAGGGTACGGGCCGACTCTTCGAGCTTTGGGTCGACCCCCAGCAAAGCCGCACGCAGCGGCAGAAAGAGGTAAGGGTAGGCGAGGAGTGCGAGGACAAGTGCCGCACCAACGGGGCCGTACGCCTCGGGCAGTTCTGCGCCAAAGCGCTCTGCCAGGAGGCCGTTCGGGCCGAACGCGGCGATCGCGGCGAACGCGCCCATGTAGCTGGGCACGGCGAGCGGCAGCGCCAACAGGATCGACCAGATCCTGCGGCCAGGCAGATCGGTGCGTGCCACGAGTAGCGCCGTGGAGCAGGCGATCACGGCTGAGATGACAACCACGCTGGCCGCCAGCAAGACCGTCTCGACCAAGAGCGTGAGGGTTGCTGGTGCCGTCACGCGGGTGAGGCCGGTTCCGTCCCCGCCAGTCGCACGGAGCAGGAGCCAGGCGGGAACAAGCAGGACCAACAGCGCAGGCAGCCATGCAGCGCCCGCTAACGCGAACCCTCCAGACGGGCGGCGGCTAGCGCCCATTGGCCGCGAGCTGGCAGTGAGCACGAGCTCCCGCGAGCTCCGCGGAGGCGTTCGGGCAAGCGCAGCTGCTGTCCGGCGTCAGGAGCGCCGCCGAGCCCGATTGCCTCACTTCAACACAGTCGCCTTGCGCAGCAGCTTTAGCGTCGACTCGAGGTCGCTCAGCTTGCCCAGCTCGAGCTTCGGCAGCTTGAGCGTCTTCAGGGCCGGCAAGCCCTCGGGGGGCGCGATGCCCTCGGCCAGCGGGTACTCGAAGTTGTCGGTCGCAAAGCGCTCTTGGGCAGGCTTCGACAGCAGGTAGGTCAGCAGCTTCTCCGCGGCCGCGCTGTGCTTGGACGTCTTGAGGATGCCTGCACCCGCGACGTTGACCATCGCGCCCGGACCGCCACCGCGTGGGTGGTAGTTGGCGGCCGGGAAGGGCTTGTCACCGGCTTCCTTCTTGAGGCGGTGGAGGTAGTAGTGATTGACGAACGCGACGTCGACTTCGCCTTTGGCAACGCCCTGAACAGCAGGTGTGTTCTTGGGATACACGCGCGGCTCGTTGTCGAGGATGCCCTTGAGCCAAAACTCCGTGTATGCATCGCTCTTCGCGACGCGCATGCCCGTGATGAAGCTCTGAAAGCTGGCGTTTGTCGGCGGCCAGCCAATTCGGCCTTTCCACTTCTTGGCGGTGAACCCCTCGAGGCTATCGGGGAGGTCGGCGGGCTTGAGCTTGTCGGTGTTGTACGTCACCACACGCGCTCGGCCGCTGATTCCGACCCACTGGCCAGCGGGGTCGCGGAAACCGGCGTCGACCTTGTCGAGCACGGACGCGGGTAGCTTCTTGAGGAGCCCCTTCGCGGCGAGGGCACCGAGGGCCCCGGCGTCTTGTGCGAAGAAGAGATCTGCCGGGGAGTTGGCGCCCTCTTCAAGGAGCGTGTTGGCTGTGGCGGTCGTCTTGCCCCATCGTGCCTTCACCTCGATGCCGGTCGCCTTGGTAAAGTCATCGAAGATGCCTTTAACGAGGCTCTTGGAGCGGCCGCAATAGACCGTGATCGGTCCGTTGTCCTCCGCTGCGGCAGTCACAGTGGCCCCGCCTTCGGCTGGCTCGGCGTTCTTGTTGCAGCCCATCGTCGTGCCGACAGCCACGCTAAGAAATGTACAAACAAGGAGGTGTAAGCGCATAGTCACAGCCTTCGTTTAGCGGACGCGCCCTCGTGATAGTTGGCTGCGAAAGAAGTGACAACCGTTTTGGCGTGGTGCGCGTGCGCAGCGGGCCGCTGCAAGAGGCTCTCGACGCCAGTGTTCACGACGCAAGTTCGCCGCAAACGCATCCTTGGGCTCGCGCTGCCGATCATTGGCGCGATGGTTTCGCAAAACCTGCTCAATCTCGTCGACACGGCGATGGTCGGGCACGTCGACCTCTATCCAAACCAGTCACTGGCGGCGGTCGTGTTCAGCGGCATGGTGCTGTTCATGGCGACGGCGTTCATCACCGGGCTCTCGGCTGGCGTGCAGGCGATTGCTGCACGGCGCAAGGGGGAGGGGCGGGACACGGAGACAGCGATCGCCCTCAACGGCGGCTTGGTCTGGTCGTGCGTCCTTGGGGTGCCGATCGCCATCCTCTTCTATGTGCTCGCTCCCACGATCTTTTCAGCACTGCTGAGCGACCCCATCGCGGTGGAGCTAGGCACGAGCTACTTCCAGATCAGCATGTTCGCGGTCCCGGCGGTCGGGATGAACTTCTCGTTTCGGGGCTACTGGAACGGCGTCGATCTCTCCAAGCTCTACCTTCGGACCCTGCTCGCCATGCACCTCGTCAACGTCGTGCTCAACTATGTCCTCATCTTCGGACACCTCGGGGTCGAGCCACTCGGGGCTGACGGCGCGGCGCTGGGCACCACCATCGCCACCTACTTCGGCCTCGGGTTCTACATCGTCCTGGGGTTGAAGCACGCCACCCGAGGCGGGTTCTTACGCGCGTTCCCGTCGCGCGAGACGCTCAACGGCATCATGCGCGTGTCGCTGCCCACGTGCGTCCAGCAGATCATGTTTGCCGCTGGCATGACGATGTTTCTCAAGATCGTGGAGCTGGTCGGGACCAAGGCCGCTGCGGCCGCGTCCCCGCTGGTCCGACTCACGCTGGTCGGAATCCTGCCGGGTATTGCGTTTGGCCTCGCGGCCACGACCCTCGTCGGTCAGGCGCTCGGTCGCAACGAGCCCGATGACGCGGAGCAGTGGGGGCGGGACGTCGCCCGGCTGGCCACCGTGGTCATCGGACTCATCGGCTTGCCGGCGCTCATCGTGCCTGAGGCCATTCTCAGCATCTTTCTCACCGACCCAGAGACCCTTGCCCTTGCCGTGTGGCCGCTGCGGCTCATTGGCGCAACGCTCTTCTTGGACGCGGTCGGACTCGTGTACCAGAACGCGCTCATCGGCGCTGGCGACACGCGGACCGCCATGGCCGTGGTGGTCGGCATGCAGTGGCTTGTGGCGCTTCCTGCCGCCTATATCGCCGGCCCGATGATGGGCAACGGGATCACGGCCATCTGGGGTGCGTTCTTGGCCGTGCGCGTCCTTCAGTCCGCCCTGCTCGCTTGGCTTTGGCGTCGCGGTCAATGGCGTCAGATTCGCCTGTGACGCCGAGCCAGCGGCGGTCCGTCTTCAACGTTCCGACGACGCTACGGCGCCGAGGTCAAGGCGCGAGACCCGCAGGGCTGGGCGAGCGACGCCTTCGTCCAGCGCAAGCCGCTGGCAAAGGCATCGCCTTCGCCTCGCTCGAAAATAGCGCTTGATTTGGGTCTAGAGCAGCTTGCCCCAGGTCAGCTCGGCCGACCGACGCACGACGCGCTTGCGTG
>CALHXW010000356.1 GCA_938040325.1 uncultured bacterium | reverse complement strand
CGCGGCTTGCGCGCCAGACTAGCGGTCGTCGACGGCGCGATCGTTGGCTTGACGCCGCCAGCGCCGGCCGGATCAGCGTCTGCCGCGTCGCCACTCGACGTGCAGCTCGTCGATGCTGCTATCAACGCCTCGGTGAAGGCTACCGTGCCCCATGTCGGCCCCGTCGTGCTCGATCCGGTCCAGATCACCGACGTCACCGGCACCATCTCACGCGACGCAAACCGTCGCTTCGCGATATCGGTCAACGCGATGGTGGACGCTGACTCGGGCGACGAGGCTCGCGTGGCCAGCGGCGAGCTTAAGCTCACGCGCAACTCGGCGTCGGCGCGCTTCGATCCGCCGCTGAGGGTCGGCGCAGCCGCCGCCGGCGAGCGCATCGACGTCAGGGTCACGACGGTGGCACGCGACAGCCAAGGCGACATTGCGCTCGGCGGTCTCAGCGTCCGTGCGCGCAGTCTCCAAGCCAGCGCAGACACGATCGCGCTCGCCGGGGCGTTGAGACCGGACGGGCTCACGCTGCTCGTACCCAAGCAGGTCACGCTCACCGGCGTCAGCGCCGAGCGTGGCCGAGACTCGCTCGTCGGCGCGCGCATCGAGGTCGAGCTCGCCGACGACGGCACGGGCGTGACGGTACCTGTGCGCGTCTCAGGTCAGGATGTGGGCGTGAGAGCTCGTGGCGGCGCGTTGGAAGCGCGGCTGAAGACGCTCAACGCCGAGCTAGCGTCACCGACAGAAGCCTTGGCTGCCTTGGCTGCTGACGCGCCCTGGGAGGCGCTCAAAGACGTCCGCGCGACGGGTCCAACGCTCCGGCTCACAGCCGATCCCCAGGCGCTGCCAAGCTGGCTTGACGCACTCCGCCCCGCCCTCTCGCCATCTGCACCTGCGGCCCTGAGTGCCCGCGCGGAGGCGCCTGACGCTAACCCGGCGCCCGCCGGGCGCCCGCGGGCCCTGCTGCGTGCCATCGAGCGCTACCTCGGCAGCCACCCTGTGGCACTGCAGGACGGTCACGCCGAGCTCATCGGTCCCGATGGCAGCACGCTCATCACCCTTGCCGACGCAGGTCTAACGACCGAGCCCCATCCCTCTGGCGGGCTCGCGGTTCACGCGCGGGGCGCCGTCCACCGCGACGGCGCCGAGCGCGCCCGCGTCGATGTGCGTAGCGTCATCCACAAGGGCGTCGTCGCTCACGCGTCTGGAACGCTCAGCGGCAGCGACATTGCCCACCACATCAGCCGGCTCAGCGACCACATCGCGATACGCCCGGCAGCAAGGGTGAACCTCCGCTTCGACTACGAACGCCCGTCGACCGACGGACGTCACCGCGTCACGGGCGCCATTGGCCTCCATGACTTCACGTTCAAGTGGTGGAGACTCAGCGATGCGATCATCACGGACCTCAATGCCCGCGCGAGCTTCGATCTCAGCGTGGAGGCGAGTCCCTCCGGGCCACTCGACATTCGGCTGAAGGTTGCTGAGGTCATTGTTGACGAAGCGCGTCTCGCGGGAAGTCTCGACCTCACGTGGACCCCAGGCGAGATGCCCCGACGCTTCGACGCGCGCGTGACCATGCCGCGTCAGGACTGCGGCGCCGTCGCGCGATCGATTCCGAGAGCGCTGCTGCCTCGCCTCACCGACCTAGAGCTCGTCGGCGAGATGGCCTTCGACGCCCGGCTCGCGCTCGACTTTGCCGATCCGCGCGGTCTTGAGCTCAGCGTCAACGGCGACCTGGCGGCCTGCAACGTTCGCTCTCTCGGCCCAGGCATCCACCCGAAGCGGCTCACCCGTCGCTTCACGCACCGACCTCGCGAGCCCAAGCGCGGCACGCTCAGCCACATCCGGCTAGGCCCGGCAACCCGCAGCTTCATCAAGAGCGAGGATCTCCCAGAGCTGGTCAAGACCATGGCTTGGGTCACCGAGGACCGACGATACTTCCGCCACAAGGGCGTCCGCTGGGACCTCATCGAGCGAGCGCTCAAGCTGGACCTTGAGAAGGGCTACTTCGTCTATGGCGGTAGCACCATCACCCAGCAGCTGGTCAAAAACCTCTACCTCGACCGGGGAAAAACCCTCGGTCGCAAGCTTGAGGAGGCCATCATCGCTTGGCAGATGGAACGCGTCCTCAGCAAGGACGAGATCCTGACCCTCTACGTCAACCTCATCGAGTACGGACCCGACATCTACGGCATCAAGCAGGCCGCTCGCTACTACTTCGACAAGCCAGTGGAAGCCCTCGATGCTCTCGAGATCGCGTTCATCATGGGGCTCAAGCCCTACCCGCATCGCGGTCACGCCCAGTGGGTCCGCGGCGAGCTACCGCCTTGGTGGATACGCCGAGTCCGCAAGGTCTTGACCATGACCGTCGCGCGCAGCGACCTCATCGACCGTGACGACATCGCGATCTTGGAGCCGCTGCAGCCGGCGTTTCGAGCCCCCACTGCCAGCGATCTTGCACGGGCAGCGCGAGTCGCGGAGGCGCAGGGGCGCGGCAAGTGACACAGAGTCCGCGCGCGAGGGCGTAGTAAGGCAGCCAAGCGAGTGCTATAGGGCGAGGTTCTTGCGCGACGCCGGAGCATCGATGCCAGCTAATATTGCGACGACCCCAAAAGCCCCGCTCAACGGCATGCGGCCGACAGCGCATCGCTTGAGCATTCTTCGCGGCGCAGCCATCACGGCGGGATTCTTTGCGGCTCTCAGTGGGTGCAACTGGACCGACATCGGGAACAAGGCGCCCTTTGAGGCAACGCCTGCGCCGGCCGTCTACGAGCCACCGGAGGCAGGTGCCGGCGGCACAGACGTAGCAACCAAGCCGAAGACCGAGCTGGTCAACCACATCTACGGCGAAGACGCCTACCCCTGCGAGGGTGAGGGCTGCGATGTCGCCAGTCCCAAAGACGGCATGCTGAGCTTTAGCGGCGGCGGCGCAGAGTTCATCGACCCATCAAAGGCCGGCGAAACCGCTGGGTACCTTGTCATCAACAACATCTTTGAGGGCCTCATCGGAGTCGCGCGCCAGTCTGGCGGGGAGCTCGAGCAGGGAGTCGCGACCGAGGTCGGGATCTCTGAAGACGGCCTCACCTACACGTTCAAGCTTCGCAAGGACGCCAAGTGGTCGGACGGCAAGCCCGTCACCGCTCATGACTTCGTCTACTCGTGGCGGCGCAAGCTCTCCCCGGAGACGGCGTCTGTGTCGGCGACAAACCTCCACTGGCTGAAGAACGGCAAGGCGTTCAACGAGGGCACAGAGAAAGACCCGACGAAGCTCGGCGTTCGGGCGGACGGCGACCACGTCTTGGTCGCAACCCTCGAGAACCCAACCCCCTTCTGGCTGTCGGTCGTCGCGGGCGGCCAGTACGCGCCGGTTCCAAAGCACGCCGTTGACGCCCACGGGGAGAAGTGGACCCGGCCGGAGAACATCGTCTCGAACGGCCCCTACGTGCTGACCGAATGGAAGCCAAGGGACCGCATGGAGTTCCGCAAGAACCCGCATTATTGGGACAAGGACAACGTCAAGATTCCGGGCGCCCGCCTGTCGATCGTGGAGAGCTCCGATGCGGCCATGACGTTCTACGAGTCCGGTCAGCACCAGTGGTTGCAGTACAGCCTGCCGACCGACCGCGTGCCGGTGATGATCAACTCGGGCCGCAAAGACCTCTTCATCGACCCCTATTTGTGCGTGTACTTCTATCAGTTTCGAGTCGACCGCCCGCCCTTCGACAACCCGAAGCTCCGCAAAGCCATCCACCTGGCGATCGACCGGGCACGCCTGGTCCAGCACGTGACGCGGGGGATGCAGCAGCCCGCGGATGGGCTGGTGATGCCATCGTTCGTTCAGAGCATGGGGTATCCCAAGCCCGACGGTGAGTCGTTCAATCCGCAGGCCGCACGGGCGATGATGAAAGACGCCGGCTATCCAGGCGGTAAGGGACTGCCCAAGCTGACGCTCCTCTACAACACCAGCGACGGCCACCGACTCATCGCCGAGTTTGTGCAGCGCTCCCTCAAGGAGAACCTCGGCATCGAGGTCTCGCTCGAGAACATGGAGTGGAAGAGCCTGCTCAAGCGCCTGCGGACTGGTGACTACCAGTTCGCGCGCAGCGCTTGGTGCTCGGACCCTCATCCCTACACCGTCATGGATTTTCTGCTCTCGTACAGCGCCCAGAACGACACCGGCTGGAAGAACCAGCAGTTCGACGACTTGATGAAGCAGGCGCGCGAGACCGTCGACCCAGCCAAGCAGCTCAAGCTCATCGCTGACGCCGAGCAGGTCGTCCAGGCAGAGCTTCCTGTGACGCCTGTCTACTACTACACGCGCGGCTACTTGCGACGACCGGTCCTCGGTGGCCTCAAGCCGGAGCTCACCAACAACCACCCCATCAAGTACATGTGGTGGCGCGACAAGCCCGGTGCACCGCCGGCGACGCGACCGCTGGCCATCGACCAGGCTGGCGCAGCCGCAGCCGCTCCGGACACGCCGGTCAAGGCGGCGCTTGCTGAGCACATCTACGGCGATGACGCCTACCCCTGCGACCACCCGACCTGCAAAGAGCCGTCACCCGCTGACGGAACGCTCGGCATCGGCGCTGGCGGCGCCGAGTTCATCGACCCCAACCTCGTGACCGAGACCGAGGGCTTCTTGGTCGTCGACAACACGTTCGAAAACCTCATCTCGCCGGCACCGCGCTCAGGCATGGGCTGGCAGAAGGGCGTCGCAACGCGCTGGGAAGTCTCAGACGATGCCCTCACCTATACCTTCCACCTGCGCGACAACGCCAAGTGGTCCAACGGCCGGACGGTCGTGGCCGAAGACTTCCGCTACAGCTGGCTACGAAAGCTCAACCCCGACACAGGCAGCAACTCCGCCGAGCAGCTCCACTGGATGAAGGGCGCCAAAGCCTACAACCAAGGCAAAGGCGAGCGCGCTGACGTCGGCATCAAGGCGGTCGATGACCGCACGCTGGTCGTGACGCTCGAGCGCCCCACCCCCTTCTTCCTCAACTACATCGCCACGAGCCACTACGCGCCGGTGCCGCGTGAGGTGATCGAGGCCCACGGCCAGAAGTGGACGCAGCCTGAGAACTTCGTCTCCAACGGCCCCTACGTGCTGACCGAGTGGAAGCAGCGGGTGCGCATGGTCTTGGAAAAGAGCAAGACGTACTGGGATCGCGACAACGTTCGCATCCCGCGCGTCGTGCTCTATGAGGGCGACGAGGCCTCCGAGACGAATCGCTACAAGACCGGCGTCGTGCAGTGGGGCCGCAACGCCGTCCGAACCGACGACATCCCCGACCTCATCAAGTCCGGTCGACCGGACTTCTTCATCGATCCGTACCTCTGCTACTACTTCTACCACTTCCAAAACAACGCGCCGCCTTTCGACAAGGTCGACGTGCGCCGCGCGTTCAACATGGCCATCGACAAGCGACGGCTCGTGCAGCATGTCGCGCGCGGGATGCAGGTCCCCGCGGACGGCCCGGTGTTGCCCCACTTCGAGAGTACCCTTGGCTATCCAAAGCCAGAGGGGGACCAGTTCAACCCCGCCAAGGCACGCGAGCTGCTCACAAAAGCGGGCTACCCCGGGGGCAAGGGGCTGCCGCCGGTCACGCTCATCTACAACACCTACGAGAGCCACCGGCTGATCGGCGAGTTCGTCCAGCGCTCGCTCAAAGAGAACCTGGGCGTGGAGCTGAGCATCGAAAACATGGAGTGGAAGAGCCTGCTCAAGCGCGTGCGCGAGAAGGACTTTCAGATGGCACGCAGCGGCTGGTGCGGCACCGAGCACCCCGACTCGTTCCTCAACACCTACCTCTCCACCTCTGCCAACAACCACAGCGGCTTCAACAACCCGACGTTCGACGCGCTCATCATGCAGGCGCGCCAGACCCTCGACGTGAAGAAACAGATGGCGATCTATGCCGAGGCCGAGGCGCTGGTGCAGCGCGAGATGCCGACGGCGCCGATCTACTACTACACCAAGACCTACCTGAAGAAGCCCGTGCTGCGCGGCCTTGAGCCCGAGCTCAACAACACGCACTTGGTCAAGTACATGTACTGGGCCGACAAGCCCAACGCCCCGTGAGACGGCTCGTCCCGTCAAAACGCCGTTCGATCCGCGGCCGGTGGCTCACCCTGACGCTGCTGCTCACGGGCTGCGTCTCCGAGCCCGCTGTCACGCTGCCGAGCGGCACCTTCACGGCCAGCTCTGGTGAGATCGTCATCAACACGGCGGAGCCTCTCTCAGCGCCCGTCGGGCTCATGCGTGGCGGGATTGCGGTCGACGGAACAGCCACCGGCCTACACCCGGACTTCCCAGACCTCCGAGACGCTCTGTGGTGGCATAGCGACGCCACCGACGAGCCCGATGGAGCGCACGTACGCCTCGTGCGCGTCTCGCCTGACGATGTCTGCCGCTTTTCGTTGTCACGCGTCATCTCTAAGGACGCATCGATCGACGACCCAACGAGCTGGGACCGCGCGCTCTTTGACCAGCACGTGCGTGACGTGGTCGCCCTCAATAGCGCCGGCGTGCACCTCCACGTCGGGTTTGGGCCGGTTGCCAACTGCGGTCGAGCGGACCAACCCGACCCGACCGAGACCCCGGACGCGTGGGCACAGGCCGCGGTCGCGTTCATCGACTATGCCATCGCCCCAACAGACGCCGAGTCGCCAGGGCTCGCCGCTCCCGTCGTTGCCGTCGAGCTGCTCGGCGACCCGCGCGACGAGTTTGGCGTCGCGGAAACCGAGCTCATGCCGGCATTTGAGCTCTATGCCACGATTGCGCAAGCCGTGGCGGAGCGTTGGCCGGTTGAAGGTGACGACGCTGCAAGGCGCGCGCTGGCGATCGTCTCACCGAGCTTTCAGGTCAACGGACTCGACGACTACCTACGCACCGAGGGCGACACGCCGCACCCCGTGAGGCAGTTCCTCGACTTCGTGGAGAGCCGAAACGTTCCCCTCGACAGGCTCGCGGTCAAGCTGCAGAGCGAGGGCCCCGAGGCAGCTGCTGACCTGATGGGCCGAATTCGACGACGCCTCGACGACGCAGGGCTTGGCAATGTCGGCCTCGTGGTGACAGGCGTCGAGGTAACCCCCATCCCGCTTGAGATCCTCGGTGCGAACGTGCGGGTACAGCAGGCCTATCGCGGCGCTCAGGAGATGAGCACGCGGCTGCTGATGCAGGACGTCCCGGTGTCCGCGGTCTTCAGCTCGCCCACCCAAGACCACTTCTCCGACGGGCTCAACCATGGCGGCGAAGCGCTGAGCGCGCTCGACGACCTACGCGTTCGGACGCCCTACTTCGACGAGACCGGCGTCGCGACACCGGCCTTCACAGCGTCTCTGCCGCTCCGACAGGTCCACGAGCACCCTCGCGTGGAGATCGTCGGCGGCGCTGCGCGACGTCGCGTCGTCGTCAACGCAACGCAAGACCCGGACCGCAGCGACCGCACCCACGTGATCGTGTCGAGCCTCGGGACCTCTGGCGACGTCCCCTACGTGCTCCGGCTGACCGGACGCAACGACAGCGGACAGGTCGCGTACCTCCGCGCGGTGCTTGATGCGACGAGCGTTGGCAACACGTCGTTTGTCTTCACCGACATCGGCGAGCTCTCACCGGACGCTGAGAGCGGCGACGTCATCATCGCGCGCAACCTCCAAGCACCAGCGGTTCACTACTTCGTCTTTGAGAGCCCGTGAGCGGTCGATTCCGGTTCGCTCCCACGCCATCGCGACCGCTGCACGCAGGCAGTGCACTCGCCGCGCTCATCGGCTGGGCGACGGCTCGCAACGCCGGTGGCGCATTCTTGGTTCGCATTGAAGACATCGACCGGAGTCGCTGCCGACCGGAGTTCGAGACGACAGCTCTCGATGACCTTGAGTGGCTTGGCGTCGACTGGGATGAGGGACCACGCGTCGGCGGAGCCTTTACGCCGTACCGTCAGTCCGAGCGCATGGAGCGGTATGACGCTGCCCTCGAGGCGCTGGATGCCCAGGGGCGCGTCTACCCTTGCCGCTGCAGCCGCTCCGACGTACGAGCGGCTCAGCGCGCGCCTCACCTACACGCCGACGCGGTCAGCGGAGAGCTGCCCTACCCTGGCACTTGCCGCGGCGTCGACGGCCCCATGCACCCCGATCGCGGCGGCTTCCGGCTGGCGGTCGACGCCCTCAAGGAACACGCGCGTGTCGCCTGGAACGACCGCTGGCTCGGTGCGCAGTTCGAGGACGTCCGAACCACCTGCGGGGACTTCCTGCTCGGCCGCCCGCAGGCGCCGACCTATCAACTGGCCGTCGTGGTCGACGACATCGCGATGGGCATCACTGACGTCATCCGCGGTGCCGATCTTGCGGGCTCAAGCGCACGCCAAGCGCTCCTGCATCAAGCGCTTGGCGCCACTCCCCCGAGCTTCGGTCACCACCCGCTCATCGTCGATGCGGCGGGGCGGAAGCTGTCGAAGCGAGACGGCGACGCGACGCTCGCCGCCCGGCGTGCTGCCGGTCAGCGCTCAACCTCCCTGATAGCCGCGCTCGGGCGGATCGTCGGGGTGTTCGGCCACACCGTTGACAGCGCGACGGCCGACGACTTTCGGGCGGCGCTGGTCGACGCCACCCTGACAACCGGCATCGCGACCGACGCGCTGTAGAGGGTTGTCCGGGTCTCCTGTTTGGCGAGTTCACAGCCAAACTCCGGACACGACACACCGATCTCGGCGTCGCTCGCCCTCGAATCGACCCGCCAGCCCCAAAGGTCTTGCTCCTTGACCTCGGCGCCGTAGCGTCGCCGGAACTTTGAAAACGCACCCCAAAACAAGCGCTACTTCCGCCTCGCTCGAAAACAGCGCTTGATTTGGGACTAGCCCCAAAACAAGCGCTCTTTCCGGCTGCGACTTCCGCGATGCCCTCGCCAGCGACGTCCGTGCGTTCGCTCCGCTCACCTGAACTCAACGATGCACGCATCGCCTTCGTCCAGCGGACGCCGCTGGCAAGCACATCGCCTTCGCCTCGCTCGAAAACAGCGCTTGATTTGGGACTA
>CALHXW010000355.1 GCA_938040325.1 uncultured bacterium | reverse complement strand
GGCCTTCAAGCAAGGCGCGATCAGCTTCTTCAAGGGCTGGACCGTCGCGATGGTCATCGTCTACTTCGTCGTGCTCATGGCTCTCACGGTCGCGATGCTGGTCGCGATGATGTCCCAAAACGACGACAACGACAGCGGTGGCTCCTCCCGTCGGCGGGGCGGCGGCGGTTGGTTCTTTTTCTTCATGAATGGCAGCCCTTGGGGCTACGGCGGCTATGGCCGCAGACGTAGCCGTCGCCGTCGTCGCAGCTTCAACCGAGACCTCGAGAAGATGCTCAAGAAGGGCCAAGACCCCTACGACATGCGCGCGCCCGCGGACACCGAGACGAAACCAAGCCTGCGTGAGCGCACCTGGTTCTTCCTCTTTGGCACCGAAGGCATCAAGAAGAACCCGCTCGAGCGCGAAAAAGAGCTGCTCACCTACATCCGAGCCAAGAAGGGCTTTGTCAGTAACGCCGACATCATCGCGTTGCTCGGCGTGACCTACGACGAGGCGGACGCCATTGGCACCCGGCTGGTTGCCACCTACGAAGGTGAGCTCGACATCACCGACGAAGGGATTGCCATCTACCGCTTCCCCAACTTGATGCTCTCGGGCGCTCCAGAAGTGGCCGAGCAGGCACCCGACCTTGGCTACCTGTGGCAGGTGCGCCAGAAAGAGCACCTCCTACGGAAGAGCCCGACGGTTCTTGTTCCCGTGCTCTGTGCCATCAACATCGTCTTGGCGCTGGTGATGCAGTTCAAGGGCCTTGCCGTCCTAGGCATGACCGGGCTTGGCTACACGATCAGCCTCGTCTGGATTCCGCTCATCTTCAGCGTTCTGTTCTTCGCCATCGCCTTCCGCCGCATGTCTCGGGATGCCGCCAACAAGGGCAAGTACGAGCGCGACAACATCCGCATGAGCATCTTCCGGCTGCTCTTCTCGCGGCGTCAGCCGGTTCGTGTGCCCGCGGACGCTGCCGCTATCGCACAGAGCGGCCTCGGCCCGTGGGCGCCGGATCTGCTGCGCTCGGTCGCCAATGACATTGCCGATGAGCTGCGAGGCACCGCCGACACCACCAACGGCACGCTCTCCATCCGCGCAGACCGCGTCTGGAAAGAGATGGCCACCGTCGACAAGCTCCGCGCGACCGCCAACAGCACCCGCTCGGTTGGCCGCACGGTCTTTTCGTCCCACGACTTTGCTGGCAGCACGCCCGCCAACACGGAAGTTGAGGGCGAAGACCTCGAGAGCGCCATCGAGGAGCTCGAGGCCGAGCTGGGGATGTAGCAGCCCAAGCGGGCACCGCGACGACGATCGACCCGGCGGGGTAACAGGGGCTCCTGTTACCCCGCTGTTCGTTGGTTGGCATGGCTCTTCGCATGGGCCTCGGGCTTTGGGTGGGCGCTGGGCGCGGGCGCGAGGCTGAGCGTGGGCGAGGGCGCGAGGCAGGGAGTGGGCGAGGGCGCGAGGCTGGGCGCGGGCGCGGGCGCGACGCTGAGCGTGGGCGCGGGCGCGACGCTGAGCGTGGCGAGCGCACGAGGCTGGGCGAGGGCGCGAGGCTGGGCGTGGGCGCTAGGTTGGGCGCGGCAACCGCATCGCCGTCACGCGTGTCGCACCTCTTGGCGCTCGGCAGGTCGTCTCACTCAGCCGTCTTCCGGCGGCGGAAACCCGCAGTAGCCGTAGCCATCGTCGTTGACGAACCACTGGCACGTGTGCTCCGGGTCGTCGCACGACCCTCCTTCGCCGCAGATGCCGCGGCAGGTGTTTTCGGCATCGCAGTAGCCGAGCGCAAAGCCATCGGTCAGGGCGCAGTAGCGTTGGAAGTTATTGGACTCACAGGCCTCGCCAATGTCGGCCTCATCGAGCCTCTGAAACTCTTTGACGCACTGGTCTGGCTCTTCGATCCAGCCGGTGTTGAACACGCACGTGCCGGAGCTGCACCCGACGCGGTTGCCCCAGTCGCAGGTCTCCTCGCACCGCGGCGCAAACAGAATCGGGTCAAAGCCGCAGGTCGTGCCCTCGGCGCAGTCGACCACGGGCAGGCCGACCTCGCCAATGAAGTCCGAGCCGCAGTCGCTGTCGGCCGCACCGCAGTCGCAGTGGCAGCCTTCACCGTCGGCGTAGTCGTCCTCAGGGCAGGTCCAGCCGCTGGGCGGAAAGGCCTGCTCGATGTCTAGGTCACCGGCATCCAAGACCACGCAGCGTCCGTTGTCGACGGGGGTGGAAAAGCGCGTCGCGGGGTCGAGGGTGACCTCGATGAGGCGGGCGCCGGTCAGCGACATGTCGAAGCGGCGCTTGTACGGGTCTTTGCGTGTCGTGAGGATGCCGGTCTCGACGTAGTAGACCGTCCCGCCCGGAGCAGACGCGACCACACAGTGCGCGCAGGTGCCGAAGTTGGCATCCGCGCCGTCGCTGAGGTCAAACGTGCCGATGTCGGGCCCTTGGGAGTAGCGCTCGAAGAGGAACGTAAACGTCAGCTCTTCGCCGTCGATGAGGTTTTTGACGGGGGCCTCAAGGCTCACGGAGACGTCCGATGAGAACGCCTCCCACTCGCCGAGCTGAAGCCGTTGGCAGCTGGCGTTGTCGCCAGGGGTGCCGGTGTCCTCCTCGCCGTTCACGTCGGTCGAGCCAGTGTCGGCGTCGTCGCCGCATCCGGCGAAGGCCATTGCGATTGTGGTGAGGAGGACGTTGAGGCGCGTGTTCATGAGCGACTCCGTGGGTGCGTGTGGTGTCTCGGCAGACCCTACCAACACCGGCAGCCTGAATCGAACCCATTTCCTTCCTGCAGGACTGAAGTCGGTCGTTTTGCCGCCCGACGCAAGAAAGGCCGCGAGCGAGTGCTCGCGGCCTACATCGGTCACTCAGCTGTGCCGTGCCTATGAGGCGGTCGCCGGTCCGTCACCCTGCGGCTTGGGCGCCACCTCGGCCGCGAGCCCTGTCACCGCAACGGCCTCACTGGCGTCCGTCAGTGCTGCTGCAAGGACATCGCTCATGTCATCGGCAAAGACGAACTCCAGCTCACCCCGGGTTGCCTCGGGAATCTCGTCGACGTCGCGCTCATTCTGGCTCGGCAGGATGATGCGCGTGAGTCCCGCTCGGTGGGCGGCCAGGACCTTGGCCTTGATACCCCCGACCGGCAGCACGCGGCCGCGGAGGGAGCACTCGCCGGTCATGGCGGTGTCGCTCCGAATCGGACGTCCCGTGAGCAGCGACGTGATGGCCGAGAAGATCGTGACGCCAGCGGACGGTCCGTCCTTGGGCACCGCACCGGCAGGCACGTGGATGTGCAGGTCGTGGGTGTCGAGAAAGCTTGCGTCCACGTTGAGGGTCTCCGCGTTGCTGCGCACGTAGCTCAGCGCTGCCTTGGCCGACTCCGTCATGACCTCACCGAGCTTGCCGGTGATCTGGATGCTGCCTTTGCCCGGCATCAGCGACGTCTCGATGAAGAGGATGTCGCCGCCAACCGGCGTCCATGCGAGCCCGGTTGCGATCCCAGGCTGTGAGCTGTGCTCTGCCATCTTCTCGCGGAACTTCTTCTTTCCGAGCAGGTCGTGGAGGCTCTCGCTATCGACTTTCAACGTGGTGTCGACGGCCTCGCCGTCCACCTGGCGCGCAATCTTGAGCGCCAGCGCGCGACAGAGCCGAACGATCTGTCGCTTGAGCTCACGAACGCCCGCTTCTCGGGTGTACTCCCGAACGATCGCGTCGAGTGCGCCGTCGGTGATGACAAGAGCATCCTCGTGGATCCCGTACTCGGAGAGCTGGTGCGGAATCAGGTGGTCGCGAGCAATGCGCACCTTTTCATCGTGGGTGTAGCCCGACAGCTCGACGATCTCGAGGCGGTCGCGGAGCGGGCCCGAGATGTCGCCGAGGCTGTTGGCGGTGCAGATGAAGAGGGTCTCGCTGAGATCGAAGGGAAGCTCGAGGTAGTGGTCGGTGAACGAGTCGTTCTGCTCAGGGTCGAGGACCTCGAGGAGCGCAGACTCGGGCGAACCGCCCCAGTGCTGACCGAGCTTGTCGATCTCGTCGAGCAGCATCACGGGGTTTTTGGCGCCGGCCTTCTTGAGTCCGTGGATGATGCGCCCGGGAATCGCGCCGATGTAGGTGCGCCGGTGACCGCGAATCTCCGCCTGGTCTTTGACGCCTCCAAGGGCAATGCGCACGAAGGGCCGGTCCGTGGCGTCAGCGATCGACTGACCCAGTGAGGTCTTGCCCACACCCGGGGGGCCCACAAGGCACAGGATGGTGCCGCGCGGGTTGTTGCTGACCTTCATGACCGCGAGGTGCTCGAGGATGCGCGTCTTGACGTCCCCCAGTCCGTAGTGGTCGGAGTCGAGCTTGTCTTGGACCCCGTCGAGGTCGTCGTTGGTCTCGGCGCGCACATTCCACGGCGTGTCGAGGATCCACTCGAGGTAGTTGCGGATCACGCTGGCCTCAGGCTGCCCGTTGCCCATGCCCTTGAGGCGTCCGTGCTCGCGCTCGGCCGTCTTTCGGACTTCGTCGGGGAGATCGGCGTCCTTAAGCCGCGCCTCAAGCTTGTCGACGGCGTCGCCCTGGGGGTCGTCGCCGAGCTCCTTGCGGATGACCTTGAGGTGCTCGCGCAGGACGTGCTCGCGCTGGTCCTTCTGGAGCTTGCTGCGCACTTCGTCTTCGATCTGCTTGCGCACGGTCTGCTTGGTCATGGCGCGACCGACCAGGTCGATGACGTGGCGAAGGCGCGTGATCACGTCTGGAATCGACAGCACCTCGACCGCAAGCTCAAGGTCGAGCTCAAGGCCGGCGGCAATGCGGTCGGCCAGGCGTCCCGGTGACTCATGGGCGGGGATGTTCTTCACGAGAGCCGCGAGGGCCCCGTCGCCTTCGAGAAGCTGCGCGCGCAGTGCCTCGGCCAGATACCGTGCTTCGTGCTCGTCGGTCACAGGCTCCCGGAGTGGCGTCCCGTTGGCGCGCCAGAAGGGATCGGAACTCGACAGCGAGTTGAGCTCGAAGCGTGACAGCCCCTGGAGCGAAACCATCAGGGCTTTGTCACCTTGGCGAGCAACGCGGACCACGCGGGCGAAGGTGCCGACGGGGTAGAGGTCTTCGAAGCTCGGGTCGGTGACCCGGGGGTCGCGCTGGACGCCGACGCCGATGACGCCGCGGCCTTCGCGAATGTGGCGCATGAGCGCGAGTGACTGAGGACGGCCAACGGCGAGCGTCGTCACCGTGCCGGGTAGGATCACGCCGTTGCGCAGCGGCAACAGCGGAAACGGGTTTTCGGGAGCGTTCGGGGCGAAGATGCGATCAGCCAAAGTGGCCCTCCGTCGCTGAGCGGTCAGTCGCGTGGGGTTGCGGACCGCGTGTTTTCAAGGTCGTGACAGTTGTCATGAACAAAACGTAAAACCATTCATCGTTCAGTCAAGGGCGATAGGTCAGACCGTGGGTAATCATCGCGAGCATGTCTTCGAGCATCGGCACCAGAGCGGCGCGGGAAACCCCTTCGCCCCACGGCGGCATGAAGCTCGTGGTGGCGCGGACGATGGACTGCGCCCGGACCGTCGTGTCCATTGGGCCGAAGACGCCAGTTGCCACGCCGTGTTCCAGGATGCTGGCGATCAGCTGCGCCTCGGCGGCGTGGAACTCCGCGCGAGCCGTAAGGATCGCCCGCTTCGTACAGTGGAGGAGCTCCAGAGCGTGACGGCCTTCAGCCTGCGCGCCTTCAAAGGCTTCCAGCCGGGCCAGCTGTGCGGCCCGAAGCTCGGCGCCGGCATCGTGTCCGCGGCGTCGCGCGCTGGCGGCGGCCTGGCCCATCGCGTGAACCACGCACGTGTAGGCGCGGCTCGATGCCGCAAGCAGCACCGACTCTTTCGAGCGGAACTCCAAGTACAAGCTGCCCACAGCGATGCCCGCGCGGTCGGCGATGTCCGCCATGGTCGTCTTGCGCGTCCCGTAGTGCAGCAGCAGCGCGTGCGCGGCGTCGAGGATAGTGTTGCGTCGATCCATCGTGGAAGGGTGAACCAATTTGCGAAATATTCAAGGGCGGACAGCCGACGCGCCGTTGTCGAGACCGGCCTGCTCTCGTCGGGCCTATCGGCGTCGAACGAGGCGACCCTCAAAGACCGTCCGGCGCACGGGTCCGCCAAGCCTGATGCGGTCGTCAACGCCGCAGGGTCCTAGCCTCCGCACTTCCGGGCGCGTGCGCGATGAGAATTCCTTCAACAGTCGTCGCCGAGGCAGCGTAGGATGCGGCCGTTGACGTCGCGCGTTGCTGCACCGTCACGTCACTGAGGCACGAGGAGAGAGGCGATGGGTGATGGCGCGGCCACATGGGAGATCGCGACCGGCGCGTTGGCGAGCTACGGCATGCCGGTGACGGCGAACCGCTTCAGTGGCAAGCCGGCGACCGTCACTACCGCCTCAGGTGCGGCCGTCGTGCGCACGGATGAGACCGTCTTGCTCGTCGAGCGCGTGTCTTGAGCGACCAGCTGGACACACCGGTGCGACGCGTACTCAACGAGTCGGAGCTCGTCGTTGAGGCCATTGACTCGATCAACGCCGTCGAGGCTGCTGACTGGGACCGCCTCGTCGGCGACTACCACCCCTTTATCGAGCACGCGTTCATCGCCGCCCTCGAGCGCAGCGGCTCCACCGGTCCAGCGACGGGCTGGGGGCCGCTCCACCTGCTTGTCAAAGACAGCGCAGGCAGCTTGGTGGGGGCTGCGCCCCTCTACATCAAGGGCGACAGCTACGGCGAGTACATCTTTGACTGGGCGTGGGCTAGCGCAGCGCACCGGGGTGGCCTTGAGTACTACCCAAAGCTGACCGCGGCGGTGCCGTTTACGCCAGCGACCGGTCCGAGGCTACTCGTGGCGTCGGACATGGACCCAGTCGCCGTGCGTGCGGCGCTTGCCAAGGCGGCGGTGGCTGTGTGCGAGCAGACCGGCGCCAGCGGGGTGCACTGGCTCTTTTGCACCGAGGCAGAGCAAGACGCGCTAACCGAGGTCGGCTACGCACCGCGCTTGTCACGCCAGTTCCACTGGGAAAATCCGGGCTTTGGGGACTTCGCGGACTACCTCGACGGGCTGACCCGTAAGCGCCGCAAGGAGTGCCGGCGCGAGCGACGAATCGCCGGCAGCCACGGCCTCGACATCGAGGTGATTGCGGGCACGGACCTGAGCGAGCAGCAGTGGGACGCGATCTACCAGCTCTACAGCCGAACAGTCGCCATCAACGGCCAGATCCAATACCTCACCGAAGACTTCTTTCACCGCATCCGCGACACTTTTGCTCACCGCGTCGTGAGCGTGATGTGTAGCCGTGGGGGCGTGCCGGTCGCAGGCAACATCAACTTCACGAAAGGCGACCACCTCTACGGTCGGTACTGGGGCGCATTTGAGCGCTGTGAAGCGCTGCACTTTGAGGCCTGCTACTACACGCTCATCGAGTGGGGCATCGCCAACGGCATCCAGCGCTTCGAGGCCGGTGCTCAAGGCCACCACAAGCTTGCGCGCGGGTTCCTGCCGAGCATCACGCGCAGCGCCCACGTGCTGATGCATCCTGGCCTGCGCGCGTCCGTTGAGCGCTACCTCAAGATGGAGGCCGAACACGTCGTCGACGAGCGCGACTACCTCCAGGCACGCAGTCCGTACAAGGCCGACCGAAGCGCCGCGCGCGTCGACGACGAGGCTTAGCCGCTCCGCCGTCCGCGGCGTGGTGTGCCTACTTCAGCCGACCGCGAGCATCGACTTTTGGGTAGGGCGCCTGGTCCGGCGGCGGTTCGCTCAAGCGGGGCAGCGCGCAGCCAGGCTGAAAGAACTCGGGACGGTACTCAAAGTGCATGGTGTCGAAGTGGTACCACTTGCCGCCCCAGATGAAGCCGTGGCGCTCGAAGATCTCGGCCACCTCGACGGGAAATCGATTCTTGAAGCGGTAGGTGCCGCCGGGGCCAGGCTTGTTCCAGTCCCAGTAGTCGGCACGCTTGATGCCAACGTCGATGGCGATGCCGAAGCTGTGCATGCTGCGGCGTGACTTGCCACGCACTTTGCGCCAGTTGAACGTGCCGCTGGTGTGCGCCACGAGTCGTCTCAGCGCCATCGGTAGCTCGGCTTCGAGGTCGTCGCTGACACGCTTCAGCGCGCGATCGACGCCGTTGACGGTCGTCATCAAGACCGAGCGACCACCGGACGCCCGCATCCAAGGGACCCGCACCAGGTTCGCGCGCACGGCCTTCTTTGTGGCTCCGTAGAGCGCCTCAAAGAACGGTTCGTGGCGGATGCGGCCCGGTTCAAAGTTCTTGGCAGGCGTCGAGAAGAAGCGGCCCGGTCGATAGCGCATCGTGACGGTGTCTTGGAGGTCTGCCGAGTTGAGCAGCGTTGTGAAGCGGCTCTTGTCCCGGCCGTCGTCCCACGGGAGCCGACGGCCGTCACAGAGATGGAGGCTGTTGGCATCGCCGCCGCACACCACATCGGGGTAGGCCGCCACGAAACAGCGCATCGCGTCTGGCATCGACGATGTCACAACGGGAGCCGGCTCGTTGGGAGGTGAACCCACAAACAGCCACGCAACCGTCCAGCCCCAGTGTGCCAGTCCAAGCGTCATTGCCTCGTCCTGTGTGTTCGTGTGGCGCTCATTCGCCGGTTATCGCATAGCGCTAGCCCGCTCTTCTCACAAGAACTCGAGCGAGGACAAGGAGGTGCAGCTGCGGCTGGCGCGGACCACAACGCGGGTCCAGCGGTGCAGCTCCTGTCGATATGTCGAGCCCCCTTGAGTTTTCCGCAAGGAGCGCGGCCGCACAGGTGCTGCAGGTCCGCCGTGCGCAGCCGAGTTCTTGTGAGAAGCGCGGCCGGTGGCCAACGAGCGAGGACCGAGCCTGTTGGGACACTCTAGGGGCGGCGTCTGTGCAACCCAACCCCGCACGATCCCAAAGCGGCCAGCACTGCGGAAGTTGTGGCAGTCGGTGGGCGGAGTCGATAGCCTGCGATGACACGCCGACCGACGAGAGGAGAGGCAGTGCGTCGACATCCACACGAGCGACAGGCCTACCTCAAGCGGCGCTCCGGCTTCGGGACGTCCTCGGACGGTTGGCTCGGTCGCTGTCTCGCCACGTTTGTCTTGCTGGCCTTCGTCAGCCTCGCTGCCGGCTGCAACGGTGAGAGCGGCTCGGCGACCGTATCGTTCACCTGGGAAGCAGCCCCGCCGGTGGGCCAAGTGTTCTGGGTCTCCTACTCGGTTGAGGAGCGGGAGAGAGCTGAAGTACCGGGCAACGTCAAAGCGTCGGCTGTGGTCGGCGAGCTCACTGTAGGTGAGTGGCCGTGGATGCCCGAGCGGCCTATCACGCTCGCCCATGGCGAAAACCTCCGGCTGATCGTTGAGCTTCGACGCGGGCCTGGGGCCGAGCAGCGGGTGATCTACTACGGCGTGAGTGAACCCTTCACCCTCGACCCCGGCGAGGACATCCGCGTCGACGTGGCGGTGGAGCTGCGTCGCCCAACCACCGATCCGCCCGACGAGAGCGAGGCGCCACCTAACGACGTCACGCTCGAGTTCGAAAACGGGGCGACGCGGCCGGGCCTCGATGACGCGATGAAGGCCAGCGTCATCCTAGTGGCGGAGGTCACCGCTTTGCGTGCCGAGATCGCCAACGACCCGAGCTTTGCGACCTCGCGCGAGGTCGTGCTCGCCGACAGCTGTCCGGTCACGGTCGCAGGCACCTACCGCTGTCGCGTCGAGGGTTGGGACCTCACGGCCGGACAGACCGCGGAGGCAGGCGTCTACTCGGTCTATGCCAGGTTCTTCGATGCCTACGGATACCCATCGGCCGTGCGGATCGACCAGGCCGCCATCGACCTGGCAGCGCCACAGGTGCTGAGCGCAAGCGTGGTTCCCGAGACGGTCGCACCCGGCGGGACCGTGGTGGTGTCTGTCACCACCGACGAAGAGATCATCGAGCCCACACTCACGGCGATCGGCACAGGGGCAAGCTGGATGGGCGAGCCAGAGCTTCTGGTCAAAGAAGGCAAGAGCTGGGTCTGGCGTATCGACGTCACGAACGATGCGGAGACGTCCACGGTCGCCCAGTTCGAGCTTGAGTATGAAGATCTCGTCGGCAACGTGGCGGAGACCACCGAGCTGCGTGATCTTGGAGACACCGACGCGACGTCTGTTCTGATCGATGGCGTCGCGCCGAAGCTCAGCATTGACGACTTTGCCATTGTCGGCGCGTCGGCACGACGCCTTGGCCCAGCCGGTCGCTGGCACCTCCGCGGTGGCGACGAAGTCACGCTGAGTCTGCGGGTCCGCGACGCACACTCGTTGCGCGGCGTGGCGGACGCATCGATCGGGCCGATCCCGTTCGCCTGTTCTTTCAACGCCGACCGCAGCACAACGGACGAGTTCGGCTTGCTCCACATCTACGACTGCCATCTCCAGCTCAGCGCCGACGAGGACGACTTCAAAGGCGTGACCACCATCACGGGTAGCGAGGTCGACGACGCGGGGAACTTTGGCGTCCTTGTCGGGCCGCAGGTGGACATCGACAGAGAACACCCCGACGTTGTCGCCGTCAGCTTCGAGCACAGCGATGGCTTCGCGCCCGCCGTTGCCGACCCCGACGTGGCCTACGTGAACGAGAGCACGCTCTTGCTGGTTACGGTGACGCTCAACGAGCCTTCCCTTAGCGCTCTCAACGACACCGGACTCGACAACGTCCCCGTCCTCACGGTGGACGGGCAAGCGTTCCCCGCGACCGACGAGTCCTCAAGCAATCGGCTGCGCTTCGCAGTGTCGGCGTCGCTCTTGTCGCCAGGAACCCACACGCTCTCGCTCTCCGGGCTCCGAGACCGTGCCGGCAACCTCGGGACCCGCGATGACATGCTTGAGCTCGGCGCTGCCGCCAACGCGGCCCGAAAGCCGATGCCGGTCGTCGAGGTCGACATCGAGGACCCCGAGCCCGTGTCGGTCGAGCAGCTCGATGCAGTCACGCTCTACCGGGCGCCGTACGGCGATGACATCTCCACAGAGCCTGTCTTTGAGCTGCGGGGGTGTGGGACAGAGACGCCAGAACAGCCGGCGCTCTGGGACTGGTGCGAAGGCCAGTCGGCCGCGTTCGCTCCTGGGACTGTGGTCCGTATCACCCGCGCCGCTCCTGGCTCTGTGACGGCGTGCAGCGACTTCACGCTGCAGCAAGCGACCGTGGATCCGCTGTCCGGGATCTTGCGCGTTCCGATCGCTCTCGACACGGCGACGGTGTGTATCTCGCAGCTCGACCGCGCAGGAAACGTCAGTGCGCCCGTTGCGGTCCAGTACGTCGAGTGGTTCGGCCAGATCGGTACTGACACAATCCAGGACGGCGCTGCCGGCACGCCGACGCTCGAGCACTGGCCGAGGTTCTCGGTCACCACTCAAGGCGACCAGGCGGCGACGCTCACGCCTACGGCTGTTGACCCCAGCACGTGTGGTGAGGCCACGACCGCCCCGCTTGCCTTCACCCCCGTCTCTAGCGCGCTGCCCCAGAGGGAAATCGCCCGGACGCACATGCCTGCGGTCAGCAACAGTCTGACTGGGGAAGTGCTGGTTGGTCCCGGTTGCGCGACCAACAACTTTCCGGTGGTGACCCCGAGCTGCGGGGTCGAGCCTGAGACCACCGCACCCGTGTACACCGAGTCCGTGATGGCTTGGACCGGCGACCGGTATCAGCGGCCGCCGCCGGTCGCGAACTTCCAATCGCCTGGTCCCAGGATTGGCAGTGCGTTTGCCTTTGACCACCGCCGAGGCGTGGCGCTGCTCTTCGGCGGGGATCCTGTGGACCCCAGTGACACCAACGTGTGGGCGTTCGATCGTGGGCTGTGGTCGATCGATCCTGTGGGCGTGATCCGACCGCCCGCGCTGCGGCACCATCGGATGGAGTACACGAGCAGGAGCGGCGGGGTCTGGTTGTTCGGCGGCTGCTCCGCGCCGACCTGCAACACCACGAGCGACGCCCTCTGGTTTCTCGCCGACGGAGAGTGGACCGAGGTCCCGGAGCTGCCTGGCACCGACTGGCCAGAGCCGCGCCTGGACTTCGGAATGACCAGCAGCGCCGCCGGTCTCGTGTACGTCTTCGGCGGGCGAACGTCGGAGGCCTATGTCGACATCGATAGCGGGGCTGTCGACGACACGCTTTGGGTATGGGACGGGCTTGAGTGGGAGGCGAAGAGCAAGCCAAACACCGCGGCCCCATGGCCACCCTGGAGCGGCGTGTCGAGGCTCGCCTACGACCCAACCGCTCATGAGCTGGTGCTCTGGCTGTGCATCGATGACGCCGATCTCGATAGCTGTGGCACCGCCGAGACATGGCGCTACGCGATCACCACGGACGCATGGCGCCGCGTGGCACACGGCTCGACACCCAGCGGGCTAGTGGGCGCCGAGATCGTCTGGGACCGGGTCCGCGAGCAGGTCGTTCTCGTCGGCGGTGCGCCATCGCTCTGCATCGAGTGCGCTGCTGCAACGGTTCCAGGCAGCAATGAAGAGCCCCTGTCGCCACTGACCGAGGTCGGTCTCGCCAGCGTCTATGCGCTTGGTGATGGCGGCTGGGCACGCGTCAGCTCGGGGCTCTCCGCGACGGTTGCTGGAGAGATCGACACGGCAACCCACGCGCCGCGGCAGATGGGCGTGCTGTCGTTTAAGACGGCGGCTGCTGGTGGCGACGCGGCGTATGTGGGGCTCATAGAAGGCGACGGTGAGAGCGAGGTTGGTACGTTCGATGGGCGTGAGTGGCACCCGGTGGCATCTGGCACGCAGCCATTGCCGCCGCTTGAGAACGCGACGGCTGTCCACGTGGGCGGTGACCTTTTCTTGGTCGGTTCACGCTTTGGCGAGGTGCGCGATGCCGCCGGCGACCTCGCCGTCTGGATGCACACGCCTGACGGCTGGGAGGAGCAGCTTCAGCCAGACGGCGCTCCGCGACCGTCGGCGCGGCAGGCCGAGGCTGTCGTTGCCGTGCAAGGCGGCATCGTTGTCTTTGGCGGGCAGTTCGACCAGGACAGCGGACCGTGTCCTGACGGGCCACCCAATGACCTACGCAACATCTGCTACAACGCTGATACCTGGTTCTGGGATGCCGATGAGGCCGCTTGGACAGAGCTTGTGCTGGCAACGCGGCCATCGGCACGCGGCGGTGCGGCGGCCGTCTACGACGCTGTCGGTGAGAAGGTCATCCTCTTTGGTGGCTTCGGCAACGACCTCGACTGCACGGAGCCTGACGCCGTCGACGTTGATCAGCGCGCGTGCCGTCCTGTCGCCACCTGGGAGTTCGACGTCGCTGCTGGCGCCTGGGAGGAGTTTCCAACCGGTGCAAACGATGTCGCAGGAGTCGACTTTCCTGTTGGTCGGACCGAGGCGGCAGCGGCCTTTGACGTCGCCAACAATCGCCTCGTTGTCTCAGGAGGTGGGCGGGTCGACCCCGCCAACCACGCCGCATGCGGGATCGCTGACGGCCTCACTGGCTGCTCTGACACATGGGTGCGCGAAGGGACAACCTGGACCCGCATCAACACCCTCAACGCGACCAGCAGTGATGGGCCGCATGCCGCCCGCACGATGCGCCTCGCGTATGTCGGTACCGGAGCCGATCGCGAGCTCTACGCGGTCGCCGGCGACGATGACTCGGACGTGATGGCTGTGCGCTTCTTTCGCGTCGACTTCGGCGCGGACACCACGCCGGCTCACGTCCTGCGCGTTCCTCAGTCGACGGTCGTCGGTGCCGCACGCGACATCCTCTTGGAGCGGGCGTTGATACGCTGGGAGGGCGGCGCCGATGCGGCAGACTCCAGCGACGGGCCAATGACCGGCCTGCGCATGTACGCTTGGATCGGCGGGTCCTGGGAACCCTTGGTCACGGCGCCACACGACGCACCAGCGTGCGACCCGGCTCTCCTGCGATTTCAGGGCACAGCCGGCGTCAACAACATCGAGCTTATCCAGGTCTTTCGTGCACCGCCCGACGGCAGCCAGTACATCGCCGTCACGCCGCAGGGCGCACACGGCCGGTCCACGAGCGGCGCAAAGCTCACGACCGAGCTTGTGACATTCCGGATTCGCTACTCGTTCATCGAGCCGTCGGTGCCTTAGCCGGGTCTACGATGGGTTAAGGCGTGAGCTCGGCTTGGAGCGTGTAGTCGCCCACGAGGCCGAACACGCTGTCGACGACGATGTGAACGACGTCGCCAGCGGTCGCACTAAGGAGGAGCGCCTCCGCCAGGCTGTTCTGGCCCGAGGTGGCAATGTCAGAGCGGTCGACGCACCCGTCGCTGCAGTCGGCGCCGGGATAGAGGTAGAGCTGAATGTCATCGAGTGACTGCGCTTCGATCAGCCAGTCACCGGTGGTCGGAACGGTGAAGCGCCAGACGTTGTCGATGGCGTTGTCGCCGGATGTGGAGCCCGCCAGGCCAGGGCATGTGCCCGCGCCATAGTTGGACTCGAACCCTTGGTCGAGCCAGAGGTTTCCGGTGCCCGTGTAGAGGGTGGGGGAGGTCATCACCAGCTCGAAGGGATCCTCGCAGGTGTCGCCAGTGAGCGCGACGCACTGTGAGCTCGAGACGTCGCAGCTTCCGACCGTGCACTCGCACTGGCTGCCGCATCCGTCCGGGACACCGCATGATCCCGCAGCACAGACGGGTTCGCAGTAGGGGGCGACGGTGATCGTGTACGGCCCTGCGAGATCGTCTTTCCACGAGTCGACAACGATCGAGACCGTCTGACCTTGCATGAGATTGTTGAGCACGAATGTCTCCGGCAGGCCTGCCGCGAACGTGTCGTCGTAGCCGAGGCAGGTGGCGGCCGTGCAGCCGCTGCCGTCGAAGACGGTCACAAAGTGGTCGACTCCCGCTCCCGAGAGTACCTCGACGAGGTAGTTGCCACCGGCGTCAGCCGTGAAGCTCCAGACCTGGTCGCGGGCCGCTGCACCCGACGCGTTGAAGACCCCAAGCTGCGGACAGCCGGTGGTGTCCTGGCTGGCGCTGACGTCGGCTGCGGCGGTGTTGCCGCTGCCGCTGTAGACCCCGTCGCCATCGTCGTCGCTGAAGTCGAAGGGAGCGTCACAGGTGTCGCCAGCCACCAGCGGCGGCGCCTCGCAGACGTTGTTGGCACCGCAGGTGAATCCTGGCTGGCACTGGCAGCTGTCGAGTCCGCAGCTGTCCAACACGCCGCAGCTGTTCGGCTCGCAGGTGCAGACCGTGTCTGCCCAGAGCTGAAAGATGCCGGTTGCACCGGGTGTCTCGATGTCAACGACCGCGGTGAAGACGTCACCCGCGCTCACGGCCGGCACGACGATGTTTTGACCGGTCGCCCCGACCAGATCCACTCCGTCGACGCAGCTCGCCGCGTCGCATGCGTCGCCGGCGAAGATCAGCAGGCGCGCATCATCGCCTTGTTGAGTGCTCAGCGAGAAGCGAAGCGAGCCATCCGTCAGCGCCACGGCGCGGTAGAAGAAGTCGGCGCCATCCCCTGCCGTCGCGCCGCCGCAGGTCACTCCCTCAAGCTCGTTCGTCGCGGGCAGCTCAATCGGTTGATAGACCGTCAGCCCCGTGCCCTGAAGCGTCATCGTCGCCCGTGTCTCACACGTGTTGCCGTTGAGCGTGTCGGCATCCACACATAGGCTCTCGATGCACAAAGCCGACGCGTCGCAGACACATGGCTCGCCGCAGACCGGATCGGTCCCCCCGCAGCTCAAGCCGCAGTCGGGTGTGCACGTCGTGTCGACGGCGGCGGTGGTGTCCTGGCTTGTGTCCTCGTCCGCTGCGTCGGCGCCTGGCTGCATCGTGTCGCTGCCGCCCGACCCCGTGTCGTCGTCGGCGTCAAGGGGCTCGGTGTCGTCGCCGTCGATGTCGTCGCCGGCGATGTCGACAATGCCGTCGATGTCGTCAATGCCGTCAACGTCGTCAACGTCGTCAACGTCGGCGTCGACTTCCAGACCGGGCGCGGTGTCGAGAGCCGCGGCGTCTGACGTGACATCGCTCGGGGTCGTGTCATCGGCCGGCTGGCTGCTATCGGTGACGTCGCCGGACACATCCACCGCCGTGTCGGCTGTCACGTCTGGCTCTTGGTCTTGGCAGCCCGCTGCGGCTAGGCACAGCCCAAGGGCGACGATGCCTGTCACAAGACGGGGCCGTGGCATCGCGTCGCGTGGCGTAGGGATCAGCATGTGGCAGCTCCTCGGATGTGCGCCCTTGGCATGGCGGCAGATGGTAGCCAGATGCGTCGCCTGATGGCAGCGCTTTTTGATGGGACCGTCACCTCAAGCCGCGAATGTTTCTGAACAGTAAAGAACTGTTCGAAAACGTTTTGAACCTTGACAGCCTCATCGGGGTTATTGAGTCTGTACTCACTTATGGCACGACCCCGATCCATCGACGACGAGACCATCCTAGCGGCTGCGCGCGAGGTGCTGCTGCGTGACGGGATGAATGCGCCAACCTCGGCGATCGCTCGCGCTGCGGGCGTGTCCGAGGGGACGCTGTTCAAGCGCTTCGGCACCAAGCACGGCCTGCTACATCGTGCGCTAGCGCTACCCGATCCGACCTGGCTCGAGCACCTTGGCGAGCGGGTCGGTCAGGGCGAGCTCAAGGACCAGCTCGAGTGGCTGTACCTAAGGTTCATCGCCTACTTCCGCGAGAAGCTTCCGCCGATGATGCATCTGATGATGCATGGCGCTTTCACGCCTGAGCAAATGTTCGATGCTGACCCTGCCCACAGCCCGGCGGCAACGGTCAAGCGCGTCACGAACTACCTCGATGCAGAGCGGCGCTTAGGTCGAATGCGGCACTGCGACCCGGAGCTTCTGGCTAGAACCCTTGTGTCGGGCGCCCATCACTACGTGTTCTTCGAGATCACCAAGCAGCATCCGTCGTTGCCGATGGCGGCTGAGACCTGTGCTCGCGGCATCGTCGATCTGCTCTGGAGCGGCGTGCGGCCCGTCGACGGCCGCGAGCCGGTGCGCGACACGAACGGGGAGACGAGTTAATGAGTGAGCGCTTACGCACGAACTGGGCCGGTTTCGTGGCATTCCTTTTCATAACCGGTTCAGGCTGCACGTTGCACAGGGTCAACACCGCGCCGGCCCCGCGTGTCGAGGTGCCGTCCGCGTTCAGCAGTGAGGCCGCCGCCACCGGTGCCGGGACTGTGCCCGACCAGTGGTGGCAGGTCTTCGGCAGCGCCGAGCTCGACGGGCTCGTACAGAGCGTGCTCGACCAGAGCCTCGACATGAAGCGTGCGTGGGCTCGCATGGCTCAGGCCAACGCGATCCTGTCGGGGGCGGAGGCCGCGCGGATGCCGGTGATCTCTGGCGACGCGGGCCTCAGCGGATCGCGCTCCATCATCAACCTGGCGGAGCCCATCGGCCGCGTCACCAACGACAACGTCAACTACTCGCTGGGCGTCAGCGCAGCCTATGAGGTCGACATCTGGGGCAAAGCTGCTGCGCGCGAAAGCGCTGCTGAGGTCGACGTCAAGGCGACGCGCCAGGACCTGGAGGCGCTCGCGATGGCGCTGGCGGGGCAGGTGGTCGAGACGTGGATGGCGATCGCGGGCGAGCGCGACACGCTGACGCTCATGGATGAGCAGGTCGCGATTGCAAAGAAGTTTGCTGAGGTCATCGAGCTTCGCTTCGCCCAAGGCCTTGCGACCGCGCTCTCGCTCTACCAGCAGCGTCAACAGGTGGCGGCGATCGAGTCTCAGCGTCCGCTCATCGAGGGGCGGATTCGGACCTTCGAGCACCGGCTCGCCGTGTTGATGGGGCAAGCGCCGCGCGCCCTCAACGTCGCCAACGGTGAGGCACGTGCGCTGCCGGAGCCAGCGCCACTGCCCGACGTCGGGATTCCGACGCGCCTGCTCGACAAGCGACCAGACGTGAGGGCGGCCAGGCTGCGGATCGTGGCTGCCGATCACCGGGTCGGTGCCGCGATCGCCGACCAATACCCGACGCTCAGTCTCTCGGCGCGCACCGGTTTTCAGTCCAATGACATCGTCGACCTGTTCACCAGCTGGATCTACAACCTGGCTGCAAACCTTGTCGGCCCGCTCTTCGACGGCGGCCGGCGAGCGGCAGAGGTCGAGCGTGCGCGCGGGCAGATCGAAGACCTTGTCCACGGCTATGGGCAAGCGGTGCTCACGGCCCTACGCGAGGTGGAAGACGCGCTGGTGCAGGAGCAAAAGCAGCGCGAGTACCTTGAGCGGGTCGAAGGGCAGCTCGTGTTCGCCAAAAAGAGCCTCGGCGAAGCCCAGCTTCGCTACATCAACGGGCTCTCCGACTACCTCAACGTGCTGCAGGCGCTGAGCACGGTCCAGAGCGTCGAGCAGACCATGCTTGGGGCAAGGCGACAGCTCATTAGCTACCGCGTCGCGCTCTACCGGGCGCTCGGCGGCGACTGGACGGCCGAGCTCGCGGCTCCTGCGCGCCAGCAAGGCAAGACCCAGGCCAGCGACGCCGCGGCCAGCCCCATCAACGAGTCCGGCGTCGATGTGCCGGACACGCCAACCGGCGAAGCGGACCCAGGGGAGGACACCCATGAGTGAAGATAAGGCTCTCACCGAGGAGGCGACCGCGCCGTCCATCGGCATGAAAGTTGCGCGGGGACTCGGCTTCGTGCTGCTCAAAGTCGCGCTGCCGGTCGCGGTGGTTTTCGCGACGGTGCTCTACTTTGGACACCTCAAGGAGACCCGGCCGCAGGCACCGAAGCGTGAGCGACCGCCGAACATTCCGATGGTCGAGACGACGCCGGCGGACACTCAGTCGCGCCAAGCCATCGTGAAGGCGGTGGGACGCGTCGTGCCTGCACAGCAGATGGTCCTGCAGTCAGAAGTGAGCGGGCGGGTTGTCTACCATGCACCGGAGCTTGTCGCCGGCGGTGTGCTTCGCGCTGGCACCACGGCGGTGCGGCTGGACTCAACGGACTACGATCTCGCCGTCAAGCAGCAGGTCGCCCAGGTCAGCAAAGCAAAGTTCGAGATCCAGGTGGAGCGCGGCCGCCAGACCGTGGCCAAGCAGGAGTGGTCGCTGCTCGACGGCACCATCAAGTCGACAAGCTCGGGCAAGTCGCTGGCGCTGCGCGAGCCACACATCCGGCTGGCCAAGGCCAACCTCTCGTCGGCGCGTAGCACCCTCGCACGCGCGAAGCTGATGGCGGGCAAGACCAACGTGAGCGTGCCGTTCAATGCGTTCGTCAAGAGCGAGATGGTCGAGGTCGGCATGCTTGCCACGCCGGCCTCTCAGCTCGCGACGCTCATCGGAACCGATGCCTTCTGGGTCGAAGCAAGCGTGCCCGTCGCGCAGCTGCGTTGGATCAATGTGCCCGGCGTGAACGGATTCCAAGGCGCCTACGGCACCTCCGTCAAGATCACCCAGGAGGTCGGGGCGGGGCCACCGCTTGTGCGAGAGGGGCGTGTCTTGCGGCTGCTCGGCGAGCTCGACGGTCTCGGTGTCCAGGCGCGCCTCTTGGTCGAGGTGAAAGACCCACTGGCGCTGAACACCCCAGGGATCCCGCTGATGCTCGGCGCGTTCGTCAACTTGGAGATGGCTGGCCAGCCTCTCGACGGTGCGGTCGCGGTGCCGCGGGAGGCGCTGCGAAGTGGCGACAAGGTCTGGGTCCTCACCAAGGACAAAAAGCTCGATGTGCGTGACGTCAAGGTGCGGTGGCGCGACGAGGACGTGGTGTTCTTGGACGCCGGCGTGGAGGTTGGCGAGCAGCTGATTCGCTCGAAGCTTCAGTCGCCTGTGGTCGGAATGCAGCTGCGCTTGCCGGGCGATGGTCCGCCAACGTCAGGACCTGCTGGAGCGGATCAGCCCAAGGGAGACGCACCCGCCACGCCGACAAAGGACGCTCCAAAGCCGGTACCAGCAGCTCCTAGCGCTGTGATGCGGCCCGGCACAGCGACGCCGGCACCTTCGGCGGGCAGCCCGGGGGCCTCGCGATGAGCGGCGAACGCCTCACAATGGCTGAGCGCAAGGGCGCCATCTCGTGGATGACCCGCAACCCCGTGGCGGCGAACCTCTTGATGCTCATGCTGCTGGTCGGCGGTGCCCTGTCGGCGATGAACGTCAAGCAGGAGGTGTTTCCGGAGTTCGACATGAACTTCATCACCATCACCGTCCCGTTCCCTGGCGCAACCCCGGAGAACGCCGAGCAGGTGGCGACGTCGGTCGAACAGGCGATCAGCGGCGTCGATGGCATCAAGCGCATCACGGCAGGCGCGTCGGAGGGCCGGGCAGGTATCTACGCGGAGCTCCTCGACTCGACCGATGCCAACGTCGCACTCGCCGACATCAAAAACGCCGTCGACCGCATCACCACGCTGCCGTCGAACGCCGAAGAGCCCATCGTCTCGCTGCTGCCCAACACGCGCGAGGTCATCTCGCTCTACTTCTATGGGCAGCTGAGCAGCGACCCGATCGAAAACGAGAAGCTCCTCCGCGGCTTCGCCGAGCGCGCTCGCGACAGGCTCAAGGCCTCCGACGACATCACGCGGGTTGAGATCCCCACATCACGCGCTGTCGAGATGGCGGTCGAGATCTCGAGCGAGCGGCTGCGGCACTACAAGCTCACCCATCGGGACGTGGCGCAGGCTGTGCGCGGCGCGGCGACCGAGCTGCCTGGCGGCGCCATCAAGACGCCGTCGGGCGAGGTCTTGCTCAACACGAAGAAGCGGCCGGAGACCAAAGAAGAGTTCGAAAACCTCGTGTTGTTGACCGACGGCCGCGGCGCCATCGTGCGCGTGCGTGACGTGGGCGTCGTCCACGACACCTACGCCGACAACGACCAGGCGACCTTCTACAACGGCAAGCCCGCCGCTCAGGTCCAGGTCTTCCGTGAGGGCACGGAGACGCCGCTGTCGGTTGCGGCGGCCGTGCGCGCCTACCTGGAGGAGGCCCAGCGAGACTTGCCGGCGGGCGTCGAAGTCGCGACCGGCGTGGACTGGTCGGAGATGTACCGCGACCGCCTCGACCTCATGTTGCGCAACGCAGGTCTCGGCTTTCTGCTCGTGCTGCTCGTGCTTGGGCTCTTCCTTGAGATCCGACTGGCCTTCTGGGTCACCGTCGGGATCCCGATCTCCTTTTTGGGCTCGCTGCTGGTCGTTCCCTACTTCGGCGTCTCCATCAACATGATCAGCATGTTTGCCTTCATCATCACCCTCGGCATGGTGGTCGATGACGCGATCGTCGTCGGCGAGAACATCTATGAACGCAGGAAACGAGGCCAGTCAGCACTCAAGGCGGCCATCTATGGCTGCCGCGATGTCGCCAAGCCCGTGACGTTTTCCATCCTGACAACGGTTGCGGCGTTCATGCCGATGTTCTTTGTGCCTGGCGTCAGCGGCAAGCTCTTCGGCGTCATTCCAGCCATTGTGGTGAGCGTCCTGCTGATGTCGCTCATCGAGTCCTTCTTCATCCTTCCTGCTCACCTCGGCCACGGTGAGAGCAAAGCACCGCTGCACACGCGGTGCCTGCGCTGGGGGCTGGTCGGCGGCCTGCTTGGTCTGATTGTTGGCGCCGTTGTTGTTAAGAACGTGCCGCTGGGGCTCGGCGCCGGGGTTGGCGTCGGCGTGGCTGTGCCCTTCGCGCTGATGGCGGTCAGCGTTATCTTCGGGCTCCTCCGAGGCGTTGCTGCGCCCTCGCTCGAGTTCGTCATCGCCAAGCTCTACCGCCCTGTCCTCATCGTGGTGCTCAAGCAGCGGTACCTGACGCTTGCCGCCAGCATGGCCTTCTTCATGGTCGCCTGCGGGATGTTTCAGGGAGGCCGGCTCCAGTTCACGTTCATGCCCAAGGTCGAGGGCGACCAGGTGACCGTGACGGCGACGCTGCCCTTCGGCTCGCCGGTTTCCGACACCAAAGAGGTCAACCTCAAGCTTGTGGACGCTGCCCAGAAGGTCCTCAAGGACTACGGTGGCGAGGCTCTCTACAGCCGAGGCATCTACTCGAAGATTGGCGGCACGATCGCCGGCGGCGGCCCCGTCAACGTCGGCGGCGGTGCCAAAGGCGGCCATGTCACAGCCGTCCAAGTGCAGCTCGTGCCAAGCGGCGACAGGAGCTTTGGGGCGCGCGACTTCGCAGCCGCCTGGCGCAAGGCGTTGGGGCCTATGCCGAAGGTCCGCACGACCAGCTTCAAGGACTCGACGGGGCCCGGCGCCGGCATGCCGATCGACATCAAGCTCAGCCACGAAAAAATCGAGGTCCTGGAGCAAGCGGCGACCGATCTTGCGCTCGCGCTTGAGGAGTATGAGGGCGTCAAGGACATCGACTCCGGTTTTCAGCGCGGTAAGCCCCAGGTCCGCTACAAGCCGAGCGCCCTCGGCGACTCGCTGGGCCTCGACAACAGCATGATCGGCAGCCAGGTCCGTGGTGCCTTCTATGGGGCGGAGGCCTTTCGGCAGCAGCGCGGTCGCGACGAGATGAAGGTGCTGATCCGCCTGCCCGAGGCTGACCGCAAGAGCGCCTACGCCATGGAAGAGCTGATGATCCGGACCCCCCGTGGCGAGGTGCCGCTTCGCGCAGCCTCGACCCTTGAGGAAGACTACGGGTTCACCTCCATCTCGCGGGCAGATGAGCAGCGCGCCATCAACGTCAAGGCCGACATGGACCGCAGCGTGACGAGTCCGGAGCAGGTCTTTCCGAAGCTCCTAGCCAAGGATGGCCCGCTGATCGGGCTCGTTCGCAAGTACCCAGGGCTGAGCTTCGGCTTCGACGGCGAGCGCAAGGAGCGCATGCAGTCGATGGAGTCGCTCGCCTTTGGCGGACTCTTTGCCCTCATCGCCATCTACGCGCTGCTGGCGATCCCCTTCCGCAGCTACTCCCAGCCCATCGTGGTCATGAGCGCGATTCCGTTGGGCGTGGCGTCGGCGATCTATGGCCACATGCTCATGGGCTACGACCTCTCCCTCATCAGCATCATGGGGATGATCGCGCTCTCGGGGGTGGTCATCAACGACTCCCTGGTGCTGATCGATGCTGCCAACAAGGCGCAGCTCAACGACGGGATGAGCACCTGGGACAGCATCGTCTATGCCGGCCAGCGTCGCTTCCGTCCGATCGCGCTCACCTCGCTGACCACGTTCTTCGGTCTGGCGCCGATGATCTTTGAGACGTCCATGCAGGCGCGCTTTCTCATCCCGATGGCGATTAGCCTCGGCTTTGGCATTCTGTTTGCGACGTTTGCGCTCTTGCTCTCCGTCCCGGCGGTCTTCCTGATTGTCGAGGACGTCAAGCGCCTGCTCGGCATGGCGCGTCCGCTGCACGAGCCGACCACGCCAGAGCAGATTGCCGACGAGGTGCCTGCCGCACCGGCGCCGCAGCTGGAACCATCCGTGACGCCCGACATCGTGCCGGCCTAAGCCTCCCGCTAGCGATCGGGCAGGGCCCAGCCGCTCCAGAGCGCCTTGAGGGCGTCGGCGCCGAGACCCTCAAGGCGCGCGATGTTGGCCTCCGGAATTCCGCTGGTGTCTGGGTGGGCCGCGATCGCTGTGGCGACCTCGTCGCGCCTCAAGAGGTGGACGCAAGGGTAGGGCGAGCGGTTGGTCCAGTTGCCAAGCGCGTCGCGCGCGGCACCTTCAAAGCAGTACGCGGGGTGAAACGACGCAACCTGCACGTACTCGGCGCCTTCGCTCTCTTCGAGCAAATGGTCGACGGCTGCGAGGGCGTCGAGAAAGTCGTCGAACTCACCTAAGGCGTCGGTGAACCCGATGAGCGTCGTCGGGACGGTGTCGTCATCGATGAGGCGTTGCGCCTCTTCCGCTACCGTTCGTACCGCCGCGTTGAAGTCCTCAGCGTCGCTGATGACGGTCCGCAGCTCGGCGCGCACGCCGCGGGCGAATGGGCACAGCGAGAGCCCGATCACCGCATCGTCGAGCCATGCAAGCAAGCGTTGTTCTGCTGTCATCGTGCGGTGTCCGTCATCTGGCCCATGGTCCATGCGCGAGCGGTGATGTCGCTCTTGAGCTCGTCGCGGTCGTCGGGATGGATCGGCGTGGCCCGGATGCGCACCTGGCGCTCGTTGAGGACCTCGACGACAACCGGTGCGCTCGCGTCGCAGTAGCACGACAGGAGCGTCTGGTCGCGCATCGTATCCACGACTGTGTTGATGTCCTGGGAGACGTGGAACGGCACCTCGATGACGATCGGCAGCGACCGCCGCTCGCCCTCGCTTGTGTGGATGCGGTCCTCAGAGAGGTCGCGGGTCGGGATGTCGAGGACGGAGCCATCAGGCTTTGAGAGCTGCACGCGGGTCAGCCCGATGTCGCTCACTCTTCCCGACTGCCCTTTCAGCTCGACCTGATCGCCGATGGTAAAGGGGCGCCTCGCTGCCAGGGACAACCCGCCAAGCACGTCCCGCAGGATGTTCTGTCCGACCGTCACCGCGAGCAACACGCTGGCGATGAGCGCCACGGTCGCGCGGCTCCCGCCGCCGAGGGTGAGCGGCGACAGCGCGATTGCGGCAACGGCTAGCACCAGCAGAAAGCGGACCGGCGCAAACGTATGCGCGAGCGCACGTCGCTCATCGATGCCTGACGACCACAAAAAATGGATGAGTCGCGTGTAGGCCCACGAGAGGGCGAACGCGGTCACGCCGGCGATGGCGCCGAGCATCACGGTCTCAACGATGTGCCAGTCCCAGACGGGGATCGCGTCTCGGGTCGCGCCCCAGACGCCGGAAGCACGCTCAGACAGCGCTTCTAGCCACCCAGACACGCGGCTCGACGGGTCACCGGGCGACGCAGCCTGAATCGGCCCAAACAAGGCGTCGAACGTTTCTTGAGCGGAGTGCGCCGACGCCATCAGGAGCCTCCCTTCGTCGGTCCGAGCAGCTCACCGCGTGCGATCAGCGCGTCGGTCACGACCCGCCACACGTGGGAGCGGAGCTTGAGCCGCTCGGTGCCGCTGCGTTCTCGCACCAAGAGCCCAGCGCCCAGCAGGCGCGCCTTGGCCGCCTCAAGTCGGGGCGGTGCCCACAGCAGGCTGCTCTGGCACTCGGCGAAGCTCAGTGGACCGCAGAGGACGTGCAGCGCGAGCAAGCGGTGGGCGTCACGCCCAAGCTGGTCGAACCAGCTCAGGGGCGCGACGGTGATCGGACCGAGACGAATGGCCTCGCTCTCGACCTCGACGATCGCGTTCATGAACTGGGTCAGAGCGTCACGGGCGTTGCCACCACTGGTCTTGGCGAGGGTCCGTAGAAATCGCGTCCGCTGTTCCTGCACCGTCTGGCGCCGACGCGCGAGGCGAAGCAAGAGGTTGCGGTCTCTGGAAGCGACCGTCGGCCACTCGATGTCAAACCCGGCAAGCCGGCACCGTGACTCGATGAGCGTGCCGAGCTGCTCGGCGTCAAAGGGCGGAAGCTCCACGTGGTCGGTAAAGTAGGCGGAGAAGTCACAGAGCGGCTCGAGCAGCCTCATCGTTGGCTCGTCGATGCTGACGACCCAGAACACACGCTGCCGCGTCGCCATGATCAAGCTCAGCAGACGCCGGACCAGCTGCAGCGTCTCCTGGTTGCGGACAAAGACTTGCTCGAGTCCGTCGAGCAAGATCGTGCCGCCCTCCTTCAGGAGCGCTTGCTGAAGGGACGTGAACGAACGGGCCGCAAAGGCGCTACCGTGGATCCCCAGTGCTTCGCAGAGCGCAGCCTCGCTGCGATGGTCGGCCTCGAGCACGACATCTTCAAGGCGCCTCCCCACGAGGTTGCGGAGCGTCACGCGGGCCATCGACGTCTTGCCGCTGCCCGCGTCGCCTTGGACCACCACCGCTGTGGGAATGCCGCGCTCGAAGCGCTCGTAGGCGGCCGCGAGTGCATTGACCTGCTCATCGACCCCGGTCAGGAGATGGTGAGTATCGAGGCGAGAGGGCGAGAAGAGTCGCGCGAGCACGTAGGGCATGCGCTCGACCTGGTCCTTGCTGGGCTCGCGAGCGAAGACGTCGCGTGCCATCCGGCTGGGATCGGCGTGCTCGCTGCCAGAGCGCAGTCGGGCCCGCTCGGCCATGTCGCTGCCGGTGATCCGCTGGCGGACGGTCTTGGTGACTTCCTTGACCTTCCGGACCGCGTTCTTTGACTTCGAGACGACGGTCTCGGCGACACGCCGGAGGCGCTCGCGCCGGAGTTGCTGGGGTTTCGGCGACGCGTCAGGCTCGCCGAGAAGCCGCTGATAGATCCTGACGAACGCGTCCTCGCTGGACGCTCGGATCGCCTTCGGCACCGTCTCGAACTCTTCCGAGAGGCTTTGGTAGAGGGTGTCGGCGATGCGTCGAGCGCGGGCCATGCTCTCGCGCGCAAAGGCGACGCCCGCGCGCGTGTGGTCACTGTGGTCGAGCCCACGCTCCTTCATCTCTTCGAGCGCGCCCTTGAGTCCGACCGTCAGGCTGCCCGCCATCTCCCCGACGCGCTGCTCAAGCCGGGCGACGATCTCTTCGTCCTCGGCGCGGGTCTCGGCGAGCGACCATGCAAGCTCGCCCACCAGGTATTTGTCGACGATAGCGCTCACAGGCATCACCTCGCGGGTGACGGTCTCAGGGCCCTCGACAGCGGACATGTCGAGGCCAGTGGGCGCGATCGCTGTCTTCTCATCGACCTCGGGGATACGCTCGGTCACCAGCTGCTCTAGCTTCACCAGCGGCCCCTGGCTCTCGCTGGAGAGGCGGAAGTCAGCGATACGCGGAAGCGCGCCTTGGTTGAGCACTTCGTCGAGCCGAGCGATCTGAGCGTAGACGTCTTCGAGGGTCGTGCCGGCGGAGCTGGTGAGCGCGGCGGCCAACTCCTCGCCGCTTCGTGACGCTTCACCCTCGGCGGGCTCGGGCACGCCAAGCGCTGCACAGGCATCGACGACCGCGTCGCGCACCGAGGTCACAAGGCTCAGCAAGATGTCGCGCTGACCCTCTGACCAGGCGTCGATGGCGTTCTCGCACACGGAATCCATGTCCTGCTCGACGAGCAGCAGCTGGTGGCGAAGCTCAGCCCGAGCCATGACGGCCGCGAGTGCATCGTCCCAGGCAACCCCATCACGCTCTAGCCGCTTGAGCTGTTCTTGGCTCTGGCGCGAGACCGACGGGAACTGGATCGCCTTGCTGTCGATCCGTGGCGTCTCTGCGTAGTGGAGGTGGTAGGCCACGTCCTGGATCGTGCTCTCCAAGGTGGTCTCGATGTGGCGCTCGAGGTCGGCCTGAGCTGTGTCGAGCAGCGTTTCGAGCTCGCGCCGCTCTGCCTCTGGGTTGCGCGCTGCACCACGTGCCTGGCGTTGCTGTCGATCTTGCAGATCGATCCGTGCAGCCTCGATCCCACCGATCCTGTCGAGGACCTCGGCGAGCATTGGGAGCACGCGGCCTTCGACACGGGTTCGGACCAGCGCGCGCGTGTCCACGCGCCGTGACGTCTTGCCGAGGCTGCGTCTCAGCCGGAACAGCGTCGTCGGCAGGTGCAGGGCGCCGTGTTCAGCGGTGAGGTCGCCGTCTGGCAGCCCCGCTTTCACCGCGACGGGCAGCTGCGCGATGCTGTCGCGGAGTTTGCGGGCGCGGCCGCGCAGGAATGCCGCCGCCGGCTTCAGCTCGGCGGGCTTGAACCTGTCGCCCTCGGCCGTGGCGTCCAGACGTTGCTGACCGGCTTCGCGCCAGCCGGCAAGCAGTCGGGTTCTCAAGTCTTGACCGAGCGCGTCGAGCGCAGCGGTCGTCTCGCCGAGAACGTCCGCGAGGGCAGGCTCGATCGGCCCGTCATCGAACCCACTCCACGGCGTTGCGGCCGTCGGCCCGGCGTCGGCGTCGCTGTCCCCTGGCGGCGGCGCTACATCGATTCCCTGTCCACGCTTGAGCGCAACGCGCAGCAGGATGGGGCCGATCAGGAGATTGAGGGTGATCAGCGGGAACGCGACCAGCTCAAGCTCTGCCGCCAGCGCGGGAAGTCCGTCCTGAGCGACCTTGAGCAGCACGAGCGCGACGCCAGCCTGGCTGATGAAGCCGAGCCAGAGGTTGTTGCTGAAGGCCGTCGTCTCGCCGGCGAGCTTGCCGCCCCAGCGCGCCGACAGGTACATCATGAGCGCTCGAATCGCGAAGAGAGAGCAGGCGAGCGGCAGCATCGCAATGGTGGCCTCGAGGTTGAGCCCTGCGCCGGCGGTCGTGAAGAAGATCACGAAGACCGGCAGGGCGAGCAATCCGAGGGGCTTGTGCAGCGCGTGGCCGTAGCGACTGAAGTTGCCGACGACAAAACCAGCGGTGATGAAGAGCAGCAGGGGCTTGAACTGGAACGTCGAGTGGACGTCGTGGAGGTAGGCGCTGAAGCTGTTGACGCCGTATGCCACGACCAACAAAATCAGGATGATTTCCCAGCGAACCCAGCGCATCCAGGCGACCAAGAGTCCGCCGATCACGCCGCCGAACACCGCTGAGAAGAAGACCTTCTTGAGCAGCTTGAGGAAGGGGCCCGCATCGAAGGCCGCCCCGTCGGTGATGAGGATCGTGCCGACCGCGATGGCGACCGCGATCATGATGACCATCACCACGTCTTTGAAGACCGCGAAGCCGAGCACAAGGTCGGCGACCTTGCCCTTGATTCCCGACTCCGAGATGACGGCGATCGAGACCGCAGGCGAGGTCCCAACCGAGAGCGCGCCGACAACCAGACCGATGGCGAGAATGTGGCCAAACTCGGTCACGCCGGGGACAGGCATCACCGTCAGGGCTAACGCAACGAACCCGCCACCGACCATCAACCACGACAGCGGCATCTTAAAGAGGATGATGCTCGACAGCGTTCGCTTGAAGCGCCGCAACGCTTCGAGGTTCAGCTCCAGACCGGCTTCAAGCGCGATCAGCGCCAGCGCGAGCCCGTTGAAGACCTTCATGTCGCCAACCGCGGCTTCCGTCAGGATGGGAGGACTGAGCCCCATCATGGCGGCAGCGGAGGGACCGAGGCCGAGTCCGGCCACGATGTAGCCAGTCACGCGCGGTAAGCCGACGGCGCTGGCGAGCTCGGCCATCGCGTAGGCGGCCAACACGACGAAGCCGATCGCCGCAAACGTGATCGCCAGCGAACCCTGTCCGAGCCCGCCCTTGAGCCACTGCATGCCGAACATGGTCGCGATCAGCAGTGCTAGGACAAGGAATCGACGCATCAAGCTCATGCGGGTGCTCCCTCGTCGGCAGAGGAGGAAGGCGCGTCGTGGTCGTCGTGGTGGCCGTGGTCGTCGTGGTGGCCGTGGCCGTCGCTGCGCGCGGGACGGACAGGGCTTCTGACGATGGGGCGCCGGCCGCTCTCGCCGGCATCCAGGAGCACGCGCTTGAGGGCGGGTGCCGCCCACAGCTCGTTGACGACGGCCGACAAGAGCAGCGTGGTGAGGACCGTGTCTGCCAGTGGCGATGGGCCCACGACCTGGTGGTAGTTGATGGCGACCGCTGCGACGATCGCGCCCTGGCTGAGGAGCGCGTTCCCCAAGCGCGGCGTGTGGTCGTCGATGCTGGGGACAAGGCCCACGCCGGCGCGCGCTCCGATTCGCAGCGCGACAACGCGCAGGACCACGAAGCCAATCGGCACGACCCACAGCGGCCCGGCGATAGGCTTCCAGGTGGCCCCGGCAAGCAAGAGCAGCACCACGATGACGGGACGGCGCAGGCGCTCGTCGGCGGCCATGAGATCAGGTCGCGCTTTCGAGATGTTGGCGATGACGGCGCCAGCGACGAGGTTGATGAAGAGCGGCGAGAACTGCAGCGCCTCGGCAATTCCAGAGCCCAGCGCCACGACGCCGATGGTAGCGACAAAGAGTTTCCCGCGGTCACGCTCGTTGCCGACAAAGACATGGAAGATGACGCCCAACAGGACGCCACCAAAGATGGCAATCCCGTCCCACACCAGCGCGTCGACGCTGTCGTCAGCAGCCCGTCCGCGGTAGGAGGCGAGGGCGAGCCCAAAGCCAATGATCGCGACGACCCGGACCATTCGGGCGGCATGGGGTAGCGCGTCGCTGACCGGACCGCGAGCACGGCTCTGGGTGACTGCGGCGTCAATGGCGGCACCCGATGTGATGATGGCGCCAAGGCCGAGCGTCGCCGACGCCATGAGCAGCGTCTCGGTCGAGCCGCCGAGCCGACCGAGCGTGCCGGTCGCAAAGAGGGCAAACGCAGCGCCGCCAACGAGCAAGCTCGTCACGAGACCGGTAGAGAGCGCGAACCTGAACGTACCGGGCGGCCGGTCACGGAGCTCCGAGACCGACAGCGACAGGCCGACAAGGAAGCCAACGAAGCCTGTCACCACGGCCAAGAGCGGCTCGAGGCTAGTGATGCGTTCGGGGCCCAGGACGCCAAGGACGAGCGGGCCCACGAGGATGCCGATCAACAGGTACTCGAGGCTGGCCAGCAGGCTGGTCTTATCCCCCAGCAGCATCACTTCTAGACGGGTCGCAGCGAAGGCGAACGTCAGCACGATGATGAGGATGAGGGAGGTATCCATGCGCCCTGTGGGTTCGTCGAGTCTCGCGTTGCGCTGCGGCCGCGCGCGGATCGCGTCGGGCTGGAGTCAGCTGGCGCGAGGCCGCTTTTGCGCGGTGAGCGTGTCGGAAATCCCTGCGGTTGGCAACAATCTCCAGCGGGCCAAGCGCCTCAGCGCTGCTGACGTTTCGGGCGCGCGCTCGGTGCCGGTCGCGCGGGTGTGCGTTGCGTCGGCGCACCCGCTTTGGGCTCGGAAGTGGGGGGCGGGCCTGTCTTCTTCGGCGTCGGGGCCGTGACCAATGGCACAAGCGGTCCGCAGGCGACCCCAATGCTGTCGACGGCCGCGCCGTGCCGTCCCCTCAGCCCGGTGGCGACACTGTCAGACGGGCAGCGCAGCTCAAACGGCGTGCCCGTCGATGACCCGACGACCGGCGTGTTCTCGGCTTTGGTCACAACGATCGTGTCGGCCTCGGCAAGCTCGACACGGTTGCATGCGAGCCGGATCGCGCTCGCCACCTTCGCGGTCTTTCCGATCGCACCGGACACGAGGTGGCCCTTTCGGCAGAGCAGCGTCCGCCGGGTCAGGCCCTTGCTGCCGCCGAACACCGGGCCGACGACCGTCCGCCCGCGGTAGGTGACGAGTCCTGACTTGCGGACGAGCGTCCGGCAGCGGGGCTGGACGGACACGATCGCGGTCTTGCCGCGGTTCGTGGTCGCGGTGAGCCCGGAGAGCGCCATCCCGTCTGGACAGTTCCAGCGAAGCTCCTTGCCTCCGGTGCCACCACGGGCGTCCTCAAAGGTCGTGTCGCGGTCCGCCGTGCCGACCACCCGGTAGATGCTCCAGAATGGACTCTTCGGAACCTCGCCCTGGGTGGCAGCGACCAGCTTCGCGCGGCTCTTGCGGGGCGGCTTGTGCTTGCCGCGAACCAGCAGAAGATCGAGGTCGTCGAGCGCTTTGACGTCGTCGAGGTCTTTCTTGGTGAGCATTCGATGCGAGGTCTTCGCCCTCACGAGGCCGGTGGGGTCCAGTCCGTGCAGCCATGGCGCAGCAGCTCCCTGCGACGTCAACACGGCCCGGCACGTCTGGTCCGATGACGTGCGGTGAAACAGTCGCTGGTCGTCGAGGTCGAGGCACGTCGCGCGAAAGCCCGGCGGTAGGTTGAGAGCGTCGAGCGAGGCCAGCAGCGGTCGGGCATCCAGCTGACCGTGCCGGGCAGCATGCTGGACGAGCCGCGCGTGAAACCAGAGCGACGTGCCAACCAGGATACACGCCGCGGCAAAGGTGAAGACGCTGCGGGCCGGCGGCCGCGGCAGCGCAAGCAAGATCAGCGCGAGGGGCGCGATCATGAGCTGTGCGGTCAGGTGGCGCTGGTCGCTGCCCCAGGGAAGCAGAAAGAGCCCGAGGCAGAGTCCGAGAGCGACGAGCAGCAGGCTGTGGCGCTCGAGGCGTGCGCGCAGAGTGGTGCGTGCTGAAGGCGTGACGCCGCTGATGGCCAGGATCCCGAGCCAGGTGCCAACGATCGCAACAAGGGTCGTGCCGTCGGTCTTGTAGCTCGTCAGATCGAGGGCGTAGGCAAAGAACCCACGCAGGCGTTCGCTGACCTCGACGCCAGGAAAGCTGGTCGGCGCTTCGAACGCCCGCCAGCCGAGCCAGATGGATAACGCGGGGACAAGCGCAAAGAGGGTCAAGAGATCGGTGCGGCGGCGTGCGCGGGCAAGTGCGAGCGTCGCCGCGACGCCGACAAGGATCGGAACAGTCTGTGGAGCGACGATGGCTGCGGCGACACCGCAGAGCCCGAGGAGCCAAGGCGCCGCGCGAGGGCCAGGCGGCCGCGCGATGACCGCGCCAGCGGCGAAGGTCAGGGCAAGTCCCAGAGGCAGCGACACGATGCCGGTGTTGAACGCTCCCCAGGCAAGCGGCGGGGCCGCCGCGGCGAGCCACAGGGGACGACCTAGCGCGCGCAGGAAGAGGGCAAAAGCGAAGACAAGCGCCGCGACGCCGAGCGCACCGAGAGCGCGAAGCGCAACGGCGGGGTCGTCAAAGCGGGCGGCTGCGCGCACAAAGATCCCGTCGGCGGTCACAGCACCGCGGACAAACTCGACGTCGGGTGAGCCAGAGCGCCAGGCCAGCGCTTCGTTGGCGCGCTCGGCAATGCCGGGTGCGGGTGGTGTTGGCCCAACGAAGAGTGCGACAACCGCCAAGACGGTCGTGAGGGCAATAGCGAGCGCGATCCAGCGCTCTGTTCGGGGGCGGGCAGCCACGTGCTCTAGAGCGTCCTGAGGTGCGAGGTGAAGCGCGCGCAACGACAGGAGTGCGCCGGTCGCCGGCTCGACGCCAAGAGCGCGGCCGCCTGTTGCCAGGCAGCGCAGAACGCTGAGCTCGTGGGGGCTCCAAGGCGGCGGTGACCTGAGTGTCTCGGTGCCGATCGCGAACCCATCAAAATCTCTCGTCCTCCTGACTGCCGCGTTGGTCTGCTGGCGCGGCAAGCCTCTATCACGATCTCGTAGGGTGCCCAAGCCTGACCGGGCGTGGCGACGCGATGTGCTCCGGCGGACATGGCGATCCGGTGTCGCCGTCCGGCGAGTGCACGGAGTTGGTGGGCGACTCGGCGTGGCGCTGCGCCACGCGAGCCACGACGCTCGCGCACTCGGTGTGCGTGCCGCGAACCCGTCCGCTGTGATGGTGTAGCAGGCGTCGGCACGAGGCCACGGACGTCGATCCGCGCTGGGCTCTCGCCTGGCATCACTCCAGCGCTGTCGCTGGGGGCTCGCTCTCCGATGACCGAGCAGATGTCGCCGACTCCCGCCGCAGCGCGACACCGGCTCTCTCGTCCCGACGATTTTGACCGTTTGGTCAGGGCGCGGAGGCTTTTATTCTGCCTAGCGATTCGTGGTTCTCGGAGTGGGGGTAAAGGGTTGCGCGTCGTTCTTCACCGACCGGTTACTTGAACCGGCTTTGAGGCTAGCAACCGATCGGTTAATGCCCTATGTTGTTGGTGTGGAAGCGAGGCGTCGCCCACAAAATCCCCTTTGGTCCTACCATACTACCTCGGGCACCTAGTGCTCACCACTCTTCCAAACGCTCGGCCCGACTGAGCACCCTCAACGCGGCGCTGCTTCTCACTCTACCCTCTCGACCCGCTCGTTTGCTCACGTCTCTGACGACGTGACGCGGGCCGGCTCGAACAACTCGCCTGCCAACACAGCCCACCGGATGGATGTGCGGCGCGGCAATAGACCAGCGAGGACTGTGCGGCGCGTCAACCGGCGCTGTGTGCGGCCCCTTGCCCTCACCGCACACGCGGTCTGATTTCAGCGGACCGTGCGTGCTCTGGCCACAACTGCGGACTCGGAATAGTCTGGCCGCGCACGCGCTTGTGAGTCAGGCGTGCATGGAGGCTGGGGCGTGTCTGCGAGCAGCGGTGGCAAGGAAGACGCAAGGCCCGACGTTCGTCCCGGAATCCGCGTGTCCCCCAGCGCCGCTGGAGCACCGATCAGATGGGTACCATGCGCCTCCCTGGTGGTGATCTGCTGGGCGATGTTGGGCTGTGGCCACAGCGGCGCAGAGCGCTTAGGAGTGCCCGAGGTTGCGGGTGAGCCCGGCGCTGCGCTGGATGCAGCCAGTGACGCCATTGCTCAAGGGGGTGGCGCCCCGGGGCTGAAGCAGCTCGCGTCGGCGCGCCTGTCGATGGGTTACCTCGTCTCCGCGCGTGCCGCGGCGCATCGCGCGATCGGTTACTCGCCTGATGACGTTGGCTCCCACGTGCTCGTGGCGCGGGCCGAAGCTCAGCTCGGCCGGCCGCGCGAGGCCGTTG
>CALHXW010000354.1 GCA_938040325.1 uncultured bacterium | reverse complement strand
CCTGATGAACAGCGGAGCTGAGACGATCGAGAGTGAGCTTGGTCATAAAATATTCTCCTACACTTGGATGGGTTGAGCTGACACGGCGAGTGACGTCGATGCTCACACCGTGTCAGTGAGCATCTCTTGGGCATTTCGTTGGTATCGATGGTCCATCGGGCGGCCCATACCCGGCATACAAGACATTAGCGCACAGATCCTTGCGCTCGCCGCACTGCGCGTCCGTTCAGTTCACGGCGGAACCCTATCTTGCCCCGCCTGCCGCGCGCCCGCGAGGGCTGCTGCTCACTTGTGTGACACCTGAGGTCACACAAGTGACAAGCTGGCGAACCCGAGGCGCGCAAGCCACTGTGAATGATGGACTTTGTCGCAATATGCCATTCTTGGTTTGAGGCGGGTGTTGACGATGCCCGGCATGGGCCATCAAAACGTTCGGGAGCGCTCCGGGAACTCGACGCTGACGACCAGCGCTGCGCAGGACGATCGTGGCATCTATTGCGTAAACCCAAGTCTCCACCAGCCGCCTCAACCCGCTGAAAAACCGATAACTTTCCCGTCGCTGCCGCGTGCATCTGGCCAACTTCACCGCCGGTCCATTCGACGTTGAGCCGCTTGTGGTCGATACTGAGGGCGATGGAACTCGCCAGTATCAAGCGCTTCTTTCCGGAGCACCGTCATGCCGACATCGACCGCGCCTACAGCGAGTTTCAGCGGCGGCGGCACACCGACGACGTTGAGCGGTTTCTGACGTTCCTGTGGGAAAAGGAGCTCATCACGAGCGCCATCATGCGCGACCTGGTGACGCTCGGTGACGTGACGCTCGGTGCGTTCGACGGTGCCGACGACTTTCTCTACGAGCAAGAGCAGGGCGCAAAGCACAAGACCCTCGGCGTGCTCGGCAAGGGCGCGATGGGGGAGGTGCTGATCGCTCGCGAGCGCGACCTCAACCGAACCGTCGCGGTCAAGCGCATCAAGCCCGAGCGCGCCGGCAACAACAAGCTCACTCGCCGCTTCTTTGCCGAGGCCCAGATCACCGCCCAGCTCGACCACCCGTCGATCGTGCCGGTGTACTCGCTGGACGTCGACGACACCGGCGCCATGTCGTACGCGATGAAGCTCGTTCGAGGCGAGACGCTCAAGCACTACATCGCCGAGGCACGTCGCCAGCACAGCGCTGGGGGGACCGTCAGCGAAGACCACGGTCTCGCCGACCGCCTCGAGCTCTTCCTCGCCGCGTGCGACGCCATTGCCTACGCCCACTCGCGCGGCGTGATTCACCGCGACCTCAAGCCCGACAACATCATGGTCGGCGCCTTCCACGAGGTCGTCGTGATGGACTGGGGCATCGCTCGCCTCATCGGCACCGACGACGAGCCGATCAACGACCTCGAAGCCGACGACAGCCGCGTCGTGCAAACCCAAGCTGGGCGCCTCGTGGGCACGCCGCCGTACATGTCGCCCGAGCAAGCCCGCGGCCTCAACGACCAGCTCACGGGCGCCAGCGACCAGTACGCGCTCGGGCTCATCCTCTTCGAGCTGGCCACCCTCAAGCGCGCGGTCACCGGCGACGGCGCGATGAAGATGGTGTTGCGCGCGGCCGAAGCGGACAAAGATCCGCTGACGTTCTTCAACAACACCCAGCGTGTGCCGCGCGAGCTGCGCGCCATCATCGACAAGGCGACGTCACTCAAGGTCGAAGACCGCTACGCCGGGGTCAGCGAGCTGGCCGATGACGTCCGGCGGTTCCAGCAGAACGAGTCTGTTGAGGCCGCCCCTGACAAGCTCCACCACCGACTCCAGCGCTGGATCAGCGTCCACCGAGCCAAGGCGCTGGCCATTGGATTCGGCTTGCTCACGGCCATCTTCGCCGTCGGCGCCGGCGTCTTTCTCAACGGCGTCGCCAAGGTCGAGAGCGAGCGAGCGGCCGCCGCTGTGCGCGAGGACAAGCTCGCCGACATCGTCGACGGCGTCACGGCCCAGGTCCAGACCATCGACGGTGCCTTTGCGCAGTACGAGTCGGCGCTCGCCGGCATGGTCTACGCCGCCGAGTACGCGCTCAACCGCGCGGATGCACCCCAACGGCGGCCGGTTGCCTGCGCGACCTTCAACGACCCGAAGCACCAGCCGGCCGACACCGCGCAGTCGCCCGTCTACAAGAAGCCCATCAGCACGCGCGAGCTCTGCCTGGAGGTGGCGCCGGGCGTGTCGCTGGAGGCTCTCGGTGACCTTCCACCGCGCCTTGCGTCGCTTGGCCAGGCATTCCGGCAGGCGCGCCTCCAGAGCGAAGGACCGGAGACAACCGCTGAGCCGCTGGAGACCATCGAGAAGCTGTTGCGCGTCGTCGGCCTGCCCGCCGTCTTCACCTACATGGGCACGCCGCAGGGCGTCATGGCGACCTACCCTGCCCGCGCGACCAACCGCAACGACTACGATCCCCGCAAGCGCCCTTGGTACGCCGATGCAAGCAAGCGCCACGGCCCTGGCTGGCTGGCCGTCGACAGCGCCTCCGACCGCAAGGGGCTACTGCTGACGGTCGCCCAGAGCGTGCGGGGCGCCGACGGCGAGCTCGACGCTGTCGCCGCCATCGACATCGAGTTCAGCTATCTGATCGAGGCCTTCCTTGAGCCGCCCGAAGGCGTCGCCGAGGGCTCGGAGGTCTACCTGCTCAACCGGGCAGGCGTGGTCGTGGTCCAGTCCGAGATGCGCGACATCGCCGAGACGGTCAACGACTACACGCCACCGCCCTTCCCTTACAAAGACCTCATCGGTCGCTTCGCGAAGACGGCCACCGGCCACGCCATCGCCGGCAGCGGCGACGACACACGCCTGCTGGTCTGGAGCACCATCAAGACGCCCGACTGGACCTACATTGTCGCCTCGCCGCCGCTCGACTGAGGACGGCCGTCGCGTGACGCCCTGGCGAACCGGCCGATGTGGCCACACCCAACGATATCCTGCGACCGACAGAGCACGACCATGACAGCCCAAGCGAAGATTGCAGCGAGCCTGTACGGGCTGGCACTTGGTGACGCCCTCGGCGCCCCGACCGAGTTCATGACCGTTGCCGAGATCGTCGACCGTTGGCCACCTTCCGGGCCGCAAGAGCCGATGGGCGACGTGTTTCGCGTCACCGACGACACCCAGATGGCCATCGCGGTTGCCGACGCGCTGCTTGCCGCGCCCAAGCTCACACCGGACGCGCTGACGCCTGCGCTGGTCGAGACCTTTGTGCGCTGGTTCAACGATCCGGAGAACAACCGCGCTCCTGGCAACACCTGCCTGCAGGCGTGTGAGCGCCTGCATCGCGGCCAGGGGTGGCTCGATGCCGTCGTGCCAGGCAGCAAGGGCTGCGGCGCCAACATGCGGACCACCCCTGTTGGCCTCGTCCCAGGGCTCGATGACGCAACGCGGGCAGGCATTGCACAGCTCCAGGCGGCGCTAACCCACGGCCACCCGACGGCGCTGGCAGCATCCGATCTCACCACCCAGGTCTGTGGGTGGCTCGTCGACGGCGAGTCGCCGGAGCAGCTGGTAGCGAGGTCGCGTGCCTATGCGATGTCGCAGCGTGAGGTCTACCACCACGACTGGCTGAAGACGCTCTGGGAGCGTCCGGGCGCCACCACGCCGGAGCACTTCATCGCCCGTGGCTGGGACGAAGTGCTCTCTGCGCTTGAGCGGGTCGAGGACGCCGTTTCGTCACCTACGATCGACCAAGACCCGTGTTTTGCGACAGGCGATGGCTGGGTCGCCGAGGAGTCGTTTGCCACGGGACTTCACGTGTTTCTCTTGGCGCCGGAGCGTCCATTGGCGGCGATTCGGCGCGCGGCCGTCACGCGAGGCGACTCGGACTCGATTGCCAGCCTGACGGGCGCGTTTTCAGGGGCTTACCTCGGTGAGGATGCATGGCCGGATGTGTGGGTCCAGCGACTGGAGTACCGCAGTGACCTGAGCCGGCTCGCGGTGGGGTTGGGCGGGATTGGGGAGGCGTGACGCGTGAGGGGTGACGCGTAGGCGTAGGCCTAGGCGTGCGGCGTAGGCGTGAGGCGTAGGCGTGAGGCGTGCGGCGTGGGCGTGAGGCGTAGGCGTGAGGCGTGACGTGTGGGCGTGACGCGTGACGTGTGGGCGTGAGGCGTGACGTGTGGGCGTGAGGCGTAGGCGTGTGGGCGTGAGGCGTAGGCGTGACGCGCAGGCGTGAGGCGTGAGGCGTAAGCGTAAGCGTAGGCGTAAGCGTAGGCGTAGGCGTAAGCGTAGGCGTAAGCGTAGGCGTAAGCGTAGGCGTCGGCGTAGGCGTCGGCGTGCGGCGTGAGGACTAGTCTTTGGTGGCCTCGAATGGTGCGACGAGTGCTTGGTTCTCGGCGGTTTGCATGAGCACGACGGTGGTCTTTAGCAGCGTGATGATGAGCCAGACCGCTGACACCAACACGCTGAGCCCCAAGATGAGCGTGAGCTTGTCGTTGGCGCCGGTTGCGACGCTGCGCGTTAGCGATGCGCCAACGGTCACGACGAGTGCGACCAGTGCGTGATAGGCGGCAGCGCGGAGCGGAGGGTCATCGAGCCAGCGTCCGACTCGGGCGACCGACAGCAGAAAGCCCCCTAGCGCCAAGAGCGCCAGCAGTGCATTGCTTGGCGCTTGGCTTGGAGCGAGCTTCTGGGCGGTTCCGACGAAGGCGCTGAGTCCACCATCTACCCAAACAAGGCCCAGGACCACGGCACTACCGACCGACAACATGAGCAAGACCACCGATGCGGCCCAGGCGCTGCGCGCCAAGAGATCCGCCCCGGACTCATCAGGCACAGACGCATAGCGCCACAGGCCTTGTGACGCGACCCACGCGATCAGTGTCTCGCCAATCACCATCGCACCCAAGACGAAGAGCATCAGCCCGACGCTGCGTGTCGCAGCCGCCGCTAGCATCAGCAAGACCCCACCGACGGCCAACATGATGCGCCACACGACCGCCGAGCGAAAGCGTGTGGCGCCAGCTAGCACGGCAGGCCAGGCGCGTGTCGGGTGGGCGGTCGGTGTCGTGCGCTGGCCGACGAGCGAGAGCATCAGCACAAGCCAGATCAGGTCGACGGAGAGGCGCGGAAAGACGCCGTCCCAGAACTCCGCTTCTGCGAGATGAAAGCCCATACGCAGGGCGATCCAGAGGCAGCCAACGATCGCCACGCCCCACGCCAGCGGCCGGCCTCCGCTGCGACGAGCGAACGCGATGAAGAGCAGGATGTTGCCGAGAGCGTTGCAGTGAATGGCCGCGCCTTGCAGCGTGATGAACGCAGAGTCAGGCCCGGCCTCAAATGACACGGCGGTCACAAGGGTGAAAAACGCCGCCGTGACGGCCTTCAGGCCAAAGCCGATGAGCGCAACCGGGGTTCGGTCGCGATGTGCCCATGCCCCCACCGCAGTGAGGAACACGAGAAACGAGAGCGGAGTGGCGACCAACAGCACATCCAAGAGCATCGTCGGCGCGTCAAAGTCACCCGCTGAGACCGCGACCCAACAACTCGCGACCATGAGCTCCAGCACTGCAGCAAGCGCGATGAATCGACGCGCGCGCCACTGCCCGTCGTGACTAGCACTAGCTACAGGTCGTCGGTCGGTCATCCTGAGCGGTCCCTGTTGGGAGTTGATGCACGTCAGTCTCCCATGGTCATGTGCCCGCGTCACCTGCATGCGGAATCCGCGCCACCAGCATCCCGAGACGTGCCCACGTGCGTTCGATCCCGCATCGTGGAGGCGAGTCTGGATAAACATCAACGGCATGAGGCAACTTAGACATCCGATCGTTTGTTTCTATCGCTGTCGCAACACCTGTTGGCGTCTGGGGTGAGTCGCGCCGACCACTGACCAAAGCCACGGGCCGACCAGACTGTAGAGATTTGTCGCACAGTGCGGTTGATTTGTGGCTTGCCGCGCTGCCGCTCCGTGGCTGCGTCTTGCTGTGGAGCTCGGCCGCACCTGGATCGATGGTCGTTGGCACTGCTCTTGCTACGGACGCAGCTCGTGCACCCCGCTTCCCGCTACCGTCTGCTCGCTGCCCTGACGCTCCTGCTGGCCGCCAGCCTTGGCGCCTGTGATGGTCCGCTCGCTGCCGCTGAGCCGGCGACCACGCCCTATCTCGAGAGCGCAACCGAGCGGCGGGCACTGCTGGAAGCGGCGCTGTGGCAACCGGAGCTTCCCTATAGCCGCGAGCTGCTCGACTCCTACGGGTTCAGTGACCTTGGCTGGGAGCTGCTTCCGGAGCAGACAAGTGCCAGTCGCCCGCTGACCGTCACAGACGCCAAGCGCCTGGAGGCGGGCCTCGGCCTGACGCTAGGCGAGCTGACAGAGCACGCCCCCGTCGAGCTACCCACAAGCCGCGCCGGATGGCGGGCACTTGGCGAGACCGTCTTCACCCAGCTGCCTCTCCGAGAGGACGGCTACCTGACCTGGCTCGCGAGCCGCCCGTCGCGCTGGCCGGACCTTGGCGTGACGCCCAACGCCGACGGCACCGTGCGCGGACTCGTGGTCTTCCAAGCGCGCAACAGCCGCCCGGCGGTTGGCGTCACCTGCGTCTTCTGCCACGGCGGCGACGGCATCGTGGGTCGCGGCGACCGTGAGCTCGACGTCGGCGCCATTCGGGCCGAACACGCAGCGGAAGGCGGCCGCGACATGTCGGAGCTGCTGAGCTGGGGCCCCGGACGGGCCGACGTCACCGACGACGGCGTGCCAAGCGTGACGGCGATTCCCGACATGTGGGGGCTGGGCCACGCGCAATACCTCAACCACAGTGGCGCCATCGCCGTGAGCGCGCCTGGCACGCTAGCTGTGCGTTTCGAGACCCAATACATCAAGGGGCACCGCATGCGCTCGCGGCCCGCTCGCCAGCTGATGTGGGCGATGGAGCGCTTTCTGACGGGCCTCCAGCCTCCGCGCGAGTCCCTGACACCCACCCCGAGCCCGACGCCAACGAGCGACGCCATCCGCGCCGGTCGTCAGCAATTCAACGCCACTTGCGCCGGCTGCCACGCGCCAGACGCAGGCTTCTCCGGGGGCCTCGTGGCCGCCGACACGCTCGCGGTCGACCCTGCCGTCGCGACCACACCCGAGCGCGGCACAGGCAGCTACAAGGTCCCAAGCCTCATCGCAGTGTCCGCCAACGCGCCCTACTTCCATGACGGCAGCATGCCGAGCTTGGAGGCGCTCCTCGAGAGCGGCCACCCCTTCGGCGTCCTCGACACCCAAGCACGCCAGCACCTGCTGGCCTACCTCCACACCCTCTAAGCAACAGGTCCACACCATGCGCACATCCCTACTCACGCTCCTGATCGCCGGCGTCGCTCTCAGCGGCTGCCTCGAAGCCTTCGACGCTCCCCGCGAAGGCACCAGCGACACCGCCGACACGACCAGCGACACCAGCGACACGTCGGCCGACACCAGCGACACGGGGAACCCGCCTGACACCGGCAATCCGCCCGACACGAACTCGGCGCCTGGCAATCCCAGCTTCTCGCTTGTCTACATCTCGGGCCACCTCGGTCACTACGACAGCTGCCCCGACCAAGCACTGCCTGCAGCTGGAATCGATGGTGCAGGCCAGGCCGAGCCGGACGGTGCGAGCGACGACGCGGCCAACTGTGTCGACCCGTGTGGCGGCTGGGGCTGCGAAGCCGCTGAGCTCAACCTACGGCTCATCAACAACGGCACAGTTCCGCTGACCAACGTCGTTCTCACTGACCTCGAGCTCCTGCTCGCGCCTGACGACTTCACCCTCCCCACCCGCGCGCACGCCGTCACCGTTGATGGCGACACCCTGCCGACCACCCTCGGCGTCGGGGAGGTTATCGACATCCGCGTTCAGTTCACTGGCCTGCTCGCCTACCGCGACTATCGCTCGGCCAACAGCGACTCGGACGGTGCCTTCGACAGTGACTGCGCCTCAACCAACTGCGGCATCAACGGCGCCAGGGTCCGCGCAGTGTTCGCGAGCTTCCCACTCAAGCAGGAGGCGACCAGCCCGACGCTCTATCCGGTGACCGACATCGATACCTGATCGGTCGCCGCTAACGAACATCCGCGAGGCCCGCAGCAACGTTGCGGGCCTCGTGCGTTTGACCACGCGTGTGGACGTGCCCGACCTGGCCCGCTTGACACCCCGGCCCCTAGCGCGGATACGACAGCGTATCTCCGCTCGACAGGTCGCCACATGCCCAAGAAAGCTCAGCTCGTGCTCGCCGCCGCCGTCGTCGAGCTCATCGCGTTCGTGGTGTTCCGCGCGACCATCGACCCGCGCGGCCTCGACGGCACGGGCCTCGTGCACGTCGCGTTCCGCGTTGCCCTTGCGCTCGGCTTCTGGCGCGGCTCAGAGGGCGCCCGGTTGATCCTCTTGTTCTTCGCTGTCTTCGGCCTGCTCCTAAACGGGCTCATGCTGGCGGGCGCTGGCGCGCTTGCAAGCCCATTCCTAGCCGCCGTCGCCATCTTTGGCCTCATCATCTGTGGCGCTTATCTCTGGGGACTCAACGACGCAGAGGTCCAACAGTGGATGCTCAACAAGTCCCTGGGCGGCGCTCTCGGTGACGACGGCCACGAGAGTGACGACCCTTACGCCCGCTAAACATTGTGGAGCCAGAGGCACTTGCACCCCACTCAAAGCCACCGAACTCTGGTACGGTGCCGGCATCCGTCCACGCGGAAAGCCCCACACTCAGGAGCGAGAGCCATGATCGAGCCACTCTTTCACTGCGTCGACTGCGGTGCGAAGGCCACCGCCGCCGGGAGCTGTGCGGTCTGCGACGGCACCGTGCTTGACGTGACCACCGCCGACGGAATGATTGCCGCAGAAGACGCCGACGACCGACGCCGCGACAAGCACACCAACGTCAATGCGTTCATCGCGATCTTTGCCGGTGTCGCCTCGGCTCCCTTCGCCATTGGCGCCCTCGGCTGGCTCTTCGCGATGGTGCTCTTTTGCGGCGTCGCAGGCCTCGTCTTCGTGGCGCTCAAGAGCATACGCCCCTACAAGACGCCGATGCCGAACTTCGACACGATCCGCCGCCTCCAGAGTCAGGCTGCTGGCAACGGGGCCGACGGGACGTAGAGACGCGCGCAGGCCTGCGACCAGCCTGCGCGCTGGCTGTCAGCGGCAGACCACGATCTCTTGACCGGCGTGCTCCGGCCCAAGGCGCTTAATCAGCACGTTGTCGCAGCTCTTGCCGCTCGAGATCTCTGTCCCCTCGTAGAGGCGAAGCGTGGTCTTGCGTGCGCTGCTCGACGAGCCGCCGCGAGCCGTCTCGCGACCCGAGTAGCGGCTGGTCTTCTCGCAGATCGTCACCGTCTGGCTGCAGTAGTTCACAACCGTGATAGCGACCTTGTCGCGGCCGATCACCGAACCCGCTGCAGCGGCCTTTTTCTGATCCTCGTTGCGGCTGTCGAGGCTTCCCTCGTCACGGGCCGAGAGCGTCCAGGCGTGGCCTTCAGAGCGCCAAAACGCCTGCTCGTTGTAGGCGCGGACGACCACGCTACCGTCGCACCCCACCGCCTTCATCGAGCTTCCTGAAGGCAGCGGAGTTGATGTGACGGCCATGGCCGCTGTGGCGCCGGCTGCGAGCTTCGCCGTGAGGAGGTTGGACTCCCACCCGGTGATCAATGGCTGCGTGGGCGCATAGACCTCGCAGATATCAACGCCGGTGCTGTTGGTGAGCATCACGGATGGGCCGTCAGCAGCGACAGCAGGTGCAGGCACCGGCGCAACGACCGGGGCGGCGCGCCGCTCCGGAGCAGGCTGCTCTCGCAGGTGGGCCGGCATCGCCTCATCACGCGAGCGTTGCGTCCGTGCGGTCGGGGCCTCTTCTTCCGAGAGCTCCGGCTCGGGGATGTTGGTTCCAAGCATCTTGTTGGCGGCACCGCAGCCGACGGCCGACGAGAGCAGCAGGCAGGCGGTCGTGCCGATCAAGAGAGGCAGCGTCGCTCGGTTGCGCGCGCGACGGACAGGACAGGTCGAGGTCGTGGTCTTGTTCACGAGGTGTTCCTTCGATGGAGGGCTGGGTGGAGT
>CALHXW010000353.1 GCA_938040325.1 uncultured bacterium | reverse complement strand
TTCCGCGATGCCCTCGCCAGCGGCGTCGGTTCGCTCGCTGCGCTCACCCGAACTCGACGATGCTCGCAGGGCCTTCATTCGGCCGACGCCGCTGGCAAGCACATCGCGTTCGTCTCGCTCGAAAATAGCGCTTGTTTTGGGTCTAGTTGTCGGACGCGCCGGCGTCGATCCAGGCCTTGAGCATGGCGACGCGGCAGTCGGGATCGACCACGTTCGGCGAGCCCTGCGGCATCAAGTCACCTTCGTCGCGCTCAAAGAGGTCGGCGACCTTTTGGTAGAGAAACGAGTTCGCCGAGTCGCCGGCCACCACCAACAGCTTGCCGCGGTTGAAGGCAAACTCGTCGTTGGCCGGCTGGCCGACGAGGTCGCTGTGCAGCGTGCTGTTGGTTGAGCTCAGGTCGAGCTCCGCTTTGGCTGAGGCCGCGTCGTGGCAGCCACCGAACGTGCAGGACTTCTCGAAGTACTCCATCCGCAACGAACTGAGCGTTGGGTCGATGTCGCAGGCAGGCCCCGCCATGTCGTCGCCCGTGTCCGTGGGCGCCACGTCGGTGTCGTCGTCGCCGTTGCCCTCGTCGCCACCACACGCCGCCAGCGCAGCGCAGCTCAACAGCACCGCTATCCAGCGGGCGGCACGAAGGGGTGGGAGAGAATGACGTCGTGCAAACATGGGTGCTCCTCGATGCGCAGAGCCGCCAGACTAGGCCGTCGGCGCCCTCCCTTCAATCCTGAAATCGACGCGTTCGTGCAGACTGGCCGCTGCGATCGGTCACCACTATCGAGTCGACGCCCGGCGCCAAGAGGGTTAGGAGAGTTCACATGACCCCATGGCTCTCCGACGTCGCCTCGATCTTGCGGCTCCACATCATTGGCGTCGCCATGGCGGCGGCGCTTGTCTTTGGCTGGATCTTCACGGGTCACTACGCGTGGGAGATAGCGCTACTCGGCGGCGTCGACTGGCTGCTGATCAACCTGCTCAACCGCGTCACCGACCTCAAGGAAGACCTCGCCAACGAGATCCGAGGCACTGAGCGCCTCGTCGGGGCTCAGCGACGGGTCCTCGCCACGTGGATCCTCATCTTCGTCAGCTCGTTTGTCGTCAGCATCATGCTGTGGCCTGCCCTCACGCTCTGGCGCGTCGTCGTGCAGCTCATCGGGGTCGGCTACAGCTACCCCATTGTGCCAACGCCCAAGGGCTTCAAGCGCTTCAAGGACCTCTACTTCTTCAAAAACTCCATGAGTTCGGTCCTCTTCGTGCACACGGTGTTCGTCTACCCGCTGGTCATCGCGCCACTGACCTACAGTGGCGGCTGGCCTGCCGTGGTCGTGCTCGGCGCGTTCTTTGTGCTCTTCGAGGTCACCTACGAGATCCTCTATGACATGCGCGATCTGCCGGGCGACACGCTGGCAAACGTCCCGACCTACCCGGTCGTGCACGGCCTGGAGCGCTCACGACAGATCATCGACGTGCTGCTCGTGTCGTCGGCCGTCGTGCTCTCAGCCGGTTTCCTGGCCGGCGTCGTCGGTGCTCGCGAGCTCTTGATGGTGCTTGCGCCGGCGATCCAGTGGTGGTTCTACCGCCCGCGCTACGCCCGTGGGTTGACCTCGACCGACTGCATCCAGCTCACCCACCTCGGCACGGGCTTACTGCTCTTCTGGCTCCTTGGAACGGCCCTGTGGCTGAGCGCCGGGCTACCGACCAACATCTTTCTGTAGCGAGCTGACCGAGGCAGCGCCCCCGCCGCAGGGCGAGCACGCTGAAGACCAGCAACGACGCAAGGCCGTGACGAGAGTTGCCGCGACTGCGTTGACAGTGAGCGCGCCGCTAGGACATGTTCAGCTATGTCCGATGACACAAAAGACTCCCGTGTGGTGCTCGTTGAAGCGATGATCGCCATCGCTCACTCCGACGGAGACTTCGCCGAGGTCGAGAAGCGGCACATCAAGAACCTGTTGGGATTTCTTGGACTTGGCAAAGCCAGCCGCGACTACGTCAACCACATCATCGACAACAACCTCGTTCCGATGATGCCGACGCCCGATCAGCTGCCTGACCACAACATGCGCCGCTTCATCTTCCTGCATGCGATTGAGATGGCCTACGCCGACGGCGTCGTGCACGACAGCGAGGTCTCGCACCTCAAGAAGCTCGCGAAGGTGCTCGAGCTCAGCGAGGAAGACGTCGACCGTGCGTGGGAGAGCGCCTCGGCGCTCAACGACTAGAGCACCGATCAGATGGGTACCATGCGCCTCCACGCGGTTTTGGACCGACGCTGGGCGTCGCTCCCCGGTCACTTATCCCGATAAACTCCCTCGTCGCTCCTTCAGCGACCGCCCAAAACCGCGCCGATCCGCACGCTACCCACCCGTTCGGTGCTTAGCAGCGTTCGGAGAAATGCGGTTTCTGGGACGAAGTGAGGTGTGCCGCTGAGGTGACAAACGAGAGGAAACCACAACGCGGGTTGCAGGGGCGCAGCTCCTGAGCGATCTCGAGGTTGTTGCCTCAGTGGTGCGCATCACGAAGTCATCAGGAATTGCATTTCCCGGCAACGCTGCTAGAGCAGCGTTCGGGTTAATCGACCTCGCCTTGCTGCGGACTTACGTCAGCCACCGTCGTTGCTCCCTCGGTCGTTTATCACGCCAGCGACACACCAGAATCACGTCGAGTCGAGCCGGTATGAAGCACGCTCGTACACAGGGAGATCGCCCGTTCGTTGCCGACGATGATTGTGCGGGCTCGGTGACGGCCAACCAGCGATGACGGCCGGATCACACGAACCAGTGGCGCCGTCGGCCATCGTGGTGCACACTCGGCGGCCGTGGACCGCACTCAAATCAGAACGTCGCGACAGTGACCAAGCCACTCGTCGTTGGCGTCGCCGGAGGGACAGGTTCCGGCAAGAGCACGCTTGCGCGGCGACTGCTTCGCGCAGTTGGCGAGCAGCGCTGCACAATGGTGGCGCAGGACAACTACTACCGCGACCTGAGCCACCTCAGCCTGCAAGCGCGCGCCCGGGTGAACTTTGACCATCCGGACTCGATCGACTCCGAGCTTCTGATCGAGCACATCGCTTCCCTTCGGAACGGCAAGTCGATCACCATGCCGCGCTACGATTTCTCGCGCCACTCGCGCGCCCAGGGCGGCACGACGGTCGAGTCGCGTGAGGTCATCTTGGTCGAGGGCATCCTGCTGTTCACTTGGCCAGCGCTCGCAGACCTCATGAACGTCAAGATCTTCGTCGAGACGCCGGACGACATCCGGCTCCTGCGTCGCGTACGTCGCGACATCGCCGACCGCGGCCGCGACGTCGACAGCGTCTTGGGGCAGTACCAAGCGACGGTACGACCGATGCACGAAGCGTTCGTTGGCCCATCCCGACAGCGGGCAGACCTCATCGTGCCAGGCGAAGGTGACAACCAAGTCGTCGTGCACTTTCTCTCTGTTGCGCTCGCTGCGTTAGCGACCGACCGCGTTGCGCTGACGGACACGACGGAGCGCCCAAAGAAGGCAGGCGACAAGACGTAGCCCTTGGCTCTCGGCCGTGACCGCTTGCTGCGTCAACAACATCGCGCCTGCTTTCTCGAGGCCGGCGGGCGCTCAACCAAACGCGAGAAACAGCCCCGGTGCCTGCTGAGACCAGCTTCGACGCCGGTGAAGATCGAGCGTCACACGAATCTCCGTCCGGCGACGGTGGGAGACGCGCACCTCGCAAAGGTCAGCGATCTCGACGACCCGCGCGAGCCCGAGACCGGCACCGCCAGCCTTCGTCGACACCTGGCCCGCCGCCCGCGTCATCCCTTTGGCGATGTAGGTACGTGCGCGCGCCTCCGGAAGGCTTCCGAACGGATCGACGCAGCTGATGGTCACCCCACCGCGACTGACCCAGACGTTCAAGCGGGCACCGTGCTCCGGCTCTAGCTCAACGCCTTGCCGCCGGGAGCGCGCCTCGTAAGGCCTGCTGCCTTCGCTGTCCATCGGTGCATTGTAGATAGCGTTCGTGAGGAGCTCGTCAGAGATATCAACGACTGCATCGTGGATGCGACGTCGCACCCCTGCAGAGCTGCACCATCGCGAGATCGACTCCAGCGATCCGTGGACCGCCTCCGAGGCAGAGACCGAGAGCGCCAGCCCATCGGATGCAGGTCTCGTCGGATAGTGTTTCTTACCTGTGAGCTCGCTCACGACGGCGCGCAGTCGGTTTCCAAGCTCAACCCTAGTGTCAGCAACCACCGCGCGCACGGCTGTCTTTCCGACAAGCTGTCCATAGCTGGCGCGAGAGATCGGCCCGACAACCGCGACCGACGGTAGCTCGCCGAGCCCGGCGATGACGTCAACGATCGACCCGTCACCAAGGCCGTCCTGAGCAATCACAGCGAGCTGTGCGCTAGCGGGTGCAGGCCCGTCAGCAACTGGCACCACCTCAAGCCCAAGATCGGCCGCGAGTGCCGCAATCAACGGCTGCGTCGTCGCTCCGGCTCGGGTCACGAGCACCACTTACTCGGGCAGCTCTGGCGTGACCACAGTCCGCTTGTTCACGCCCGCTGGCGGCAGCGCCGTCTCCGGCTTCACCTTGATGGTCGGCAGCGTGACAGAGGGCTCGGTCATCCGAGTGAGGACGGCATCGGTCGTGAGAACGCGACTCTTGCTGCGCGCTAGCTTCGCGATCGTCGCAGCGTCCTTCGGTGCGCCACGGCGCCATCCGGTGAGACCGCCGCCCTGCCCGGCTCCGCTCGTAAAGGCGCTCGCGACCGCCGCCTGAGTTGCTTGGTCAACCTTTGTGGTGTTGACCACCATCACGACCGCCGCTGGCACAGCCCCTTCCGAGACAAGCGCCTTGAGTCCTCGCGCCGCTGGGTGGCCTTTGGGCGCAAAGGCGGCCGTGACCTTGCCTGCCTTCAGCTGATTGAGGGCCGTGGCTGCGTCCTTTGTGAACTTCGGTGCGCCAAAGTACCGGGCCGGCACCACTTCGCCGGCGAGGGTGGCATTGGTAAAGAACTGAACGCTGGTCGAGCCGGTGTCGACGAGAGCGATGGACTTGCCTTTGAGCTGAGCGAACGTGGTTCCTGAGCGCACAAAGAGCGCAGCGGGACTCGATGACGCCGCGTGCGCAACCACGGTGTGTCGCCGCCCCGCGGCAAACAGCCCATCGGTGACCAAGAGGTCGACCTTCTTGGCGTTGAGAAATGACTCTACGTCGGCTCGGCGCGCGAGCGCACGGCCAGTCACGGTCTTGCCGGTCGCCGCCGACAGCTCCTTGGCGACCTTCTGAGCATACGAGCTCCGCTCGGCGTTGGACGCAAAGCTAGCGTAGGGCAGGTAGACGCCAACGGTCAGGTCTTGCGCTTGTGCCTCACCCGGCTCAGCCGCGGAAAACACAACCAAAGCCGTCGCGAGCATAAGCTTGAGGGCGCGCGCCGCGGTCTGGCGATGTGGTAGCTCCATCACTTGCCCCTCCCGTAGACTCGGCGCTTTGCCTCGACGCGACGGCGAGCTTTGTCGGCGAAGACGCCGCCCTTGGCGACGTATTGCGCATAGAGCTTGAGCGCACGATGGTAGTCGCCACGACGATCGGCAACGTTCGCTTGGTTATAGAGCGCCTCAGCCGGCACGTCGGGTCCCGTGAGCAGCGACCACTCGCGAGCGGCACCATCGATGTCACCGGTCTTAAAGAGCGCCGTCGCACGGTTGTGACGCGCCGCCACAGACCCCAGAGCTGCCCAGTGAGTCATCGCCTGCTTGTGCTTGCCACTCTTGTACGCCTTGGCGGCCAGCTGTGTGTGCGCCAGCTCTTTCATTGGCGCCGCCTCAGCGAGTGACCCGCGGACGTTCTCGATCGCGGTGAGCGCCTCACTGGGCTTGCCGGCACGCAAGAGCCCGTGGGCGATGTACGCGTAGCCAACATCCCGCAGTCCAGCCAGCTTGCCGCGGGCAAACGACTTGCCGGAGATGAGTTTTTGGAGCTTGTTCGCGCCCGAGGTCGCTGCTCGGCGCCCAACGAGAGCAAGAGCAGACTCAGCGAAGCGAGCTACGTCGCGGTCGCCCGCCACAAGCTGATCGAGCATGGGAGTCACCCGCTTGAGCGCTGCCTCAGTGCCGGCCTTGTCGCCGCGCCCGAGCTTCCCGAGGGCAACGTGAAGCCACGCGACCGCAGCTGCCTTGCGAAGCTCTGGACGCTTGCCTTTGCCCAAGAGGGCATCAAAGCCTTTCGCCGCCTCCTGCCAGCTCGCACGCTTGGCAGCGAGATGAGCCTTCACTTCAGCAACGATGGCGTCGAGCTGCAGCCGTGGTCCCTTGGCGCCGCGCAGCAGACGCTCGGCCGCCTTGGTGTCGTTGTCTCGGAGGCGAATGAACGCCATGAGCGCGGCCCGGTTCGGATCACTCGCCGGGATCGACGCAAGCGACCGCTCGGCCTCTTTCATGCGGCCGCTCCCCACGTCCACCAGCGCCAAGTTGATGCCGGCGGCGGCATAGTCGGGCGCGAGCTCGCGGGCCATCTTGAAGCGTGCCCGGGCATCTGCATCGGCGCCCTTCCCTCTCAGGCGGACGCCCACAGCGGTGTGAGACGCAGCAAGTCCGACGCCAGCGCCTTTGACCTCAGGGTCCAAGTCACGCCCCGCTCCGAACGCGGCGATGGCGTCGTCGTAGCGAGCAAGCGCGAAGAGATCTCGCCCTCTCTCCACGGGCAGTGTCGCTTCTTCGGGGGCGAGCACGATCGCCTTGTCATGCCACTCAAGCGCGCGCTCTGGATTGCCCGCTCGGCGCTCAAGCGTCCCCACCCAGCCAACGATTTCCCAAGATGTCGGGCTGATCTCGACCGCCTTGCGTGCATGCCCGAGAGCCTCCTCCGGCTTCTTCTCCGCCCACGAAATCCGGCTCAGCGCATGGTGAACCCAAGGGTTGTTCGTGTCGGCCAAGAGCGGCTCGAGTGCCGTGCGCGCTTCGGCGTACCGCTCCAGCTTAATGAGGCAGTCGCCCTTAAAGTAGATGGCTGTCGACTTCGACTTCTTCTGAACAACTAGGAACCGGTCGAGCAGCGAGAGCGCGTCTTCGCAGCGCTCTTGTTTGATCCGGATCGCTGCCAAGTTGTAGAGGAGCCGCCCCTGCTTTGGGTTGTCCTTGAGCAAGCGCTCGTACTCGAGGGACGCGCGCTCCATGCTCCCAGAGCGGACAAGCGCATTCGCGAAGTTGATGCGCGCGGACGGATTGTCTGGGTGTGCGTCTAAGTAGCGCTGAAACACCGTGACGGCGTCGGCGAACTGCTCGGACTTCAGGTAGAACGTCCCAAGCAGGGCAAGCGCTTTGGTGTCTTCGGGACGCGCGTTCACGTAGCGGGTCGCATGATGCAAGCCGCGGACCCAGTTTGCGCGCCGGTAGTAGTGTCCGGCCAACATCCACGACGCGTCAAAGCGCTTGGCATCGGCAGCCGCTTGCTCGAGCAGTGGCACCGCATTGTCGTGCTCACCCGTCCGGTAGAGGTGCAAGCCGAGCTGCTGAGCGATGTCCATGTCGTCTGCGTCACGCGCCCGGAACGGCTTGAGCAACCGGACGCCGTCTGGAAATCGCTCGGTGAGAAAGAAGACGGACGACAGCCCAATCGCGGCCCGCTTGTTGGCTTTGTTGACCTCAAGCACGCGCTTGTATCCGGCCTCGGCTTCTTCTAAGCGCTGCGCCCCGCGCTTCTTTTCGCCCCGCCCCAGCATGCCCCGCGCGGACGTCATCGCGTCATCGGCGTCTTTGAGCAGCCGCTGGGCTTCGCGCGGCGTCAGTGTCTGCGCGGCACGCGCGTCCGAGGACATGACGGCGAGCGCTGCAACGACCGCGACCAGCGAGGCAGCACGCATCAGCTGATCCGGCCGATGACGAGCGTGACGTCGTCTTCTAGCGGCGTGTCACCGCGGAACTTGGTGAGGTCTTTCACGATCGTCTCCACGACCTGCTGAGCGCTCGCCGCACTGTCGAGGCGGGCAAGATTCTTTAATAACCGACGCGTGGTGTAGGGATTCCCATCGGCGTTGACCGCATCGGTGAGACCATCAGTGTACCAGACAACCAAGTCGCCCTTCACGACTCGGATTCTTCTGGCCTCGAAACCGGCAGCGTCACCGTCGCCAAGCCGGTTGCCGCGAGCCGAGAGCCGGGAGAGCTTCGTGCCGCTCTCGGTCCACCGGAGCAGCAGGCCGGGCGGGTGGGCAGCTGCCGAGTAGTAGAGGGCGCCCTGCGCCGCATCGAGCACCATGGCCGCTGCGGTCATGAAGAAGGTTCCGTGCCCGGCTTCGTGGATCACGCGATCAAGCACGCGCATGGTCTCAGCGACCTGGATGTTTTCGCCCTGCACGTGTCGCAGGGTGTCGATGCAGCCCTTCGCTGTGGCCGTCAGGATGGCCGCAGGAACCCCATGGCCCGTGACGTCGCCGATCAGGATGCTGCTGCGGCCGCGCGGAAGCGACGCGAGGTCCCAAAAGTCGCCACCACAGGTCGATGCTGGCTCGTAGTGTCCAGCGACCTCGATGCCAGGCGCAAGGTGGGTCCCTGGCCCTGGCACAAGAACCGTTTGGATCTCACGGGCGAGGTTGAGCTCGCGCTCCATCTCGGCTTTCGCGACGGACTCAACGAGCAAGCGCTGAACCTGGTCGGCCATGTGATTGAAGTCGTTGCCGAGCGCGCCGATCTCGTCACGTTGGGTGACCCGAACGCGGGCGCCAAGGTCGCCCTCAGCGATCTGTGCCGTGGTCTCCGCCAGGCGCTTGATGGGCCGGGAAAAGCGCAGCGCCTGCAACAGGCTCAAGATGAGTCCCACGAGGAGCGCGATCGCGCCGCTCTTGAGCGTAAAGGCCATCGACTTCGAGACGGCCTCGTCTTTTTGCGTGTCGATCTCGGCAAGGCTCTCTTGGAGCGGTGTCAGGTCGTAGCCGAACATGACGACGCCCACGAGCGTGTCGGGGGCCTTGCCGGGCTCGGGCGACACAAGGATCGGTCGTCGCACGAGCGTGACCTGCTTGCCCTGCACCGTGATTTCTTCCGCGTGAGGCTTGTGAAGCTCCGCTTTTGTCTGCGGCAGAACTTCGAGCTCAGCCGGGTCCACGCTCTTCGTTGAGTCTGCCAGCACCTTACCCAGATGGTCCGCAAGCCGAACGAGAACCACGCGATCGTCGTGGTGGACGATCTGCTTGACGACAAGCTCAAGCTCCGCAATCTCGGTGCCTTGAAGGTGCTCGCTCACCGCCACAGCGAGGACGTTTGCGCTCGACTCCGCCAGACGGTCGGCCGTCTGCTCGAACGTCGCACGACGCTCTGTCGCCCAGTTGCTGTGCTGATCGCGAATGGCCCGCTGCTGGAAATAGCCAAGGAACGCGATCACCAGCATCACGAGCAGGGTCGATGTCAGTCCAATTTTTGCGCCTACGCTCAACCTCATGTGCATCACTCCAGCGTCACGATGAGGTAGATGAGAACGCCCAGCACAGCGAGCATCGCCACAAGTGCAAGCACGAACACAAGATCCACGCCCGAAGGCTTCGCCGTCGGTGGGGAGCTCGACTGGACGGACTGCGGTGTCCCAACGCTGCCCCGGGTGACCTCGGGCTTGAGCGGCTGCACGACTCGCGAGTGACGTGCGTGGGCGTCTTCCGACTCGCCGCTGAGCGGCTGCTGCGACGCTTGGGCAAGGTGGTCTCGCACACGCTCTGCCTCGCCTGCGGGCGCCGCCGTCGGCGACATCCCAGCCTGCTCGTCGAGAAACGCGAAGTAAAACGTACCGTCGTCATCGAGATCGTTGCGGCACTCGACGCGCTCACAGCGGTCGCTCGGAGGCTCTTTGATGCCCTGCGCTAGTAAGTCCGACGACTTGAGCAGGCTCATGGACTCCTTCCCGCACGCCTCACAGTAGTAAGGAACGCGGAAGGTAGCGATACGAGCGCCGGCTGCGAAGTTCTTCACGAGGTTGACCTCGTGCATGATGGCGGGCGGGCAGTCCGTGAGGATCACTTCGGCAAACCGCTGGCGCGCTGCCGTCAGCCAGACCACCCAGTCGCGCACACCGATCGAGTTGATTCGCCGGATCGCGCCGAGGTCAACGTAGAGTCGTGAGGCGTCGGACAGCAGCGAGTCCAGCTCGCTAAGCCTGTTGTGCTCGTCGATTTGGCCATCGAGAGCCAAAGCAGACCACCCCTCCCCCTTCGAGATTCGGGCCATGAGACGACGTGGTTTGACGGTTGCCATCGGTCGGCGACAATAGACGCGGCTGCCGCCAGGCGCAAATTGACCGAGCCACCCGGGGCGAACAGTCAACGCGACCCGCAGCACCGCGTGCTTGCCCACCCCACGAAATCGCCAGATCGCGCCGATGGCCGGAATGGTCGAACTCTGTTACTCCGGCCGCATGTGGACACGAATTGCGACCGGTGTGGTCTTAGCTCCGCTTCTGTTGTGGCTCCTCATTGATGGGCCCGTTTGGAGCATCGTTTGGCTCTTCACCATTGCATGCGGCATCGCTCTCAATGAGCTGATGGCGATGGCGATGCCCGGACGGTTGACGGAGCGATGGGCTACGATTGTGGCGGGCGTGGGCATTGTCCTGCTGGCGCTCTCAGGCGTACGACAAGCAGCACTCTGGATCCCAAGCGTCGCCCTCATCGTACCTGCGCTGGCCTTGCTGGCGCGCCCGCAACCTCTTCACGTTGCCGCTCGACGCCTCGGCATCATGTGGGGCGGGCTGCTCTACATCGCATTGCCCATGACGATTGCGGCCTACCTCGCCATGGACTGGCGCGTGATCATTCTGATTCTCGGCACAATCTGGTGCGGTGACACCGGCGCTTACTTCGTGGGGCGCGCGTTCGGCCGCCACAAGCTCTACCCGCTCGTCTCGCCCAAAAAGACCATCGAAGGCGCGGTGGGCGGCCTTGTTGCCAGTGCCGCATGGAGCGCGATCTGGATCTCGGCCTACATCCCGAGCATCTCACTTGGTACAGCCATCGGCGTCGGGGCGCTGGCCGGTGCTTTCGGACAGGCCGGAGATCTCGTCGAGTCGGCGCTGAAGCGCTCGTGCGGCGTCAAAGACTCAGGCACAATCTTGCCCGGCCACGGAGGGCTGCTCGATCGCGTCGACGGCGTCCTCTTCGCGGTTCCCCTGTATCTGCCCTTCTTCGGCTAGGGCACCGAACGGGCGGGTGCCGCCTGGATCGACAGGGACGGGTTCGCTAGCGCGAGATGCCATCGCCGCTCTCAAGAGAGTCGCGACGCGGGCGGCTGCTGCACAAGCTCAGATGGTGACTCGCCACCGGCTACGCCCAGCTCGCGAGCCTTACTCTTCCTCTGACGCGCCGTCGGAGGCAGTGAGCTGCTGCAAGACCTCGATCAGGTCCTCCAGATCGAAGGGCTTGTCGAGATGCGCTGACGCTCCGTAGAGCGGCGCAGTCATCTCGTTCATGCGCTCGCCGATGCCCGTGAGCATCACAATAGGAAGCTTCGCAAACGCAGGCTTCGTGCGCAGATGCTTGGTGATCTCCCACCCGGTCAACCCCGGCATCATCACGTCGAGGATCACCACGTCGCATGCCTCAATGAGGATCAGCTCAAGCCCGGACTCGCCGTCGTTCGCTGTGAGCACCTCAAAGCCCTCATCCTCAAGCGAGGATTGGACAATGCGTGTAAGTTCGAGGTCGTCATCCACATAGATGACCCTGGGACGTGTCATGAAGCACCCCTAGAGCGTAGGACCCGGAGTTACACCCGTGAACCTCGTTTGGCAAGACGCCAGTGGGATGGGCGGGTCACTGATGGCGCTCTTTAGGGCGTGCCGCGATGCCTCAACCTGACCATGCTAAGATCAGTTCGCTTGCGGGGATCGAGCACACGGCTACGATGGAGAGGATGGGAAGGGACGATCACGACGCCGGCGACGGCAACAGCGACAACAAGCCGCTCGACGAGAGCCTAGGCTTTGCGCCGCTGGATGCGCCTCCGCCTGTCCCGAACCCGCGCCATGCGGCACCAGACGAGCCTGCAAGACGAACAGCGCCGACCCAGCGCACCGGTCGCTCGGCTCTGCGCACGCCCGCCGGTTTTCAAGTGGCGCCGACGCCGCTGCCAGGAAAGGCACTCGCCGACCGCACGCGCACTGCCGTGACGTCAAAGACCGGCAGGGCGCAGCCTTCAACGCCCGACGCCTCGGAGGCTCCGACGCCGCTGCCACGCCAGAGCGGAGCAGCCTTCGACGACACGGACCAACAGCTGGCTGCGGCACGTCCGCACGTCCGCTCGCGCGTGGCAACCGGGCAAGGCCCCGACACAGATCTCTCGACCAGCAGAGCACGACGCGCGCCAACCGCGCGCATCGCGGCCGTGGATCTTGGGGCGCAAGAGCAGTCCGCGATCACCCAGATGAGCGCTGCAGTGTCTGTCCGCCAGACCGTGGTCGAACCGGTGAGCCATGACCGCGAGATCACTCGCCTGCCGACGTCGCAGATGCCGATCTCTGAGCTCGTTCGCGAGCACGCAATGACGGAAGAGACCATGCGGGCCCGCTCACCCGGTGCATCCGCCAAGATCCGGCGCCCCAGTGAAGTCGACGTGAACGCCACCAGCATGGTTCCTGCGGTTGTCGCCCCGCGCAGGAGCGCGCCGGCTAGGCCTGCGACCGAAGACACCAGAGCCTCAGGCGTGTTTCGCGCGACCTCGATGCTCGCGGTGATGCTGTTGTTCTTCGCGGCCGCTCTCCCGGGGAAAGCCGGCCCACCGTGGGTGTTGTTGCAGCACACCAACGGCGTCACCTTCATCGGCCTAGCGTTCATGCTCTTGATCGTCGTTGCAGCCCTCGCTCCAGTGCCGCGGGTTGCGCGGGGGCCTATCGCGACGATTCTTGCGGCCGCGATGGTGAGCTTTGCCTGGCTAATGCTCGTGGACGGCTTGGCCGGCGATCTCTATCGCGGGCAGCCAGCGATGGCGCTGCTCGCCGAGAGCGGTTGGATCACCCGAATCTTTCTGACGCTTGCGCTGGTTGCACTCCCCTTTGCGCTCCTCCTGCGTCGGCTCGATCAACGCAGCGTCGCTAGCCGGGTCGCGTTCCTGATTGGGCTTGTCCTGCTGATGGTCCTCTACACCGCGCTCAACGCACTTGACTGGCCGAGCGGCCCGCCGCTGTCAGACCTGATCGATGTCGGCACAGGCTCACGCTTCCTTGGCGACCGCGTCAGCGCGTGGCTGGCGTTCGGACCATTGGTGGTCGCGACGATCGGGCTCGTCTCGTTGCTGCCCAAAGCCCGCCCTGGGTTTGCCCATGGCCTCGCGTTCGGCTTCTGGTTGACCGTGGCGGTACCGCTTGTGGTCATCGCTCTCTTTACGGCCAAGTCGGATGCATGGCGTGACGTGCTCGACCCGCTAAAGCTCTCGACCTTCTGCGCGGTTGCCCTCATCTACCTCCCCGCAGCGATGGCCGAGTGGGCCCATCGCGCACCTTCGGCCAACACCCCGGTCATCCGCCACTCGAGCGGACGCAAAGACTGAGTCAGGCCGCTAACGGCCTACGCGCGACAGACCGAGCCAAGACTTGCCGACTCTTCCACGCAGCGAACGCGGACTGGCGGGAGCTGGGTGACGGGTAGGCGTATGCGTGAGGCGTGGGGCGTGCTGGGTGATGCGTGGGCGTGGCCGTGGGCGTGGGCGTGGGCGTGTGCGTGGGTGTGGGTGTGGGTGTGGGTGTGAGCGTGGGCGTAGGCGCATGCGCTACCCATCACGCGTCACGCGTCACCCATCACGCGTCACCCATCACGCGTCACCCATCACGCGTCACCCATGTCCCGGTTTGCACACACAAATGCGGCGTCACGGGTCACTCCAGTGAGATGGTGATCGCCACATGATGTCGTGACGCCTGCAGGCCTTCGCCGACGAGGGCATCGATGGTTTTCGCTGCAGACCGCAATGCGGAAAACGCAAAACGGCGACGCAACGTGGTCCACGTTACGTCGCCGGCGTTTCTACGACCGAGTTAGCAGGCGTCAGCCTCCGAGGAGCGCAGCCAGAAGCTTCTTCGCGGCTCCGAACGTCTCGCTCTTCGGGTCTGCAACGCGCAGCGCCTCCATCACGAAGCTCAGTGCCTTGTCGGGTGCGTCGCCCTTGAGGTCAGCAGCCTGCTCCAAGCGATTGGCGGCCGATTCAGACGCCTTCGTCTGGATGCCCTTCGCCGTCGCGTTGTTTGGATCGAGCGCCAAGGTCCACCGAGCAAGCGCCGCACTGTCGATGCCCTTCGCGGCCGAAGCCTGCTTGGCGTAGACCCCTGCGAGCTTCTGCTGGATCGACGGTCGCTGTGCACCACCGACGACAGCGTCGTACTTGATGGCCTTCCAGAGATTCGCGATCGCGTTCGCGTCCTGGCCACCCGCGGCGTCGTTTTGCGCCGCGCGTAGCGCCGCTTCGATCTTGGAGATCGCTTGGCCCATCGCCGAGGCCTTGGCCTTGTCGCGACTCGACGCCTCGCCAAACACGATGCCGTCGAAGAAGTCGATCGCTTGCGCGTACTGGCCGCCTGCGTAGGCCGTCATTCCAGGGCTCAGATCTTTGCGAGGGGCGTTGGTGCTCTTCACGTTGCCGTCTGCATCGACCAGCTTGTCGGCGTTCGGGCCGGTGGCGGTCTCATAGGCGAGCTTCAGCGCCTTGGCGTCGTTGTCGGACGGCGCAAGCTTCAAGGCGCGCTCGACCGCAGCCATCGCGCCCTTGAGATCTCCCTTGTCCTCGGCACTCCGGCTCGCGGCGATGTGGTCGGCGAGCAAGGCCGGCGTCATCAAGGCCTTGAACGTGTCGATACCCTTCGCATACGGCGAGTCGCCGGGGACAGCCGTGAACAGTCGGTTTGCCTTGGTGTAGTCGCGGCTTGCGAGCGCGATCTCTCCGTTGACGCGACTCTGCCAGGCACTGAGCGCTCGTGATGCGACCTTGAGGCCATCTTCCGCAGCGGCTGCGTCGTCGTCAGCCTCGAGTGCAGCGTTGAACGATGCCTGAGCCGACAACCACCGCTGGTCGCCAATTGCGGCCTTGCCTTTGGTGATCAGGGCGTCGACATCGACCTTGGTGCCGCCAGCCTCGGTCCCGGTGGTGCCACCCGTCTTGACGCCAGGGCCTTCGCCTTCGCCGTTCTCAGTGTTCTCGCCGTTTTCAGCGACCTCAGTGCCCTCGCCCGAGCTGCCTGAGTTGTTCGTCGTCTTCTCTTTCTTGAAGATGATCCCGAGGTTGGCGAACTTGTCGACCGCCACGAAGGCGCCGCCTAGCAGGACAAGCCCGCCTAGGATCAACGCGACGAGCTTGCCCTTACCACCTCCGCCAGCGGCGGGGTGAACGGCCGAGAGCGTCCCTTCGACCACCTGGCCCTCCGCCGAGGTGTTGGTGCCGATGGAGTCCTCTTCCGGTACGCCACTGCGTCCGGCCCACTGGGGATCGATCTCCAGCGCTGCCATGTCGCCAAGACGCGTCTTCTCAGGCTCGTCGTCATCGTCATCAGCGTCAGAGCCGCCGGCAACCCAGGTCAGTGCGGTCGTCCCGCACTCGATTCTCATCCCCTCCTGCAGCGCAATCTCTTGCACGCGCGAGCCATCGACTCGTGTCCCGTTGCCAGAACCGAGGTCGACGAGCTTCCAGCCGGAGGTCGTTCGCACGATGTTGAAGTGTCGCCGACTCGTGCTCGCGTCGTGAATGACGACGTCCGCGTCGAGACCGCGTCCAACGAGCATCAGATCCCGCGTGATGTCGTAGGTCCGACCGACCTCGGCACCCTCGACGACCTTGAGCTGCGGGGGACCCGCATCGGCGTTGCTGTTGAGGGAAGGAAGGCCCGGCACCGAGTCGATGTCGACCATCATGGTCCGGTCTGGCCCCTCATCTTCAGGCTCGGGCTCGGGATCGGGCTCTGGTGCCCGGCGCGCGTCCGCCCTGCTGGAGCTCCGGCTCCCGCGGGGAACAGGACCTGCGGCCGCCGACGCGGCCGCTGCCATCCTCGACGGGCGATCGCCCATCAGGTCCGCGAGATCATCGACGGCGAATGCGGCCGTGCTCTCGTCTCCGTCATCATCGGCATGGTCATCGACAGCTGCACTCGCGCGGCCGCCTCGCGGCGTTGGCGGGGCGTCAGCGAGTAAGTCACCCATGTCCTCGATGTTGAACGCGGCCGTTTTCTCGTCGCCGTCGTCGTCGTCGTCGTCGATGACTTCGCTCGCGCGCGCCTTGAGTGCCGCAGCGTTCCGAGTCGCGAACGTCGCTGCCATGTCGCCGATGTCGAACGCTGCGGTCGCGGCGTTCCCGTCATCGTCGTCGTCCTCAGCAAGCAGGTCGCCCATGTCGTCGATGTTGAAGGCGGCCGTCTTCTCGTCGCCGTCATCGTCGTCGTAGGTCTCGGCGTCGGGACGGTCGGGGATGCCGGTCGCTGGGCCGGGTGGCTGAGCTTGGCGCTGAGCACGCCGCTCACGGATACGGCGAAGCTTCTCAGCTACACCTGACTCGCTAGGACCACGCCCGGAACCATTTCGGTTTCCGCCGTTGCTCATTCAAACCCCGCGGTTGTTAGGACACATCTATTAGGGATGCGTATTCTAGGCCCACGCCCCCCCTTGTCAACGCACGAGAGCGCGGCAGCAGGCTCGACGCCCACCAGCTGGGCCGCCTTGGACCACGAGAGCGTGGATCAAAAAACCACGCTGGCGTCACGTATCGCGCGCGCCAACGCCACCACCGACCTGGCCGAGACGCTACCCCGATAGTCACCAGAACCGACCCAAGCGACCGATCGCGAGAGACGCTGGTGAACCCGTGAACACCCACGTAAAGAGCCGCTTTGACAGCGCAACGGACGCATGCTAGCGCACGTTCGCGGGCGGCTTCAGACGCCGCTCATGGAGGCCATCGAATGTCAGTCCCGTCGATTCTGGTGCTCGCAGCTGCCGAAGCTAAGCCAGATGTGTTCTCGCAGGTTCTCGAGACGAAAGGGGTGGTCCTTGCCGTCCTGATCATCCTCGTCCTGTTGAGCATCGCGTGTTGGTTCATCATCGGGGTCAAGGCGTTCTCGATCGGTCGTGCGATTCGCCACAGCCGTAAGTTCGTCACGGCTTTCCGTAGCGCAACGCGACTCGCAGAGCTCTACCAGCTGTCGCAGCAGCTTCCCCCGTCCCCGGCACGGGACATGTTTCGCGCCGGCTACGAAGAGCTCGACCTCCTCTTGAGGGAGCGCGAGGGACGCAGTGCACGCCCAACGGGCGACGGGCCAGCGGCTGCTCCGAAAAACGCCACCGCAGGGTTCGAGAACATCGAACGCAGCCTGGAGCAGGCGGCATCCAACGCCAACGCGAAGCTCGAAAAGAGCGTGTCGTTCTTGGCGACCGTCGGCAGTGCGGCGCCGTTCATCGGCCTGTTCGGGACCGTCTGGGGCATCATGAACGCATTTGGCGACATCGATAAGACCAAGCCCATCTTGGAGACGGTCACGCCACACATTGCAGAGGCGCTCGTCGCGACCGCTATTGGCCTGCTCGCCGCCATCCCGGCGGTCATGGCATACAACTGGCTCGTCGCGCGTTTGAAGTCTCTCGACGCGCAGCTGCGTGACTTCTCAGCTGACTACCTCAACATCCTCCGACGACACTTCTTCTAGTATGGGCATGGGCGGCGGCAACGACCCCAACAACCGCGGGGTCCTCGCAGAGATCAACGTGACGCCCCTCGTGGACGTGATGCTGGTGCTGCTCATCATTTTTATGGTCGCCGCCGGCGTGCAGACCGTCGAGATGGAGAGCGAGCGTTCACAGCTTCTGGCCGAGGCCGAGGAGAAGCTCGAGGAAGCCGAGGACCTGTTGCTGGAGGTCAACAAGAAGAAAAAGGACCAGCATCAGAAGGTCTCCGTCGACTTGCCCCGCGTGAACAACCAAGCCGTCAACCTCAGCGAGGTCAAAAAGCTCAAGCTGGAGGTCGGCCCGCGTCTGACGTTCGCGATCGGCGACATCAAGCTCCTCGACTGCCTCGAGCTGTCCCCAGCGATGGCGCGCTATGTTGATGGAACAGCCAACGACATCGTCGGCGAGCAACAAGCGTTTGAGCCCTGCCTCAAGCGCCTCGGCGACAAGCTTGTCGACAACAAGAAGCTTCAGGAAGACAAGGAGCTCTACGTCCTTGCCGACCGCTCGCTGGACTATGGGCTGGTGCTGCGTGTGATGGCGGCGGTCCGACAGGCGGGCGTCCACAAGTTTGGCCTGGTCGCTGAGCCCGGGCTGCTTGGTGGCGCCGGCGTCACCCGAACGCCCAAGGCGATCCCGTGAAGGCCGGCTCTGCCATCGCTGTTGGCGTGACCGTGACGGTGCTCGTCCACGCCGGGTTGGGGGCGAGCTACGCGCTCTGGGCTTCCAACAACCAATCCGAGACCAACATGCAGGGCGAGGTTGCGGCCAGTGAACGCGCTGGCGAACCACGGCTATGCGACGGGCGACGCTGCCGCAAGAACGAGCGACGTAAGCGTCGGCGCGCCCCCGAGGAGCCTCCGATCGAAGAGCTAGAGGTGCTCGAGGCAGCGATGATTCCAGCTCTCGGGATGGTGGCGCCGGTGCCAGACCAGGTGCCAGAGATCGAGACGTACGAAGAGCCGGAGGTCGTGGAAGAGGCTGTCAACATTGAGAAGAAGGTGGAGGCGCCCAAGAAGGTCGTCAAAGACAGCACCCCGAAGCCGAAGAAGCAGGAAAAGCCTGAGAAGAAGTCGCTCAACTCCATCCTCGACAAGCACCGCAACGACGACCCTCGAGCCACCCCGAAGTCACTCGACAAGATCACCGGCTACAAAGACGGCGAAGTCGGCGGCCAAGTCAGCGAAAAACGCTTGGGCAGCATCTACTCCGCCAGGGCATCCAAGGCGATTCGCAAACATTTCCGACCGTCGATGATCGAGCGCAGCGTGCTCAAGCGACTGCGCGCCAAGATCAAGGTGACCAAGATCAGCTTCGACGGCTCCGTGAAGTCGTTTCGGGTCATCCGCAAGAGCGGCAACTCCCGCTTCGACGATGCCGCTCTGGCCGCGGTCAAGAAGTTCGCGCCGAGCGCTGGCGGTTCCAAGCGCCTGCCAGCACCAGAGCCGGCGGTGCTGTCCTACATCAACACCAAGGGGATGGTGATCACGTTCGACGGCAAGCACGCACGATGAGCGCCTCGCAACGAACCGTGCGCATCGCACCCTCGATCCTCGCAGCCGACTTTGCCCGCTTGGCCGACGAAGTGGCTGCGATCGAGGCGGCAGGCGCCGACGTGGTTCACGTGGACGTCATGGACGGACACTTTGTCCCGAACCTCAGCATCGGGCTGCCCGTGATCCGAGCGCTCAAACGGGTGACTCGGTTACCCCTCGATGTCCACCTGATGATCACCAATGCCGACGACTTCCTGGCTCGCTACGCCGAGGCCGGTGCTGACTGGCTGAGCGTGCATCCTGAGGCGTGTCTGCACCTCGATCGCACGCTCGCGACGATCCGGGAGCTCGGCTGCCGGGCTGGGGTCGCCCTCAACCCGCACACCGGACTCGATGCGTTGACTTGGGTCGGCGACCGCCTCGACCACGTCTTGTTGATGTCGGTCAACCCGGGGTTCGGCGGCCAGCGATTCATTCCGCGCAGCGTGGACAAGATCCGAGCCGTTCGTGAGTGGCTCGACCGAGAGGCCCCTGACGCCACGCTCGGCGTGGACGGTGGGGTCAACACATCCAATGCGGAGCTTGTTCGGCGCGCGGGAGCTGACGTGCTAGTGGCCGGCTCGGCTGTGTTTCGTGCCGACGACTATCGAGTCGCCATCGCCGCCCTGCGCGGGGACAGCGTGTAGCTCGACCGCACCCGCAAGCGGCTCAGCGGAGGGCAAGCGCCACAACACTTGCCGTGATCGTTGTGACGAGCAGCCACCGAATCGCACGAGGGTCGACGCGTACGGCCACCTTCACGCCGAGCCAGCCGCCGACCGCTGCTGCAACAGCGACAACCGCGCCGATGCCCCAGGCGACGTCTCCGGCCAGCGCAAAGATCACGAGCGCAAGCGTGGTGAACACTCCGGTCAGCAGGACCTTGAGCGCATTTGCTCGGACGAGATCGTATCGCAACATGCCGGCGAGGGCAGCCAGCATGAAGTAGCCAACCCCCGCTTGGATGAAGCCGGCATAGAGGCCGCACCCGAAGAGCGCCAGGCCCGAGCGGCGCGTCACCGCCCTCGGCGACTCGGCTTCCGCGGGCGTCAACAGCCGCGGGCGTAGCGCCATGGTAAGCGCTATAGCCACAAGCAGGCCGAACACGACCGGCTCGAGGATCGTGGCGTCAGCGACCGTCGCCACAAGCGCTCCAGCACCGGTACCGACCAGGGTCGGCAGCACGACTGCACCGATGTCGTTGAGCGGAAGCCTGCCCTTCTGATGAAAGGCTGCCGTCGCGGTCCACGACTGCAACCAAACGGCGACTCGGTTGGTTCCGTTGGCGACGTCAACAGGGAGGCCAACGAGCATCAGTGCAGGGATCGTCAGCAGTGAGCCGCCACCGGCTAGAGTGTTGATGAAGCCAGCCGCCAACCCGGCGCCACACAGCAGCAGAAGCGACCCGGGACTCAGATCTGAGAGCGTCACGTAGCCTCGCGAAGTGCGTGGTTGACAGGCGCGCCACCAGGCAATAAAAGCCGTCCGGCGTCAAGAGTTCGGGGTGTAGCGCAGCCTGGTAGCGCACTTGCTTCGGGAGCAAGGGGTCGCTGGTTCAAATCCAGTCACCCCGACCACTGACGCTGACGGCGGTCCTCTCACGAGGGCCGCCGTTCTTACGACAGCCTCCTACGTCGGCAAGGCGCATCGAAGCGCTAAGTCACGGAAAAGAAAAACGTTTCGGATTCTCGGCCGGGTTGACAGGCTGACGCCCTCGGTGCTAGCGTCGCCGTCATTGTTTTGTCTTGAGATGCGCAGCCGAGGCGGCCGTAAGACCATGCGAGGAGACGCTGTGAGCGCGACAACCGAACCAAGCCGCAGTCAAAGCGGCACACGGGCGAGTGAACTCCTACGGCCAGGCCGAACCGCGCTGACGCGTCACTTCAACACGTTCGTTTGCGCCATCGCTCTTGTCGCGACCGGGGGATGCTTGACCCACCCGGAGAGCAACTCTGGCGGCGATGCCTACAGAAACGAAGCTCAGATGATGCCGCTCGATGAGTGGGTCGCTGGGGACCTGAACCAAGACGAGGGCGACCAGACCGACTGGAAGGTCATGGCCATCGGCGACAAGGGCAAGCTCTTGGTCGAGTTCAACGCGGACGAACCCGGCGCCATCGTCTCTGTCGTCGTCTACGACACGTATGGCTACGAGCTTGGCAAGACCATGCGGAACGAAGGTGCGTCAGGACCGGTTTCCGTCGCGGTCAACGTCGCGCGGCCCGGTAAGCACTTTGTGAAGCTTCGCTCGGAGTTTGGCGCACCATCGGCCTACTCGCTGCGAGGGTCGCTTGGCGGCGTGAAAAAGAAAGCCAAGCCATCGAATGAGCCAATCCCCGACTTCTAGTCACGGCGGCTTCGAGCCGCGCACGACGAGGAACACGACATCCATGCGCAAGATCACGTATTCGGCTCTGACCGACGTTGGCATGAAGCGAAAAGGCAACGAGGACGCGTTCATTGTCGCGGAAGAGTACGGACTCTACGTTGTCTGTGACGGGATGGGCGGACACGCGTCCGGCGAGGTCGCGAGCGCGATGACGGCCGACGAGATGGTCGCGTTCATGCAGCTGCACGAAGACGACGGCGACCTCCCCTACGAGATCGACATGAGTGCGACGGGCGAAGAGCAGATCCTCTCGAACTCGATCCAGCACGCCAACGACAAGGTCTACGTAGCGGGCATGAAGGACGCCAAGCTCGAGGGCATGGGCACGACCGTCGTGGCGCTCCAAGAGGTCGGCAACCACTTTGTGATGGGCCATGTCGGCGACAGCCGCATCTATCGGCTACGGAACGGCGAGCTGTCTCAGCTGACCCGTGACCACAGCCTGCTCAACCACAAGATCGACATCGGCGAGCTATCGACCGACGAAGAAATTCGTGCCTTCAAGCACGGAAACATCATTGTGCGAGCGATCGGTTTGAAGGACTACGTCCAGCCCGAGACCGGATTGACCGACCGACAGCCAGGGGACGTTCTGCTGCTCTGCTCGGACGGGCTCACCGATCTGGTCGACGACTGGACGATCGAAAACGTCATCATCCAAAACGTCGATGACCTCGACCATGGCGCTCAGATCCTCATCCGCATGGCCAATGACCGCGGTGGCAAAGACAACATCACGGTGTTGCTTGTTCGTATCGACGACGAGGTCGCGGAGACAAGCCACGAGGCGGACGCGGACGAGATACCGCTAGGCATCAGCCGCTTCGAGGAAACAACGGAGCCGTCGCGAGACAAGTTCGACCCAGACGATGACGACGAGGACGACGACGACTACGACTTCGAAGATGAGTTCGACGAAGACGATGAGCCGGATGAGGAGCGAACGAAGCCCCACCAACCGGCGTTCGACTGGGATGAAGACGACGACGACTTCGATGACAGCGTCGAGGAAGACAACTACGACGATGACGAAATCACGGTGAATGGGCCGATGGTTCCGCCCCCGATTCCGCCACCGCGCCGAGCCGCACCGCAGGCGGCCTCACGTCTGCCGTCCATCATGATCGAAGAAGACGAAGAAGACCTGCCGTCCATCATCATCGAGGACTGAGGACGAGCGTCTTGTCTCCCCGTCTCGTTGTCTCGTTGTCTTATCGTTCTCAGGGATTGGACGAAGTCGGCCGGGCAGACGGTCAAGACCTCTAGCAGGGACCACTCGACTTCGTCCGGCTAGTCCCAAATCAAGCGCTGTTTTCGAGCGAGGCGAAGGCGATGTGCTTGCCAGCGGCGTCCGCTGGACGAAGGCGATGCGTGCATCGTCGAGTTCAGGTGAGCGAAGCGAACGCACGGACGTCGCTGGCGAGGGC
>CALHXW010000352.1 GCA_938040325.1 uncultured bacterium | reverse complement strand
GGCGTGTGCACCGTGGACAGCACGGCCATCGACGGCTTCACCTGCGCACCTGAGGACAAGCCCGCAGGCACGACCTGCACCCTCGATTGCTTCACCACGGCAGAGTGCGCCGGCGACACCTGCACGGGCGTCGACGCGGTCATGTGTCCCGACAACAGCACATGCGCGACCGGCACCACCTGCGAGTGCGACACCGACTACGTCGACGACGGCAACGGCGGCTGCGCGCCCACGTGCGACCCGGTCTGTGGCGCCAACGCAAGCTGCACCGGCGTCAACACGTGCGAGTGCGATGCCGGCTACGAGGGCGATGGCTTCACCTGCACGCCGAACTGCGGTGCGACCGCTTGTGACGCGAACGCCACCTGCACCGGTCCGGACGTGTGCGAGTGCGATAGCGGCTACAGCGGCGACGGCCTCACGTGTGAGCCGGTCTGCACCGCGGCATGTGGCGCCAACGCAACGTGCACCGCGCCCGATACCTGCGCGTGCGATGACGGCTTCACGGGCGACGGCCAGACCTGCGAGCCGGTCTGTGACCCAGCGTGTGCGACCAACGGCGGGACCTGCATGGCGCCGGGCATGTGTGACTGCACGGGCGTGACGCCATGCGCGAACGGCGGCAGCTTCGACCCGGCGACCTGTGGCTGCGACTGCGCGGCGGCCTGCGAAAACGGCGGCACCCAAGACGCAGCGTGTGGCTGCGACTGCCCGCCGGAGTGGACGGGACCGACGTGCGCCGACGATGTCGACGAGTGCGCGACCGCTAACGGTGGCTGCGCTCAGACATGCGTGAACAGCGCCGGCAGCTTTGCCTGCGAGTGCGATGCTGGCTACGTGCTGAACGCCGACGGCGTGAGCTGTGACGACGTCGACGAGTGCGCGATGGCCAACGGCGGCTGCGCTCAGACGTGCGTCAACAGCGCCGGCGGCTTTGCTTGCGAGTGCGATGCTGGCTACGTGCTGAGCGCCGACGGGCTTGCCTGCGATGACGTGGACGAGTGCGCGACGGCCAACGGCGGCTGCGCTCAGACGTGCGTGAACTCAGACGGCACCTTCGCGTGCTTGTGCGACGCGGGCTTCGTCCTCAACGCCGATGGTGCGACGTGCGACGACATCGACGAGTGCGCGACGGCCAACGGAAACTGCGAGCAGACGTGTGTGAACGCGGTCGGTGGCTTCGCGTGCGAGTGCGCCATGGGTTACGTGCTCAGTGCCGACATGGTGAGCTGCGCGGACGTCGATGAGTGCGCGACCGACAACGGTGGCTGCGCCCAGACCTGCACCAACAGCGACGGCAGCTTCGAGTGCGCTTGCGATGACGGCTACGTGCTCAACGCCGACGGGGTCGCGTGCGACGACGTCGACGAGTGCGCAGATGAGACGGACGACTGCCACCCAGATGCAACGTGCACCAACGTCGCCGGAAGCTTTGAGTGCGAGTGCAACGAAGGGCTCTCTGGCAACGGCACGACCAACTGCGACGTGGTGTGTACGCCGGCGTCTTGCAACGACGACAACCCTTGTACGGCCGACAGCTGTGCGACCGGCGGCGGCTGCGCGTATGCACCAGTCGACGGCGCTTGCGACGATGGCGATGCCTGCACGGTGGTCGACGTGTGCGTAGCGGGTGAGTGCGCAGGAACCGCAAAGAACTGCGACGACTCCAACGCCTGCACCGACGACAGCTGCGGCGCAGACGGTGACTGCGTCAACGCTGAGATCGTCTGCGACGATGACAACGTCTGCACCGAAGACCTTTGCGCGACGGCGACGGGCTGCAACCACCCGGCGGTCGACTGCGACGACAACGATGCCTGCACAGAGGACGCTTGCGTCGCGGGCGAGTGCGAGCTCACCGACGTTGACTGCGACGATGGCGACGTGTGCACGACCGACAGCTGCGACGCGTCGCTGGGCTGTCAGACGGAGGCCGTCGAGGGGTGCTGCAGCGACACGACGGAGTGCGCGCAACCGCCAGGCAGCTGCATCACCGCATCGTGCGACGGCGAGACCAACACCTGCGTGTTCGCGGCGACGGCTGACTGCTGCACGAACAACGCTGACTGTGACGACGGTGACGACACGACCATCGACACGTGCGAGACCGCACTGAACGCCTGCATGAACGCGCCTGGCTGCACCGACGACGCGGGCTGCGACGACGGTGATATCTGCACGGAAGACGGCTGCGACACGGACTCGGGCCTCTGCTCGCAGGTGGTCATCGAGGGCTGCTGCACGACCACCGACGACTGCGATGGCGACGACACGTGCGAAGAAAACGTCTGCGTGGCGCCCGTGGCCGATGACCCGGGCGGCGATATGCCGGTCGTCGAGGTGGTCGAGGAAGACCCCGACACCACCGGCGGCGACGACACGACCGTGGCCGACACGACGGAGGCCGACACGACGGACGGTGAGGACACAACAGGTGGCGACGACACCGCGGGCGCAGACGTCGGTCCGGACGCCAGCGACGCAGGCACAACGGCCGAGACGCCACCGGTTATCCTTAGCGGCGGCAGCTGCCAGGGTGGCGGAGGAAGCGCCCCGCTGGCGTGGATAGCCGTCCTGGGACTCGTCGCCGTGCTGCGGCGCCGGGCTGCCGGCTCGGCCAGCTGAGGTGCGCTAGTGTCCCGTTAGGTTAGTTCGTTGCAAAATTCGGGCGACGCTACGGCGCCGAGGTGAAGGAGCGAGACCCGCAGGACTGGCGGGTCAATTCAAGGGCGAGCGACGCCGAGATCGGTGTGCCGCGTCCGGAATTTGGCTGTGAACTAGCCTGACGGGACACTAGCTGGGACATGTCCCCGGAGTTCGGGCGGTGGCAGCGGTGGACCTCCACGACGAGCTCTGGCTCGCCGGCCGAGCCGTTGACCCAGAGGTTGCGTCGTCACGTCGAATCCACTGTTCGGAACACGCGACGGCGCCGTTGGCTTCAGCGGTGCTGCCGCGTCGAGCGTCGCGCTACTCGGCTCGTCGAAGGGCCACCAGCCAGTCGTTGGCTGCCGCGCGATTGGGCGGCTCGTCGGGCAGGTTGCTAGCCTCGAGTGCGGCCACAAGCATCCCATCGAGCGTCGCCGTACGCTCGAGGTGGACGGCCGCGAGCTGCGCGTCGACGAGGTGCTTCTCCTTGGTTGTCCGCTTGAGCTCGGCGAGCTGCGCTACGTCTGCGAGCTGGTAGGTCATCGCAAGGTCGTTGACGTCGAGGATGAGCTCGCCAGTGCGCAGGAGGTGAGTGCCGGTCAGGGCGACGCGGTAGGCGTAGAGGAGGTTCTTGGCTGTCGGCGTCGGCGTGCGGGTTGCCTCACGCAGCATGCCCTTGAGAAAGCCGCGGTAGTGACGCGAGAAGCGCTTGGAGATGGCGCCCAACGCCAGCTCACGCAGCGCGTCGGTCTCGGGTGAGTCGATGAGCTGTGTGGGCGAGAGCAGCCGCTCAAGCATGTTGCCATTGCCGCTGAGCAAGAGCGTGAGCGCCTGGCCGACCTCGTTGGAGGTGTAGTCGCACTCGATGCCTTCGGAGACTTCGAGTGCGTCGTGGGCCTCGCGCACGCTGTCGAGACCCAAGACGGTGTCGGTTGGCGCGACATGGACGCCCTTGAGGTCAATGTCACTGTCGGGTGAGGTGAAGCCATAGACGTGGCTGCCGGTCAGTCCGCACTGGACAGCACGACCGGGTGGTGGGTTCGCAGCGATGAAGCGGCGGCCAATGGCGAGGTGGGGCGCATCTGCTGATGTCATTGTTCAGCTCTCAGGGCGTCGTCGACCAGCGACACACACAGAGCCTGCAGGGCATCGTGGTCGACCTCGTCGGGGAGTGGCGAGTCCTTGGTCGCGGCGTCCACGGCGTCTTTGAGACCGTCGGCGTGTTCGATCAGCTGGTCGTAGCTCCACGCCCCATCACGGACAGCCAGCAGCTCGTCGCGGTCGTCGCGCTGGACAGAGACCTCGCCGGTCGAGGTGATCTCCAGGGCCATGCGCAACAGCCGCACCAGGTGCATCGCGTGCTTGGTGTCGTAGCCGTGAGCGGCCTCAAGCGCTGCGCGCTGCGGGTTTCGGTGCTTGAGCCAGTGTTGGTACTGCTTGAAGTGCGCGCGCGCTGCACGGTAGGCGCGCTCGCGCTCCAGCATGTGCAGGAAGTTGGCGGAGACTTGGTCGGCCAGGTCGCCACGTTCGTTGAGCGCCTGAGCGGCTCCGAGCTGGTCTTTCGGGGCGAGCGAGCGGTCCGGCAGTCCGTAGTCTGCGCGCGTGGGTGCGGCGGTTGGCGGCTCGAGCAGCCACTTCCGGTGAGTGCGGATGCGCTTGAGCTGGCCGACCGCATACCCCGAGAAGCTATCCTTGATACGCTTGGACAAGAACGCCGCGCGCGCATCGACCAGACGCTCGCCCGCTGCCGTCACGACCGTGTGAAAGCGGGGGGCCGTCCACAGGACTTCGATGAGCGTCGGGTTGGCCTGGCTTGCTAGGCGCACGAACTTGCGGACTTCGTAGAGGACGTGATCGGGGGTGACGTCGATCTGCTCTGGCGGCTTCTGGTAGCCGAAGTACCAGGCAGACGGGCCGACAACGACGCCCTTGAGGTCGACGTCCGAGCCAGGGCGATCGAGGCCGTAGGCAGTCGAGCCGTGGACCGTCTCGTAGATCGTTGTGTAGGTCGGCGACGGCACCGCCGCTACTCGCTGTAGGCCAGCACGCCGATCTGGTCGAGCAGGACACGAACGATCCGCTTCTGCAGGTCGATCCGGCGCCGTTCCTCAAAGCCCATCCAGGTCTCAACGCAGAGCGCGATGCATCCGACGGCGGCCTCAATGACCTCCGAGCTGCTCGTGGCGACCGGGTAGTAGTGAGGGGCCCAGACCTCGTAGGGGTGGTCCAGCTGCTCGTTCATCCGCGCCACGGTAGGCGCCACGATCGCGGGCATAGGCTTGACGCCGTAGACGAGCGTCTGACCAAACGACTGCGGGACCTCCGGGTGAAAGCGTTTCCAGCTCTCGTGGAGCGTCGCGACGAGGGCAGGGCGCTCGTCGTGCATCAGCTGCATGAACTGAGCGGCGAGACGTCGCTCCCGGGCGTCGCTCTTGGCGTCGCCGGGAAAGCACCGGTTGAGGTCGAGCCCGTCAGGAGCCGCGCGCGTCCGGTTGCGGTAGGCCGGAGCGTTCATTACCGGGATCAACAGCAGCCGGCCTCTCTCAGGCCGCAGGCCGTCTTCGAGCAGCTCGCAGACGGCGTGGACACCCGCGATCTCGTCGCCGTGGATACCGGCTTGAACGATCGCGGTCGGACCCGGCACGCCGGAGTCGAAGACATGCACGGCGACGGTGGGCGTGAGGTAATGTACCCCTGCCGTGAGCTGTGTGAGAGGCGCGGCCATTAGCTGCGCTTGTGCACGATCTCAGCCAGGTCGACGATGCGCGTGGCGTAGCCGGCTTCGTTGTCGTACCAGGCGAGGATCTTGAGCAGCGGCCCGACCTTCATCGTCATCTTCGAGTCGATGATCGAGCTGAAGTTCTGACCGATGACGTCGGTGCTAACGAGCTCGTCGGTGCTGACCTGGAGGACGTGGGGAACCTTTGCGGCGTATGCGCGCAGCGCCTCATGGGCCTCTTCGATGCTCGGGTCGCGGTCAAACATCAGCGTGAGGTCGCTGACCGAACCTGTAGGGTTGGGCGTGCGGATGGCCATCCCGTCGAGCTTGCCCTGGAGGTTGGGCAGCACGCGGCCGACCGCTTTCGCAGCGCCGGTCGAGCTGGGCACCAGGTTCAGCGCCGCGGCGCGGCTCTGGCGGATCTTCTTGCGCGGCGTGTCGAGCAGCGCCTGGCTGACCGTGTACGCGTGGATGGTGTTGAGCGTGCCGTGTGCGAGGCCAAAGGCGTCGTCGAGTGCCTTGAGCGGCGCGGCGACACAGTTCGTCGTGCACGAGGCGTTCGAGACAAGGCGGTCCGTCTCGGGGTTGTAGACCTCGTCGTTGACGCCAACGCAGATGGTCGTGATGTCCTTGTCCTTGGCCGGCGCTGAGAGCAGCACGCGCTTGGCGCCGGAGTCGAAGTGAGCTTGGGCTCGGTCGCGGGTCAAGAACACACCGGTGCAATCGAGCACGATGTCGACGCCGAGGTCGCCCCACTTGCAGTCGTTGGGGTCCCGGTGCTCGGACATGCGAATGGCCTGCCCGTCGACATGGAGGGTGCCGCCGTCGAGGTTGACCTCGCCCTGGTAGCCGCCCTGGACCGAGTCGTGGGTGAAGAGGTACGTCAGCGCATCGTTGTCAGCGAGATCGTTGATCGCGACGAGCTCGAGGTCATCGCGGGTCATGACCCGCCGCGCAGCCAACCGGCCAATTCGACCGAATCCGTTAATCGCGATGCGTGCTTTCGCCATGGTCTCTATCCTACGTCTGAGCTGCTGTTAGACCCGTCCGGGCTCGTCGCGAACATTGGTCCGAACAGGCGGCGCTTGCAAGTCTGTGAGCGTTGAGCGCGCATCTTTGCGTCCTGAGTTCGAGCCTCGGTGTTGACGGGCGCAGCTGTCACGTGTATCTGACCGCCGCATTTTGGGTCGCGAACGACGCGGCCATGCACGACTTCTCACGCTCTCTACTAACGAGACGAACCATGGCCTTCGACCTCGAAAAAGTCCGAAATATCGGCATCAGCGCTCACATCGACTCCGGCAAGACGACGTTGACCGAGCGGATCCTGTTCTACACGAACAAGATTCACGCGATCCACGACGTCCGCGGAAAGGACGGCGTCGGTGCCAAGATGGACAGCATGGAGCTTGAGAAGGAGCGTGGCATCACGATCCAGTCCGCAGCGACGTACTGCGACTGGAAAGATTACCACATCAACATCATCGACACCCCCGGTCACGTCGACTTCACTGTCGAGGTGGAGCGTGCTCTGCGCGTGCTCGACGGCGCCGTGCTCGTCCTCTGCGGCGTTGCGGGTGTGCAGTCGCAGTCGATCACCGTCGACCGCCAGATGAAGCGCTACAACGTCCCGCGCGTTGCCTTCATCAACAAGCTCGACCGCTCGGGCGCCGATCCGTGGAACGTGACCGGCCAGCTCCGCAAGAAGCTCGCTCACAACGCGGTGATGATGCAGATCCCGATCGGCGTTGAGGACAACCACAACGGTGTCGTCGACCTCATCACGATGAAGGCCCACTACTTCGACGGCGACAACGGCGAGAACATCCGCACCGAGGAGATCCCCGCCGAGCTGCTCGACAAGGCCAACGAGGACCGCGAGGTCATGCTCGACGCTGTCAGCATGTTCAGCGACGAGCTGATGGAAGCGATGCTCGAAGAGACGGTCACCGAAGACATGATCCGCACCGCGGTTCGTGCCGGTACGCTCAGCCTCGAGCTGACGCCGGTCTTCATGGGCTCGGCCTACAAGAACAAGGGTGTCCAGCTGCTGCTCGACGCCGTCCTCGCGTTCCTTCCGGAGCCCCGCGAGGTGCCGAACCAGGCGCTCGACCTCGACAACAACGAGGAGCCCTTCGACATCGACGTCAACGAGGACAAGCCCCTCGTCGCTCTGGCGTTCAAGCTCGAAGAGGGCAAGTACGGCCAGCTGACGTACGTGCGCATCTACCAAGGGCGTCTTGCCAAGGGCGAGACGATCTACAACATGCGCAACAACCAGAAGATCAAGGTTGGTCGACTCTGCCGCATGCACTCCGACGAGATGGAGGACATCACCAAGGCGAGCGCTGGCGACATCATCGCGCTCTTCGGCGTGGACTGCGCGTCTGGCGACACCTTCACCGATGGCACGCTGAACGCGACGATGACCTCGATGTTCATCCCCGAGCCCGTCATCAAGATGTCGATCAAGCCGGTCGACACGAAGTCGCAGCAGAACCTCGGTAAGGCGCTCAACCGCTTTACCAAAGAAGACCCGACGTTCCGCACCTACCTCGACAAAGAGTCCAACCAGACCATCATCTGTGGCATGGGCGAGCTTCACCTCGAGGTCTACATCGAGCGCATGAAGCGCGAGTACAAGTGCGAGGTCGACGTCGGTAAGCCGCAGGTGGCCTACCGTGAGACGGTGCGTCAGCGCGCTGACTTCAACTACCTCCATAAGAAGCAGACGGGTGGTTCCGGTCAGTTCGGCCGCGTGGTTGGCTTCATGGAGCCCATCGAGGACGGCGGCGAAGACTTCGAGTTCGACTGGAAGGTTACCGGCGGTAACATCCCGACCGAGTTCAAGAGCGCCATCGAGAAGGGCTTCGCGATGTCGATGGACAAGGGACGCCTCATCGGCTTCCCCGTCACGGGCATTCGGTTTGTGGTTGAGGACGGAAACTCGCACGCGGTTGACTCCTCCGACATGGCCTTCATGGCGGCTGCCCGCGGCGCGTTCCGCCAAGGCTACCCGAAGGCGAAGCCCGTCATCCTCGAGCCGGTCATGACGCTGGCCGTTGAGGGCCCCGCTGAGCACCAGGGTCAGGTCATCCGGACCATCAACCAGCGCCGCGGCATGATCGCCGGCTCGACCGAAGAGAGCGGCTTTGCCCGCATCGAGGCTGAGATTCCGCTGTCGGAGATGTTCGGCTACTCCACCGTGCTTCGGTCCGCGACGCAGGGTACGTGCGAGTTCACGATGGAGTTCAAGAAGTACGCGCCGGTCCCCGGTGACGTTGCGACGGCTCTCAAGGCGCAGTTCGAGTCCAAGCTCAAGGTCGAAGACGACGACGAGTAAGGCCGACGCCTGCTAGCAACAAAGAGGCCGCTTCCCACCCGGGGAGCGGCCTCTTTCTTTGAGGGCCACCGTCCACACAGCGCGAGGCGCCTCGACGGCGCGTGCTACCCGAGGCTCTAAGGCGTGTGATGACCGATGGCGGCTGCCTGCACGGAGGCCGCGTCCGTCCGCAGCGTGACTGCGGCTCCCAGCCCAAGTGACCACACGAACGCCGATCGAAAACGGCGGAGGTGCTCTGGGAATCTTGCTCGTTTTGGGTGACACTGCCGCGTCTGGCAGCAGTGGGGAACAGTGTTACGCGGGATCTTTCGGCGACTCTCGATGGTCGCGCTAATGATGAGCATGGTTGGGATTGCGCCTGCGGCGCTCGCTGAGGCGGAGCGCGACCGGGGCAGCGTCGGTGGCTACTTTCGCATCATGACGCGGCCTGACTTTCAGGGGGGCGACGGCAAGCTCGGCTACTGGAATCTCTACGGGCGTCTGCTCAACGAGGGGCCCTACGGGATGCTTGAGCTGAAGCTCGACGTGCTCCAGGAAGACCCGGGCAAGAAGAACGTCTGGACCAGTGTGCACGCCCGGATTGAAGGTGGCAGCGTCCAGGGCGCCGACGTGCTCGGCGGGCGGCTCGACCAGTTCCGCCTGAGTCAGCTCTACGCCCGGGCTGGTAACCTCCTCTTTGAAGACGTCACCTGGCAGGTGGGAACCCTCTATTACTACTACGGCGACCTTGGGCTCTACGACGTGCGCCCAGCCGCCCTCTTCTTTGAGACCGTCGGACTCTCCGCCACCTACAAGAGCGACGATGTCGAGCTGCTGGTCGGCGTTGGGGACTCGGGCTACTTCATCCGGGGCGGCGCCTACAGCTCGATCCTAACGGCCGGCCTTGCGCTGCGGCTGCGGCCATCGCCGAAGTTTGAGATCGGCATCGGCGGCCAAGTCTTCATCGAGCCCCAGGTCACCGGCAATCGCTTTGCGCCTCATGTCACGCCTGGCGTTGACTACGAAGACTTCATCCGCGGCGAGGTCGTCCAGCGCTTCATCGACGACAATCCGGGCCAGCAAGACTTCTTCCCACGGCCCGAGCCCACCAGTGATCTGTCCTACAAAGGCCTCTTCTATCTCGGGTTCGGAGCCGGTCCCATCACCTGGAACAACCTCTTTGCGTCCGTCGAGAAGCGACCCGCCGAGAACTTCCGCACCGAGCAAAGTGGCGGCCGCGAGTTCACCATCTACGCCAAGGACCTCACCGACGAGCGCTACGTGCTCACCATTGGCAATGAGATGCAGCTTGAGCTGATCGCAGGCAAGCTCGACCTGGTCTGGGGCGTGCTCATCGGTGTCCACTGGGACGACGACAACAGCATTGCGCCAAGCGACGACGACCGCGCCTACTACTCCACCGTCTTGCGCGCCAACTACTACGCCACGCCGACGCTGCACTTCCTCGTGGAGACCAGCCTCGCCCGGGAGACGAGCACGCATGGCGATCGCTACCGTCGCTTCGCCGATAGCATCTTTCAGGCCACCGGCGGTCTGAGCGACCCGCGGGGGCTCGAGTTTGGCGACAGCGACACCCGCGACACCTGGCAGCTTAAGCTGGGGCCTGTGCTCTCGCCGACAGGCTTGGGCGCCTGGGCACGGCCCTCGTTCCGCTTCCTCTACGGACTGCAGCACTCAAGTCAGATCAACGCGTTCGGCAATAGCTTCGTCGAGAGCCTCGACCAGTTCAACGAGTTCGGCAGCCCCAATCAGCGCTGGCATCATGTGCTTTCTCTGGAGGTAGAGACGTGGTTCTAACTCGCCCGCTGACCGCCTTGCTCTTCGCGGTGCTGCTGGCCACGCCCAGCTGCATCAAGGGTGTCCCGGAAGCCAAGCTGGCCGAGGCCACGCCTATCGCCGCCCTCGTGCTCGTCGACCGCGCCGACACCGCCACGGTCAAGCCGGCCTCTGCCGCCGTGGTCGCTGCCGTCACCGACGCCCTCAGAGACAAGAACCTGCAGGTGGTGCCGGTCGCGGTCGAGCTCGACTCACTGTCGGCGCTCCGCACAAGCGCGCAGCGCCTCAGCTGGCTGTCCAAGCACTCAAGCACGGACTATGTGCTGCTCGTGGAGGCACGGGCGACATTCTTCTCGCGTCTCTCCGGTCGCTACCGGTGGGAGGTCGACGCCATCTCGACGGTTGCAAAGCGCAGCGACCTTGCAACGCCACTGACGAGCTCGACCGACTACCCGGCGTTCCTCCGCTACGATCACCAGGGCGTTGACGACGCGATCGCGGCCGGCGCGAGCATGCTGGCCGGCGATGTGTCCAGGCTGGTCGACCGGTTCTTCGCGACCGGCAGGGCTGCGTCTGCAAGCACACAGACGGCTCCGCCGGTCATCCCGGCGTCGGCTGAATCGACGCGCCCGTCGACTCGACCGACACGCCCTGCGGCGCCCACGACGCGCACCGGGCTTCATCGCTTCGCCCACCCTGCGTTCTCACCGGGCGAGGTCATCTACTTTGCCATGGTCGACCGCTTCGCAGACGGCTCGGCCAACGCCGCGCCCGTCCAGCCCGCCAGTCCCATCGGCTGGCACGGTGGCGACTTGCAGGGTGTGACGGGCAACCTGCGCCACATCCGAGGGCTGGGCGCGACCAGCCTCTGGCTCACACCGCTGCAGGCGACGCGCGACGAGCCCATCGGTCCCGCCGGCAAGCAGCACGGAGCTTTTCACGGCTACTGGACGACCGACCACAGAGCGCTCGAGCCGCGCTTTGGAACCGATGCCGACCTAACGACCCTGGTCGCCGCGCTCAAGAAGATGAAGATGGGGCTCTGGCTCGACTTCGTCGTCAACCATGTCGGCTACGATGCCCCCCTGACCACCGAGCAGCCCTCCTGGTTTCACGGCGCGGGCGACATCACCGACTGGAACGACGCGAAGCAGCTCGTCGACCACGACGTCCACGGCCTGCCCGACCTCGACCAGGACAACCCGGCCGTCGCGGCGTACCTCATCGATGCCGCCAAGAGCTGGGTCGACCGCACGGCCGGCGCCCTTGCCGGGTTCCGACTCGACGCGGTCAAGCATGTGCCGCGGGCGTTCTGGCGACGCTTCAACGACGAGCTCCGAGCGCATGCCAACGCTCGGGGCGCACGCTTCGCCGCCCTCGGCGAGCACTTCTCAGGCGACGCCGTTGAGCTTGCACAGGTCGCGCGCGATGGCGGGTTCGACGCGCTCTTTGACTTCGCCACTCACTACGCGCTGCTCGATGTCGTCTGCCGCGGACAGCACCCGGGCAGGCTCGGCGCGATGCTCTCGCTCGACCGACTCTACCCGGAGCGCTTCATGCCCGTGACGCTGCTCGACAACCACGACTTGCCGCGCGTGTTGAGCATCTGCGACGGCTCTGGTGAGATGAGCGCTGCCGTCATGCTGCTCAGCGGACTTCGCGGCACGCCGTCGATCACCTGGGGGACGGAGCTTGGCTTCAACGGTGCCAGCGAGCCCGCCAACCGAGCGTTCATGGACTGGACGCTGGTCGGCAAGGGCGGCCTCAGCGGCGCCGGGCCAGAGCTTATCGACACGCTCAAGGCGCGTCGCGCGGACCCAGCGCTGAGCACCGGCGCCACCCGTATTGAGCTCCTCGGGCCCCACACGATCGTTTGGTCCCGCATCGCGGAGACGCGCGCCACGCTCGTGACCTACCGCCGTGGTCCGGTCGGCTCGTACGCCATCTCCTGGCCTGACGACATCGCCGACGCAGCGACCCAGCGACCTGCGGACTGCCAGACACCGCGCGGGTCCTCAACCTGCACCGTGGCCGGTGACTTCCGGCGCATCCTCAAGGCGGGGCAAGCGACCACAACGCTGAAGGTCGAGACGACCGAGACCGCGCCTCTGCGGCTGGTCGGCGCCGGTCCGGAGCTCGGTCACTGGCAGCCCGCCAAGGCGCCGAAGTTCGCCGCTCAGCCCGGCGGTGGCCAGGCGCTGACGCTGACGCTCCCTGCCGGCCTCGTCTACAGCTTCAAGCTGGTGCGCGATGGCGCCGGGTCGGCGCAGGAATGGGAACAGCGCGACAACCGCTACGTGCACCTGACGGGTCCGGAGACCCTGACGGTCGTGTTCGGAGACGCCTGACAGCCATGGCCAACGTCGAGCTCAAAGCCGTCCACAAGCGCTACGGCGACGTCCATGTCGTCAAGGGCATCGACCTGCACGTAGCGGACGGCGAGTTCTTGGTCTTGGTGGGGCCGTCAGGCTGCGGCAAGAGCACCACGCTCCGCATGATTGCCGGTCTCGAGTCGGTCACCGAAGGCACCATCCACATGGACGGTCGCCGTGTCGACACGCTGCCGCCTAAAGACCGCGACATCGGCATGGTCTTTCAGAGCTACGCCCTCTACCCCCACATGACCGTCCGCCAAAACCTGGCGTTCGGCTTGAAGCTTCGCAAAACCGACAAGAGCCTCATTGCCGACCGCGTCCACGAAGCCGCCCGAATGCTCGGCATCGACGCGCTGCTCGACCGCCGTCCGAAGGCGCTCTCGGGAGGTCAGCGGCAGCGGGTCGCGATGGGCCGGGCTATCGTCCGCCGCCCGACCGCTTTTCTCTTCGACGAGCCGCTGTCAAACCTAGACGCTGCGCTGCGCGTGAAGATGCGTGCTGAGCTCGCAGCCCTTCATCGGCGCCTCGGCACCACCATGGTCTACGTCACGCACGACCAGGTTGAGGCCATGACGCTGGCCAACCGAATCGCGGTCCTGGAGCGCGGCGTCCTGCAGCAGGTCGGGCCTGCTCTCGAGCTCTACCACCGACCGGCAAATCGCTTCGTCGCGGGCTTTATCGGCTCACCGGCGATGAACATCGTGGACGGCTCGCTCCGCGACGGCAAGTTCACGCTTGGTGGCGTCACGCTGCTCGCTCCAGAGGCGTGGGCTGCCAACCGCGACGAGGGCAGCTGCGGCATCGGAATCCGGCCTCACTCTCTCACCCTCGCCGAGCCAGGCGAGGGCACGGTCGACGGCGTTGTCAGTGTCGTTGAGCCGATGGGCTGGGAGGCGATGGTCCATGTGGACCCGCCGGCGGCTTCAGGTATCGGTCCGCTCGTCGTCCAGGTCACAGGCGCCACATCGCTGCCAGCGGCCGGTGAGACAGTCGCTGTCTCCATCGACCTCAAGCACGCCCATCTCTTTGCGGCTTCCGGAGGCGAGACGCTCCACTCGCCTGACCCGGCATGACGCGCGTCTTGCTCCTGCTCGCCCTGGTCGTGGGCGTCTGGGCGCCAGAGGCCCAAGCGGAGACAGACGGCCCGTTGGTGCTCTGGCACAGCTACCGCGGAGCCGAAGAAGCAGCGCTCAAGGCCTCGGTCGCTGCCTTCATCGAGAGTGCGGACGGCACCCCGGTCGAGGTCTTGGCGATTCCCAACGAGGCGTTGGCGTCGAAGCTCCAGAGCGCCATCCCGCGCGGAAATGGGCCCGACGTCTTCATCTTTGCCCATGAGCGTGTCGGCGGCTGGTCTGCGTCGGGCCACATTCGCGCGCTCAATCCCGAGGCGATCGGCGGTGAGGACCGGTTCTTTGCTGAGACGCTCGCGTCACTGCGGGCGGCGCGTCCTGCATCCGATGCGGTGCCGGACCCGGCGCCGGAGCTCTGGGGCGCGCCACTAAACTTCAAGAGCACGGCCCTCTTCTATCGCACCGACCTCATCGAGACGCCGCCCGCCACCACCGACGAGCTGCTGGCGCTCGGCGCGGAGCTCAAGGCGAGAGACATCTACCCGCTCGCGTACATGGCTCAGTCGTTCTACTTTCACGCCGCGTGGTACTTCGGCTACGGCGGAACGCTCTTCGAGCCAGATGCGCAGGGCCAGCAGGGGTTCGCAGGGCAGGGCGCGATCGCGTCGTTCGACTTCGTGGCAGAGCTTCAGCGCCAGGCGTTCGTGCCTGAGGAGGTCACCGGTGCCTTGGTCGCGTCGCTCTTCAACAACAAGAAAGCCGCCATGGTCATCAATGGCCCGTGGTTTCTCGGCGAGATCGCTGACGGCGTCCCGTGGGCCATCGCGCCCTTGCCAACCGTCAGCGCGACGGGCCTGCCGGCACGGCCCTTTCTGACGATCGAAGCCGCCTTCATCTCGGGCTACGAGAGCCCGCCGGAGCGCGTCGCACGGTCCGAGTCCCTCGTCCGCTGGCTCACGTCGCCCGCTGAGGCCATCCGCCGTGGTCGGGATGGTCGTCAGCTCGTCGCGACCCAGGACGCGTGGCTCGATGAGGGCCTCAACAACGACAAGGTCCTCGCCGCGTTCCTAGCCCAGCGCGCCACCACCAAGCCCATGGACAGCCGCCCTGAGATGCGCCTCGTCTGGGAGCCAGGAGACCTCGCGCTACGCAAGCTCCTGCGCGGCGACACCGATGGTGCCGGCGCCTCGGTCGCTGCCGCGCGTCGTCACAGCGCCATCTCGCGTCCGCAGCCCGCTGAGAGCTCGCCGCTCCCCTTCATCATCCTCGCCGCCGGCCTCCTGCTAGGCCTCATCGCCCTTATCTTCCGAGGCATTGTCGCTGTCCGGCGACGCGGCGAGGGTAAGCTTGCGCTCATGGGCTGGCGTTGGATCGCCCCGGCGATGGTGACAACCACCATCCTGGTCGTGGTTCCGTTCGTTGTCGGTCTCGTCCTGGCTTTCTTTGCCCACAAAGACGGCGACTGGACCTTCGTGGGTCTGGCTCACTTCGGCGACATCCTCAGTGCCGGCGACTACGACGTCTTTGAGCCGCTCTCGTTCTACTACGCGTTGCTCATCACCGTGCTGTGGACCGCTGTGAACGTGGCGCTGCACGTCGCGATCGGGCTCTTTCTGGCGATCCTGCTCAACCGTCCACTCCTGCGCCTCAAGCCTGTCTACCGGGTGCTGCTGATCCTGCCGTGGGCGGTGCCCAACTACATCACGGCCCTCATCTGGAAGGGCATGTTCCACAAGCAATACGGCGCCATCAACGGCATGCTCGAAGGGCTCGGTCTTGACGGCATCAGCTGGTTCTCCAACACCGGCACGGCATTCTTTGCCAACGTCTGCACCAACGCGTGGCTCGGCTTCCCCTTCATGATGGTGGTTTGCCTGGGTGCACTCCAGTCGATCCCCAAAGACCTCTATCAGGCCGCGGCTGTCGACGGCGCATCTGGCTGGCAGCGCTTTCGTCACGTCACGCTGCCGCTGCTTCGACCGGCCCTTGTCCCAGCCGTGCTGCTAGGCATCGTCTGGACGTTCAACCAGTTCAACATCGTCTACCTCGTCAGCGCCGGCGAGCCCGACAACTCCACCGATATCCTCATCAGCGAAGCCTACCGCTGGGCGTTCGCCCGTCAGGACCAGTTCGGCTACGCCGCGGCCTACGCGGCACTCATCTTCGTGCTCTTGCTTGGCTGGTCGGTCATCAGCGTCCGCGCCGCTAAGCGCGCCGAGGAGGTCTTGTGATGGGTGGCGTATCGCAAGACACCGGCGGCCTCGGCGGCAAGCCCTCGTGGTGGGCCCAGACCTGGCCTCACCTGATCCTCATCCTTGCGTCGATTGTGGCGCTCTACCCGATCCTCTGGGTCGTCAAGACAGCGCTCTCGCCAGGGCAGGCTCTCTCAGCCGACCCGAACCCCTTTCCCACCGACGTCACCTGGGAGCACTTCGCGGCGATCACCGGGGCCGAGGGCTTTTGGACCCAGGCCAAAAATAGCCTCATCGTCTCGGGCGCGACCATGTTTGTCGGCGTCTTCTTCTCGACAACGGCAGCCTACGCGTTTTCGCGCTTCCGCTTTCCTGGGCGCCAGGTCGCGCTGACGGGGTTTCTCTTGACGCAGATCTTCCCTGGCGTCGTCATGATGATTCCCCTCTACATCCTGCTCGACGTCGCGGGCCTTCTCGACTCGTTGCTCGGCCTGGTGCTCGTCTACTCGACCACCGCCATTCCGTTCTCGACCTGGATGCTCAAAGGCTACTTCGACACCATCCCCAAAGAGCTCGAGGAAGCGGCGCTCATCGACGGCGCCGACCGCTGGACCATCTTCTATCGTGTCGTGTTGCCGCTCGCGAAGCCCGCGCTCGCCGTGACCGCGCTCTTTTCGTTCATGACCGCGTGGAACGAGTTCATTCTCGCCGCGACGTTCATGAACGACGCAGAGCTCTTCACGCTTCCGGTCGCTCTCCAGCGATTCGTCGGCGAGCACCAGACCGAGTGGGGCAAGTTCGCGGCCGGCGCCATCTTGACGAGCATCCCCGTGATGGCGCTCTTCTACGCGCTCCAGAAGCACCTGGTCGGAGGCCTCACCGCAGGCGGCGTCAAGGGCTGATGGTGGCGGCTGACCTGCCAAGCAGGCCGTGGATCCTAGGCATCGCGGCGTCCCACAACGGCGCGGTCTGCTTGCTCCGCGGCAGCGAGCTGGTCGTCGCCATCCAAGAAGAGCGCCTCACCCGTGAGAAGCGCGCTATCCTCGACCCCGCAGCGCCTTTCTTGGCGCTCGACGTCGCGCTCGCGTCCGCCAGCATTGCCCTCGAAGACGTCGCGCTTGCGGTGCTCTGTCCGCTCCATGGACCGGCGCCAGCACCCTGGCTTGAGCAGCGCCTCGCCGCTGCCGGGGTGCCGCTGACGACGATCTCACATCACTACGCCCACGCCATCAGCGCGTACGCCACCTCTGGCTTCAGCGACGCCGTAGTGGTCGTTGCCGACGGGCTCGGTAGCCCCGTCGAAGCCCTGACCGACGCCGAGCGCGCAACCCTGCTACCCGGGGCTACCGGCCGCGAGACGGCGTCCATCTACGCTGCCAGCCTCACCGGAGGCCTGACTCCGCTTGAGAAGAACGCAGCCGAACTGCCGCTGCAGCGGGGCGTGGAGACGGAGCCCTGGCAACCCCAGATGATGGGTTGGTGCAGCCTTGGGACGATGTACCAGTCGGTCGCCCAGCAGATCTTTGGCCACTGGAGTTCTGCCGGCAAGGTCATGGGGCTCGCGCCCCACGGAGCCGCGGCGATTCCGACGTCGGAGTTTCTAGTGGGTGCGGGGATGGGTAGGGGTGTAGCGACTGGGGCGGGTGAGGGGCGCTTTGTTTTTAGCCAGGCTGCGGCTTCTCGGTTTCGCACGTCTGCTCGCTGGCCTGACAATGCCTCCGCGTACGCGGATCTTGCTGCGTCTGTGCAGGCTGCGCTTGAGCAGGGGTGGCTGCAGCTTGCCGCGCGCGCTCAGGTGCTCGGCGGATCGGCAAACCTCTGCTTGGCTGGCGGGGTCGCTCTCAACAGCGTCGCCAACGAACGCCTCCTCCGCGAGCCAGGTTTGGAATTCGCCAACGTGCACATCGTGCCGGCCGCCGAAGACAGCGGCACGGCGATTGGCGCTGCCTATCACGGCCTCTGGTCGCTGACCGGCACGCCCACGACACGCGCCATCACCAGCGACAGCCTCGGGCCCGTGTACTCGGCCACCGCGCTTGATGGCGCGGTCGACCTGGCCCTCAAACGGCACGAGAGCCTCACGGTTAGCGCGCCTGATGACATCTACGCCGCCACCGCCGAGCGCCTTGCGTGCGGCGATGTTGTTGCCTGGTTCCAAGGGGGCTCGGAGTTTGGCCCACGGGCCCTCGGACACCG
>CALHXW010000351.1 GCA_938040325.1 uncultured bacterium | reverse complement strand
TCGCCGAGCAGCCCCAGCAGAAGGTCGAAGACCTCATCGTCGGCTTTTTCGATCTCATCGAGCAGCACCAGCGAGAGCGGGGTCTCACGGACCTGCTGTGCCAGGCTCGAGACGCCTCGACCGACACGCAGCAGGCGCTGGGCCGAGCCGGGCAGCTGGTACTCGCTCATGTCGAGCCGAATCAGCCGCTTGGTGTCGCCAAACAGGGTTGCCGCGATCGCCTTGGCCAGCTCGGTCTTGCCGACGCCCGTGGGGCCCGCGAAGAAGAGGGTGGCCAGGGGCTTGTCGGCGTCATTCATGCCGGCTTTGAAGCGAGCGAGGGCCCGTCCTGCCGCGGCGCACGCGTCGAGCTGGCCGATCACTCGCTCTCGCAGGGCCTCAGCGAGTACCTCAGCGCCAGCGGCGTGCTCATCGCTGATGAGGACCTCGGGAAGCCCGGAGCGCTTTGCATACAGCCGCGTGATGTCGCGTGGGTCGAGCTGGCGTTGACGACGGGCGTCGCTGGAGCCACCTGCGGCATCGCCATCCCGCTTCGGTGCGCCGCCGACCTCGGTGGCGAGCCACTCCAGGAACTGGATGCCCTTGCCGGGGAAGCTGCGGTCTCGCTCGAACGCCGCAAGGAACTGGATCAAGCGACGCCATGCTTGCGGATGAAGGCTTAGACCGCGGCGGCGCTTCGCAAGGTAGCTTGCAAGCATCGCCGGCAGCACATCGCGTGAGGGCTCGCTGAGCCGGATCACCCGAAAGCATGCGACGAACGCCGGGGCCTTGGTGCGCGCCCGCTCAAGCTCCGCCTCCGTCGCCTCGGTGATGAGGCTGATCGACCCGTTCATCACCGCTGGCAGCAGGAGGTCGGCGATTGCGGAGTGACCACGCGAGCGAATGAGCCCGGAGAGGTCTCCAAAGTGAAGGTAGTCGCCTTCGTAGGCGAGCTCTTCCACCAGATCGAGGCAGCGTTTTTCCCACTGGCCCAGATAGGCCATCCCGGCGACCACCCGGTCGGCGGTGGTGGACCAGACCTTGGGTACCTCGTCACCGTCTGCGTCGCGCTCTGCAGCCAAGGCCTTAAGGAACCGCGGCAACCCACGCACCCAGGCACTCTTGCCGACCCCGCTGGGGCCAACAAGCAGCAGGGACTCCGGTGGCTCAAGCCACATCAGGTGGGCGTGCTCGGACCAGCCAAGGTCGCCGATCACGGCGTCGAGGCGCTTGCGCTTGAGCTCGTGGACGAGGTCGACAGCGATCGCCTGCAGCACGGGCTGGTCGGCATCGGTTTCCCGCCGCGTCGTGTAGGGATCGAGGTCGCGCAGCAAGTCCGGCTCCCACGTGATGACGCGCTCGTTGCCCTGGCGTCGAAACTCGAAGAGCCAACGTGCGTCTTCTCCAACGAGTCCGGCAGAGACCGCGTTCGCGAGCACGTCGGGTGCGAGCTCCAGCGACTCGACAATGATGCGCCAACCAAAGCGCGGCAGCATCACCCGAAAGCCCCCGCCCTCGACCTTTGACCACGCGTAAGTCACCCGCAGCGGCACGGCCTTGTTGCCCACGACGAGCTGCTTGTTGACGACCGCTTGGGGGTGGATCTGCAGCGTCACCGCGCGGGTCTGGAAGGTCTCTTCCCAGAGCATGCGCTCCAGCTGCTCGCGTGAGTCGGCGAGCAGCTGGCCGGTCAGCGCTTCGAGCTGATGCAAGACTGCGTCGGTCGACTCGCCGTAAGCCGCCGGTGGCTCGGGGTCGAAGAGTCCCTGAGTCCTGGGCAGGAGATGTCCCGAGACACGACCGTCGTCATGGGTCGTCAGGTAGACCCTGAGCGTGCGCTTACCCATGGGCGTCACCTCGGTCGTTTGCCGTCTGCTCAGGCGCGCCTGCCCGGCCCAGCGACCTGCGCCAGATGCGCGCTAGACCGTCCCGGAGGTGGCCAACGGTGCGTTTTTCAACCTGCAGCGTCGCGTAGTCTTCGATGATGCACTCGCTGGCGCGGCCGCCCGGATCTGGGTCGTACCGGTAGCGACGAATCACCGGCAGCAGCGAGCGCGGGTTCGACGGCAGCGGATCGTCGCCGCGCTCAAGCGCCTCGGCGAAGGCATGTGCGGCATCGTCCAGCACCGCCAGGTGCTTAGCGGCCGCGCTGAGTTCATCGGCGTCGCGCTCAACGCCAGACGCGGCGGCGACGGGCAGCACATCCACCCGGACGATCTCCGGTGTTGTCGATAGCGCCTGTCGCAAGTGGCAGCCGGCCTCGGTCGACAGGACGTCGTAGATGCACAGTCCAGCGATCTGAAGCACGACGGTCTGCGCGCTCGGGAGCGTGGCGAGGGCGCCAGCAAACTGATCGGCCGACGTGCCGTGCAGCACCTGTTCGCCGTCATCGACGCTCACTGCCAGCAGCTCCCCGCGGCCGGTCGCGTAGGCGGTCGCGAGCCAGGTCAGCAGCCCCTCGCGCGCCGCGCCGAAGCGGCGCTTGCTCGACGGTGAGCCGATGCGCGTCAGCGTGACGAGGACGGCGTGTTGCCGCGGATCGGGGGCCAGCGTCAGCGCACGCTCGAGGAAGTGCAGCTCCGCAAAGCACGAGAGCAGCTCGTCGCGGTCGAGTCGGCGGTCGCGCGGGCGAAAGCTCGGAGCGAAGAGGCGGACACGTCGGGCCCCTAAGAAGCGTCGCTCTTCGTGGGTCTGGAGCTGCGAGAAGTGCAGGCGCTCCAAGACCTCGGCTTCATCCGGTGCAACGACCTCCTGTTGGACCTCCAGCGTTCGCTTCATCTCAGCGAGCTCGCCGCGCATCGCCTCGAGGTTGACGATCTGGTCGACGCCGCCCCTGTCGCCGAGGTTGTAGTCGGTGAGGTGTTCTCGCAGGGTCGCCGAGAGCTCCGCCAGAGCGGGTCGGTCGAGCAGCGCGTCGATGAAGGCGATGGCCGTCGGGATCTCGGCCTGCAGCGTCACCAGATCGAGCGCTTCAAGGCTGGCGATGGCGGACTCCTCCGCGACGATGGCGTCCGTCTCCCGCAAGGCTTCGATGTGGAGTGCGACCTTTGGAGGGGTGCCTTGCCGGAGATAGAGCTGAAAGCGCCGCAGCTCAGCACTTGCCTGTCCAGCGATCGCCTCGGTCAGCTTCGCGGCGACCTCGCGCTCGATGAAGCGCTTGAGCGCACGCGCACCGTCTCGGGCGTCAAAGCCGACCGCAGCGACGTGCTCCACCAGCGAGCGGTTCGCGCTTGCGAAGATGTGTCGGTCGACGAGGCCGCGACGGCCGAAGAGTCTGGCCAGCTCCTTGCCGGCGATGCGACGGGCGACGTCATCGTCGAGCGGTGAGAAGGGCAGCACGTGGTCGATGCGGTTGAAGAGCTCGGGCGGGAAGTGGCGCCGGACAGCCCGGTCGATGTCGAGCAGCACCTCGTTGGCGCCGTCGCCGAAGCCGACCTTGGCCCCGCGCTTGGAGCCCAGGTTGGACGTCATGACGATGACGGTGTGGGTGAAGTCGGTCACGCGGCCGGCAGCGTCCGTGAGCTTGCCCTCGTCAAAGAGCTGCAGGAAGAGGTTGAGCACGCTGGGGTGCGCTTTTTCGATCTCGTCGAGCAGGACGACGGAGAAGGGCTGCTCCCGGACGCGCTCGGTCAGCAGGCCTTCGGGGGCATAGCGGTGGCCGATGAGGCGACCTGGGGCGTCAGGGCCCGAGAGCTCGCTCATATCAAAGCGGATGAGGCGCTTGTCGTCGCTGTAGAGGTAGGCTGCGATGCTCTTGGCGAGCTCGGTCTTGCCCGTGCCGGTGGGACCGGTGAAGAGCATGACGCTCCAGGGCCGGCCTGGCGCGCAGAGGTTGGCCTTGATCGTCAGGATGAGCTCAGCGGCTGCCCGGGTGGCGACGGGCTGGCCCATCACGTAGCGCTCGAGCTGGCGGGTGACGGTCTCGAGTGTTAGCGGGGTGTCAGACCGCAGCAGGACATCGGGCACGCCGGTCTGGGCGGAGACATGCTTGATGACGTCGTCGGTGGCGAGCTCTGCCATGTACTCACCACCCACCAGGTCGCCCTGACCGACGCACTCGCCTGCCGCGCCACGGAGTAGCGCCAGGGCTTTATCGGGGTACGCACGGTGGGTGTAGAGCGAGTCGCAGAGCGATAGGATCGTTCGGTAGGCGTCGGGGTCGACCGTGAGCCCCTCGCTGTACAGCTCAAGCTCTCGGACTGCGCCGATCATCATCGCCAGGGTCTCGTTGGCGCTCGGCTCTGCGACCTGGACGATGGTGAAGGCATCGGCGAAGCCAGGCGCCTCGGCCGCCAGCTGCTCGAACCCCTCGGCAGTCAGCTCGCCCACGATCGTGACGTCGCCGCGAGCGACGGGGCCGCGAAAGAAGTCGGCGAGGCTGCGCTCGCTCTGCTGACTCTGGCCAACCCTGGCGAAGGTGTGGATGTCGTCGACGTAAAGGATCGACTTCGATTTCTTGGTGTCGGCGAGCAGATCGACAGCGCGCTGCTCCCACTCGCCGACGCGCGACATGCCGGCGATGATGCGGCGTCCGCCGACCTGCCAGACCTGATGGCAGCGGTCGAGGTTCTGGTGAGACGGATAGTCGTCGGCGTCGAGCAGATCCATGACCCAGCGCTTCACCGCGGTGGTCTTACCGACGCCCGAGCGCCCCACAAGCAGGACCGAGCGCTTGAGCTTGCCGGAGAGCAAGCGGTCGAGCTCCTTTCGTAAGGGCCCGCGGGGCGTGCCGCCGTCGAGCACGCCGTCGGCTGCCTTGCGGCTGAGGTTGTCGCCAATGTCTCTGAGGACCTTCAGTCCGCCGCCGCCCTGCTTGGCACCCAAGAGCGCCGCGAGCGGGTCCTTGAGGTCCTTGAGACGCTTCTGCACGTCGTCGAGCAGCCCCTTGGACTCGAGGTGCAGCGACACGGCCGCTAGCTTTACCCGCTTCTTTTCGACGGCCATCGCCTCGATGGTCGAGTCGTCGAGCGGCGCAAAGCGGTGCTGGAGGTAGGCTTTGACTTGGTCGGTAGCCGAGACCTCGTCGCGCACTACGAACCACGCATCTTGGTCGTAGGGGTGATACATGATGCGCTCAGCGCGTGTCGGCGTGGTCCAGCGAAGGGCGCTAAGCATGGGGTAGGTGCCGTAGAACTTGCGCTTGCCACCGCCTTCGGCGCGCACAGCGAGGTCGGTCGTGTGAAGGGTTAGCTGGAGTCCGCGGGCCATCTCAAAGCGCATGCGCTCGGTGGCCGTCAGCGACTTCGTCTCCCGCCGTATGGCGTCACGGAGGCGCTGCTTGGCCTTGTTCTCGTGGCCTGCATGGACGTGCTGGTTGAAGCGACCAAGCCCAAGGGTTTGGATCCAGACGCTCTGCCCCTCGCGGCGGACAAAGCACGGAATCGTGGCGTTGAAGCGCTGCCCGCTCATGCGTCACCTTCCGGACCACGGTTGAGCATCGTTGCTTGCAGCGCCGATGGGAACCGGTCGCTCTCGATGAGCTGCAGGAGGGCAGGGAGAGACCACTGGGTGTGGTGCGTCCAGTAGTGTTGGGCGTCGTACGGGACGGCTCCGGCGCTCGGCACGCGCATCTTACGCGCGTCGCGGTCGATGACGCGGAGCGGCCGAGTCGCGGCAAGAGCAGCGAGCTTTGGTGGTGCGGCGCGGCTTGACGAGACGACCTTGGCCCAGTCCACGAGTGCCGGCGGATCGCCGTACGCCATGATGGTCGCGTTCATGAACCAGCTGTCGTTTGGATCCGAACCATCGTTGTGGCGGTGCAGGCCGTCCTCGAGCGCCATCACGTAGGCGGCGCCGGCGCCGCGCACGTTGAGCACCAGCGCCTGGCCAGGGCTCTCCCGTGCGCTCAGCCAGGCGCGTAGGGCCGGCGCGTCGCGCAGCGGACCGAACGTGAGCCCGGGGCCCACGGTCTGCTCATCCGGCAGGAGGGTGTCGCGATCGATGTGGCCACTGACCTTCCACCCAAGCGTGTCTGCAGCACTCAGCAAGCCACCGAGCCAATCATCGAGCATGGGCTTGTTGTAGTATTCGCGGATGAAGAGCCAGATGCTCTTGGGTTGCGGCTGCAGCGCGAGCAGCGCATGGAAGTGGGCGGCGTTGAATCGCTGCTCCAGTGGCTCATGCGCAACAAGGAATGGCTCGAGCGGCTCGTCGGCGACATAGGCCGTCAGCAGGAGCTCCTCGGCGTCACAGACGTCGGTGTAGGGTGCATCGAGCCTGGCTAAGACCTCCGTGAGCCGGTGGTGCTCTTGGTGCTGCGCAACCAGCTGAGCGGCATGGCGCGGGTCGTTCTTGTCGCGGCCCTTAGGCTTTTTCCCGTAGGCGAGCTGGGCTTGGAGATACGACAGGCGATCGCGGATCGCGGCCATGTCGTCGCTGTGGATGACCTTCGCCATGTCGAGCCGGGCGTCGCTCAGTTTATTGAGGCCCACGCTGCCTGCGCGATCATCGGTCTTCGAGCGCTTCGGGTAGTCGATGGTCACTGCGCCATCGCCGTCCACGTCGACCACGACGTCCACGCTCCCCGTCTCGGCGCCGAGGGCCGAGAGCTTGGCGGCGATCGGGCTCATCAGCGCGTGCTCGAGGCTGCGGCGCAGGCGACGGGCGCCCAGGTCGAGGCTTGTGCCATCCGCGGCAAGGCGGTCCAGGGCGGGTGCGCTGACGGTGAGCTCGGCGCCGCGTGCGGTCAGTCCGGATCGGCGGGCGAGCTTCTGCACGACGAGGTCGGCCACGCGACGGAGCGCGTCAGCCCCAAGCGCATTGAAGGCGACGACGCGGTCGAGGCGGTTGACGAGCTCCGGCCGGAAGCGCTGGGTGACCTGGCGCCGGTAGTAGTCGGCGTCGTCGCTCTTGCCGCCACGAGCTAGGCCAAGCCGTGCCTTCTTGTCGGCCGCGCCTAGGTTGGACGTCATGATGATGATGGCGTTGTGAAAGTGCGCGGTCTTGCCCTTGGCGTCGCTCAGGCGCGCCTCGCCGAGGACCTGAAGCAGCAGGTCGAAGACGGCGGTGTCGGCTTTTTCGATCTCGTCGAGCAGGATGACGGCGAAGGGCTGGCGGCGCACGGCGCGGGTCAGCAGCCCCTCGTCGCGGTCGGTGCCGCGAATGAGACGATCGGCGGCGAGCGGGTCGGCAAACTCGCTCATGTCAAAGCGCACGAGGCGGTCGGTGTGCCCAAAGAGGAACGCGGCCAGGGTCTTGGCGACCTCGGTCTTGCCGACGCCCGTTGGCCCGACGAAGAGGAAGCTCGCCAGCGGCTTGCCGTCGGGCTGGAGGCGCGCTTTGACGACGCAGATGGTCTCGGCGACAGCCTCGATGGAAGCGTCCTGGCCAATGACCGAGCGCGCCAAGGTGTCCTTGATCGAGGCGAACTTCAGGGCGGTGTCGTCGCGCAGCAGGAACTCGGGGATGCCCGTGCGCTGGGCAAACGCCGCGTAGACGTCGGCGAGCTGTACCCGATGTTGGGCGTCAGCCGCCGCACCGCGCCGGGTGGCGTGACGCTGCTCGTACCAAGCGCGCAGGTCGTCGACGACGCGCAACGCCTTGCCGGGCAGCTCGCGGTAGGGGAGGTAGCGCTCGACCAGGGCGAGCGTTGGTGCGATGGCGTCGCTGGCAAGGGTCGGGCGATGGGGCTCGGTGCGCGCTTGGCGGTCGACCACGCTGCGGAGGAGCTCGAGGGTCTCGGCGCTCGACGTGGGGTTGAGTCGCACCGGGTGCAGCGCGCTGTAGAAGCCGATGTGTCGGGACTCAGCGACCCGCGCCTTGTCAGGATGCAGCTCACACACAAGCCGGACCCGGCGGTCATCGAGGTAGGGCCGGATGACCCCGGCGAAGTCTTGGCCCTCGTCTTTGCCGCCTAGGAGCTCGATCAGGTCGTCAAACCAGAGGACCGCGTCGAGGAGCTCGGCGGCATCAAGGACCTCGGCCAGCCGCTCCTGCCACTGACCAAAGAAGCTCTGGCCGGCCACGATGCGGGCGCTCGAGGTCGCATAGACCGTCATCTTCGATGCGACGGCCGCCCGGATGAGCGCGCTCTTGCCGACCCCGGCAGCACCGATGACGACGCTGCTGAGGCGGGTGGTGCCGGTCATCACGTCTGCGAGCATGCCGAGCTCTGCTTCGCGGCCGAAGAACGCGTCTGGATCGGGCAGCGGAACGCGGTTGCCAACCTCGCGGAGCAGCGCCTTGGCGTCATGTCGTCGCTTGGCGTCTTGTGCGCGACGCTGCTTTTGTCCCAGCTCGCTGACCGCGCCGCGCTCGGGCCGGGTGATGGTGATGTCGACGTGCTCAAGCCGAAGCGGTCGCCCAACGATCAGGTCTTCGAGCTCGGTCGGCGAGGTCTCTTTGGCCGCTAGAATGCGACCGATGTCCTTGGCCACCTCGGCGTGCAGATCCTCGCCCGGCCCGACCCAGACCACATGGCCGATGAGCGGCGCGAGGACCCAGCGTGCCTCGCCGTCAGCGATCACGACGCACGGGACGCCGAGCGGCATCGTCTTTTGCAGCTGTCGCGGGACCCACGTCAGCGTCACCGGCACCTCGACGACCTCGAGACTCACCTCACCACTGACCGCAAAGCGCGGCATGAGTGCGGCCGGCGACTCGGCCAAGTAGGTCGGCAGGGCCACGATGTGTTCGTCGCGCGCGGCGGCTTCCACCCCGCGGACAGCCGCGAGCGTCGGGTCGGCAACGGCGCGAATGCACACGTCGCCGTTGTCGCGTTCCTCGATGAGCACAGGGACCCGTAGCCCGATGGGGCCGAGCCCTGACGGGCGCTTCTTCGGATGACTCTCAGTCATGGCGGCTGCGATGGATTCGGACCCGCGTCGCGCGGGCGCTGTGACATCGCCTTCGGTGCGATAGCACACGTGTCGCGTCTGGCAATGGGCAACGGACAACAGGCAACGGGCGGCGGGCCGCAATCCAAGGCGCGGCCGCAATGCAAGGCACGCAGATCGCAACCCACCACCCCACTCAGCCGGCGTGAGCGTCCAGTGGAATCGACACCGACTCTGGTTGGGGTTTTGCGCTTACGCCTTGGACCAGCCGGAAGTCTGCAACCGCCTGCCATGCAGTTGCAAACCCACACCGGGCTTGGCGCGCCGCCTCGGCCGCGCTCAAGTCTGGGTCGCGCTCGAGCGCCGTCCAGACATCCGCTCGCCACGTCGGTCCGAGCAGGACCCGGTTGCGATAGCCGGCGTGGCGGCGGGCGAGCACGGCGGGCGCGAGTACATCAGCCGGACGGTCGCGGAGGGTTGTCGCCGGTGCGCGTAGGGCGGTGCCTGCGAAGCGCTCGTCCTCACCGTTGCGCGCGACCTGAAAGTTGGTGCCCACGTGCAAGAGGTCGACCCGTGTTCCGCTGTGCAGCTTCGAAAGTCTGGCAAAGCGTCGGTCATGTGAAAGCCACTGACCGATGGCAGACCAGTATCCACGCACCCGCTCGGAGTTGTCTTGGGAGACAGCGCGCAACAGACGGTCGGCGTTCAACCGTGCATGGTGCACGCCAAGCCAGGTTGTCAGGACCGCGAGCACGCGCAGGTCGTCATCGTCCATGCCAAGCGCTGACGCATGCACCAGCGTGTCTTCAATAGGCGCCCAGACATTCGGCGTCCCGCCGAAGTTCATTCCCACGCCCACCATGTCCTTGGTGAGTGAAGCCGCGTCTGGGCGCTCTCCCAGTGCCTGTGCGCGCCTAAAGGCCATGGCCGAGCCTCTGTGCTAGATCCGCGAGCGCGGCGTGGACATGATCGGACCAGCCGGTGTGGGTGTCGCGCCCAGCGACCCAGCGCGTGGCCGCATCAAGCTCGGCCGCCGACGGGGCAAGAGCTACGCAGTCGAGCAAGTCAGTGCCGCGGTCACAGAGCGCGAACAGCTTTGTCTTGAGTAGATCGTCGCGGCCCAGCGTCGTCAGTGTCACGGCTTCGCCTACAAACACCTGCCGCAGGCGGTGCTGCCAGCCAGCCGGTAGAATGGCGGCCAGCTGGATGGGTCCATTGTTCAGCCAGTCTGCGCCGAGCTCGATGCCCTCGCGTGCGATGTGTATAGCGAACTCTGCGGCCGCTGCGGCGACCTCGACAGGCAGCTCTGGGTCCAAGATGTCGAAGTCGCGAGTCGGGCGATCGATCACGCCGAGCAAGGCTAACGCAGAACCACCGACGAGCGTCGCATCGAGCTGGAGAGACCGAGCAGCGAGCCATGCATCGAACGCTTTGATTGTCGGAAGGGGCAACATGGTGTTTACGTTGGTATCGGTTAATCCGATACCAACGTAAACACTCGTTGTTTGATAGGTCAAGCATCGGTCGTGGTTCGCTGCCGCCGCCGTGGCCAACAGCCCCGCGCATCCATTTGTGAGCCACAGGAAGAGCTCGGTGCTAAGCTCGCTCTACGCGCCAGCGAACCGAGCCGGTGGCCTTGTCGGCGCTGGCGTTTTCGCGCAACGTCGCGGGATGGACGCACAGACGATCGTCAAAGTCTTCATCCCGTTTACACTCGCCGTCATCATGGTGGCGATGGGGCTCGGGCTCACGACCGCCGACTTCAAGCGCGTCTTGGTGCACCCGAAAGCGGTCATCATCGGCTTGATCAACCAGCTCTGCGTGCTCCCGGCCGTCGGGTTCGGCATCGCGTTGCTCTTCGGGCTCTCGGCGGAGTTCGCGGTCGGCCTGGTGCTCCTGACGGCGTGTCCGGGTGGGCCTTCCTCGAACCTCTACAGCAATCTGGCGCGTGGAGACACGGCGCTCAGCGTCACGCTGACCGCCGTGAGCGGCGTTGCCACCATGGTCACGATCCCACTCATCACGGGGCTGGCGCTCCACATGTTCATGGGGGCCGACACCCGTGTCTCGATGCCCATCGGAGCCACCATGCTCAACATCCTCTTGGTTGTCGGCGTACCGCTGGCGCTGGGCATGGCCATCCGACATCGCTGGGAGGCCCGCGCACGCAAGGCCGAGTCGATCGTGAAAGGGCTCGCGGCGATTCTGCTCCTGGTCCTGATCGTCGGCGCGATCGCCAAGCGCGGAGAAGACGTTGCCGCCAACTTCGCCACCCTGGGCGCTCCCATCGTCTTGCTGTCGATGACAACGATCGGGCTGGGGGTCGTATCCGCGCTAGTCTTCCGGCTACCTACACAACAGGCCATCACGATCGGCATTGAGGTCGGCATGCAAAACGGCGCCCTGGCCATCGGTCTGGCGATGACCGTGCTCGCGAGCGAGACCATTGCGTTTCCAGGCGTCATCTACGGCATCGTGGCCTACTTCACCTGTGCCGTTCCCGTTATCATCGGGCGGAAGCTGATCCCAGCGCACGCCGCAGCCTGACCGCGCCGATAGCTGTCCTCAACGTCAGACAGGCGCTCTCGTCACCACGACGAGCTGGCCCCGCCACCGCCGCTGGAGCCGCCGCCGCCTCCATAGCCGCCACCGCCGCCACCGCCGCCGCCACCACCGCCGCCGCCGCCACCGCCGCCGCCGCCGCCACCGCCTCCACCTCCGCCCCAGCTTCTGCCGCTGGAGAAGCCCCCGCCGCTAGAGAAGCCGCCGCTGGAGAAGCTCCCGCCGTCAGAGCCGTAGCGCTCCTTCATGGACGCTCTCCAGGTAGCGCGTTCCTCAGCGTTGAGCGACCAATCATCTCCCGAGTCTGCGGTCGCGTGCTCGGCTAGCCAAATGAGGAGCCAGCACGCAACAACAAGCACACAGCAAGCGACGCAGCTATAGGCCAGCGTGATGCTGAGCTTGTAGGCCAGCTTGTGGGTGGCAAAGTCGCTGTAGCCGAGCTCGAGCGAGAGCCCGACCACAAAGCAGGCAGCGAGGATCGGAGCCACCAGCCACGCACGCAAGCCGAGGGCGCGAGCGGCCAGTGCATTGCCAAAGCCAAAGACGCCGCCCGCGACGTAGGCTGTGAAGAAGACGCCAATGGTGTCGCTGGTACTAAAGAGCGCGTAGACCACGGCCGGACCGGCCACAACGAAGAGGGCGACGCTCGCTAGCGGGTAGCGCGCGGGAGGTGTCGTCATGGGTTCATCGGCCCAGACGCTCTTGCGTCGACGGATGAGTCGCCCAAACAAGAGGCTCGCCAGCAACAAGCCCAGACAGAAGGGCACCGCCAGCCCGAAGCGCGACTGGGCGAGCGTTGTGTTGGCGCGCAGTGACTCGCCCGGTGGCGGCGGCGAGAGCGCGCGGGATAGCTGGCTGACTTGGTAGACAGCGTTGAACACCGCCTCGCCGTACTTCCCGTCGTGGAGCTTCCAACGCTGGTCGTCGAGGATCTGCTTGGCTTTGGCGTCGCTGATGATGGCTTCCATGCCGTAGCCCAGGTGCAGACGGCTCCGTCGATCGCCGACCGCGAGGATGAGCAGCACGCCATCGTCGCGTGACTCGCTGCCGCCGCCCCAGCGCTCGAACACGTCTTGTGCGAAGTCTTCGATGGGGACGTCGAGACGGTCCACCAGGACAACCGCCATCTGCACGCCGTGCTCGCGCCTGAGCTTGAGCAGGCTGTCAACGACCTGCCGCCGAATCGAGGGTTCGATGATGTTGAGCTTGTCGACGACCGGTCGCGTGATCTGGATCTGGTCGCTGCGATGGACCACAGACCACGCCGAGGGGCTGGGCAAGAGTGTGAGCACGGCCAGCACCACGAGTGTCAGTGCTGCCGGCGCGCGTCCTGAGTGGCCGCGATACGTCATGGACGCACGATGCATCATGTCATCGCCTCAAGCTGTCGATCGCGGTGGGACGCGGATGATTTTCCCAAGCGGGGTTGGTGAACTCATCCGCCTCATCTTGCTGGGCTCGAAGGACTGGCACAAGCGCGGGCGTGCGACAAGCGCGTCTGGCTTAGGTCAGACCGAAAACAGGGGCTCTTTACCCTGCGCCTTCCGCGATGGCATCGGAATGCCGGGTTGCGTTGGGCGATTCTCGCGAGCGAGGTCGCTGGGACCCAGTGGCTTGCGGTCGTCCTCGTTGACCGGCAGACTTACGGGCGTGGGTAAGCTATTAAAGGTGCTTATCGTTTTTGCGCTCGTCGTTCTAATGGCCGCGTGCGCCAGCACGAGCGCCGATGAACGGTGCCGTGACTACGAACCCGGCGACTACTGCAGCGACGGCTTCGTGTACACGTGCCAGACGACCCTCGAAGGCTGTCGCCAGTGCTCGTGCGAGCCGACGCGAGGATCGATGGCTCCAGACCAAGGGACGGGACGTTTCCGAGGGCCGCGCTAGCGGAACTCCATGCCGGGGCGCTCGTCTGTTGAGAACCTCGAGAAGCTTGAATCAGGCTTCTAGGCTCTTGAGCGCATCGTCGACGTTGCGGAAGAAGTGCTCGGGGCCGACGAGCTCGTGCAAGCCCGAGGCGCGCATGACGCGCATGACCGGCATCTTGACGCTGGCGAAGAGGAAGGCGACGTCGCGGGCTTGGTAGTCGCGGGTGATGGCTTGGAGGGCGGCGTCGGCGCTGCTGTCGAGCTGGGTGAAGCTGCAGGCCTCGATGACGACGGCGCGCAGAGGGACGTTGCTGTCGGCCTCGAGGCGCTTGAGGAGGTTTTTGAGGAAGGTGACGTTGCCGAAGTAGAACTGGGCGTCGATGCGGATGACGATGACGCCGGGCGTGGTGACGGCGTCGGGGTAGTTGGCCACGTTGCGGAAGTCGGGGGTGTTGCCGAGGCGTCCCAGGACGGCCGTGTGGGGGCGCGATGTGCCGTAGATAAAGGCCGCGAGCGAGCAGGCGACGCCGATCAAGATGCCGGGCTCGATGCCGATGGCGAGCGTGGCGATGAACGTGATGACGAGCAGCCACATGTCGATGCGCTTGACGCGCCAGAGCTCGCGGGGCGCTTGGGTGTCGATGAGGCTGAAGACGGCCGTCATGATGATGGCGGCGAGGGTCGCCTTCGGCAGGTGGTAGACCTGAGCGGTCAGAAAGAGCAGCGTCAGCGCGACCCAGGCGGCGGTGACAACGAGGGCGTAGGGAGACGTGGCGCCGGCACTCTTGTGGACGGCCGAGCGCGAGAAGCTGGCGCTGACGGGGAAGCCCTGGCTGACGGCCGCCAGGGCATTGGCGCCGCTCGCAGCGACAAGCTCGCGGCTGGCGTCAATGTCGTAGCCGCCTTGGTCGGCGAACGTCTTGGCGATGGAGATCATCGTCAGGTAGCCGACGAGCGCGATGGCCAGGGCCGTCGGGGCGAGGGCGCTGAGCGTCGCCCAGCTGAGCTCGGGCAGGCCGATGACGGGTAGGCCTTCCGGCACAGCGCCGATGACGGCCACGCCTTGGGCCTCGAGGTCCAAGAGGCGCGAGGCCACGATGCTGGCGACGACCACCACGAGGGCACGGGGGAAGCGCTTGCGCCAGCGCTTGAGCAGCATGAGGGTGGCTGCGCACGCAATGCCGACGATGGCGGTCGTGAGGTTCGCGCTCGGGATGCCGGTGACCGTCTGCTCGACCATGGTGAAGAAGCGTGGTGTGCGCTCGGCGGCGAAGCCGAGCAGGTTCGACATCTGGGAGAAGCCAATGGTCAGGGCGGCGGCCGACATGAAGCCGCTGAGGACCGGGCGCGAGAGGAAGTTGACGACGAAGCCAGCACGCAACGCGCCGAGGACCAGCTGGATGGCTGCCACCATGAGCGCGAGCGTGGCGGCGAGAGTGGCTTGATCGGGCGATCCGTCAAAGGCCGCGAGCCCGGCGAGGGCAGCGCCGACGAGGAGTGAGTCGACGGCGCCTGGGCCGACGGCGAGCTCTCGCGACCGGCCGATCAACGCGTAAGCGACGAGCGGCAGCAGCGAGGCGTAGAGGCCGTGGATGGCGGGCAAGCCTGCCAGCATCGCGTACGCCATACCTTGCGGGATGATGACGACGGCCGTGGTCGTGCCGGCGAGCAGGTTGCCGATGATGGCGGCCTGGCGTCTGGGAGGAGAAGCGGTCGTCACTTCGCGTAGACCGCCTTGGTGACGGCCACCACGGCTGCATCGATACGCGCGGGGATCGCGTCGTGGTAGAGCGGATTGCCGCCGGTGGCTGGCACATCAAAGACTGCCTCGCGGCCGTCAGCGAAGCCGATGACGAGCGACGTCTTGGTCCGCGGAACCACCGCGTCGATGGCGCTTCCGACGCTGAGAGGAAAGCGGCGCGCGCGGCCGTCTTCGCCGGAGACGACGAGTACGTCAGCCTCGGCACCGAAGAATCCAGCGTTGTACTGAAGGGCTGCCATCGGCTTCGCCGCGCGGGGGAGCCAGGCGCTGCCCTGGTGCCCGACGACAAGCAGGTCGTCTTTGCGAGCCGGGTTGGCCACCGTCACAAGCGCTGCACCGCTGTATTGCCAGGTCGCTTGGCCGGGGTTTTTGCGAGCGCCGTTGGCCAGCTCGCCGCCGAAGCCTTGGAGCGCCGTGACCTGGACGCCCGAGAGCACCGTCCAGGCCGACCCTGGTCGCGGTTTCGCTGCGGGAACAGCTGCCTTCGAAGGCTGGTCTCGCAGGCGAGGCGCACGGCGAGCAGGGGCTGCTGGCAGCGGCAGCGGCGGGGGCAGCCTCGCGATCGCGAGCTCGCCCTTGGCGGTGATCGCGAGCAAGACGTCGCGGGCGCCTGGAATGGCCGTCACCTGCTTGAGCGGCAGGCAGTCGGGCGGATGGTAGACCTCGGCTGCTGTAGGCGGCGGGATGGTGACGTCGCCTCCGTGACTGATGCGGACGCCCTCGTTGCCTCGGCGCGAGCGCACGTAGGAGCCGCAGTTGAGGTCGACCGCGGCGTCGCCGGCGTAGCGGAGCACGGGCTCGGCGGGTAGGACCTTGCTGGCACGTTCTAGCGCGGACGCGACCGCCTCGGCGCTCGTGTTGTACGACGGCCACATCGAGGTCGAGCCCCCTGCTCCGTAGGCGAGCCTTCGGCCCATGAGCGTCGCGCCGGTGTCGCTCTCGGGCGCTGGCGCGCCAAGCCCCCGGATGAGCAGCGGGGGGTTGCTGCTGGAGAGGACCTCGTCGCTAGCGAGCTCGCGGACGGGCGATGGACGGCTCGCGTTTGTGCGCCACACCGCATACTTGCCGAACCGATAGTCCAGGCCGACGATCACGTCGCCGTCATCGGTGATGGCGATGAGAGGCGTCGGCGCCTTGCCCGGGACCGAGGTCCGCTCGATGGCGCGGCTAAGTGCAGCGCCGCTGGCTTGTTTGTGGGTGTCGAGATCCAGCCGGCTGATGTGGACGGTGTCATCGGTGATGCACACGCCAGCGGCCCAGCGTCCGTGGATGCGGACCTTACGCTTCGAGCAGCGCGGGCGCGCGTCGAGAGCCTTCATCATCGCTGTCGACGGCGCGTTCTTTAGGTCCTTACTGCAGTAGCTGGCGACACACACGAGCGGGCCGCCCGTCGACTGCATGCCGACCGTGTGCATCGGAGCGCGACCGAGCGACGGCCGGACCTCGCCGTCACGCGTGCGGGTGCGGAAGTCCTCATTGATGATGAAGCTGCCGTCATCGTCCATCCATGACTTCGAGCAGACGCGCCGGTCCAAGCGGTCGAGAGGGTAGCGCTTGAGCTGGCCCTCACGCCCGATGAACACGGCCTCGCCGGGCATCTGGTGGGCGAGTCGGTCATCACGGCTGAGGCCAGGGAGCGCGACAGCGACTTGGCCAGCACGAGCAGCGACGCAGCCGCCTTTGGGTCCGACGCCGGAAGGGCTGAGTCTTGGCATCACATCGACGTGGACAACACCATCGCGAATGAGGATGTCGCGACGCACGCCGTTTTTGCTATCGATGGCGGCATAGACGCGCGCTCCGTCGCTGGCTTCGATCTCGGGCCAGTGCATGGCGCTGCGTGCCGGGCTGAGCCAGCGCAAGGCAGGGTGCGAAGCAGAGGCCTTCGGTGCCTTGATGGTCATCACCGACAGTCCGTCGGCCGTCTTAGCCACGGGTCGCGTCATGTCGAGGGGGGCGAAGCTCAGCGGCGCCGCTGTCAGGTCTGGGGCGGTTGCCGGCGTAGGCTTCGGCGCTTGCTCGAGTGGCGCCTGCTCAGTGCGCGGCCGCGGGTCTGCCGCAGACGATTCGAGCGCTGGCACAGGGACTGGCGCTGTTGGCGGCGGTGGGGTCTCACAGCCTGCGGTCCACGCGCACACCAAACCGAGGGTTCCAAAAGCGAAGACGCGCATGACACTCCGAAGGTGGTTGGTGAGTCGGGTTGGACGAGCAGCGGACCGCAACGATCTGCGCTTTTTCCCTAACCGCGGTCCACCGCCACCGGCTCGGCGAGTCGGTTCTTGGTTCGCTGGGCGTCCCAATACGGGCCAAAGGGCGGCCGATCGATGTAGCGGCCGGCGCCTCGGACGCTGCGCATGTCGCCATCGTGCCAGACGACCTTGCCGCGCGAGAGCGTCGTCTTGGCAATGCCTGTGACCGTCATCCCCTCAAAGATGTTGAAGTCGATCTGCTGGTGGTGCGTCTCGGCGCTGATGGTGCGTGAGCCGTCTGGATCCCAGATGACGATGTCGGCGTCGGCGCCCGGCGCAATCGCGCCCTTCTTGGGGTAGATGTTGAAGATCTTGGCGGCGTTGGCGCTGGTCACGGCCACGAACTCGGACCGCGTCAGGCGGCCTTTGCGCACGCCCTGGTCCCAGAGCACGCTCATGCGGTCTTCGATGCCGGCGGTGCCGTTGGGGATCGAGCGGAAGTCGTCCTTACCCATCTGCTTTTGCACCGTGCGGAAGCAGCAGTGGTCGGTGGCGGTCGTCTGGATCATGCCCGACTGGAGGCCACGCCAGAGCGCGTCTTGGTGCTCTTTGCTGCGGAAGGGCGGGCTCATCACGTGGTGAGCAGCGAAGCGCCAGTCGGCGTTGCGGTAGACCGAGTCGTCGACGAGCAAGTGCCCAGCGAGGACCTCGGCGAAGACGCGCTGACCTTCGAGGCGGGCGCGGGTGACGGCCTCGAGGGCATCGATGCACGACGTGTGGACCAGATAGAGCGGCACCCCAAGGACCTCGGCGATGCGAATCGCGCGGTTGGCGGCCTCGCCTTCAACCTCGGGCGGGCGCGAGAGTGGGTGCCCCTCGGGGCCCAAGATGCCCTTGTCGGCGATCTCTTTCTGCAGCCGAAAGACCAGCTCGCCGTTCTCCGCGTGCACCGTGCAGAGTGCACCGAGCTCGCGCGCGCGGCTGAAGCTGTTCACCAGGGTCTCGTCGTCGCACATGATGGCGTTTTTGTAGGCCATGAAGTGCTTGAACGAGTTGACGCCGTGGTCGGCCACGAGCGTGCCCATGTCGCGGTGGACCGACTCGTCCCACCAGGTAATCGCTACGTGGAAGGTGTAGTCGCCGGCGGCCTTCTCAGCCCAGCCGCGCCACGTCTTGTAGGCGTCGAGGACCGAGTCACCGGGCCCAGGAATGACGAAGTCGATGATGCTCGTCGTGCCGCCCGCGAAGCCAGCGGACGTGCCCGAGAAGAAGTCCTCGGACGCGACGGTGCCCATGAAAGGCAGCTCCATGTGGGTGTGCGGGTCGATTCCACCCGGCATCACATAGCAGCCGCCTGCATCCACCACGTCGTGGCCGGTCGTATCAACGTCGGCGGTGACCTCACGAATTGTGTCACCCTCAATCACTACGTCCGCGCGCCACTCGCGCTCCGCCGTGACCACCGTTCCACCCTTGATAATCGTCGCCATCTGACCCTCCGCGTCCGTGCGCGGAGAGTCTAGCAGACGACGGGCAATTGCTGAATCACCAGCGCGGCGCCCAGCTTCAAACCTCGATACGCCGAGCCCACCGCCGGTCCAAAACCGCGTGGAGGCGCATCATACCGCCCGTTCGGTGCTCTAGAAGAATCCGAGCTCAAGCTGGGCGGCTTCGCTCATCTTCTCGGGTGTCCACGGCGGGTCGAAGACCAGGTCGACAAGTGCCTCTTGCACGCCGGGGATGGTCTCGACCTTGTGCTCGACGTCGTCTTTGAGGACTTGGCCCATGCCGCAGCCAGGAGCGGTCAGGGTCATGATGACCTCGACGCGCTTGGCGCCGTCTTCGAGGTCCATCACCTCGACGCCATAGATGAGGCCGAGCTCGACCACGTTCACGGGGATCTCGGGATCGTAGATCGTCTTCAGCCGGTTCCAGATGGTCTCTTCGGAGAACTCGGCGCCCTCTTCCTCGGCCGGTGCAACGGCCTCCGCGGGGATCTCCTTGCCGATCGCCTCTGCATGCTCGCCGTTGAGGCGGATGAGGTGACCGGTGTCGAGGCGGACCGTGAAGTTGCCGCCCAGCACCTGCATCACCCAGCCGGTCGTGCCTTCTGGGACCTGCAAGGGCGTGCCGTCCGGGATCTGAATGACCTCGGTCTCGCGGTTGAAGATGATCTCGTCTGCCATCGTCGCGTCCTCACTGAACAAGCGACGGCAGGGTAACGCCGCCCGGCACGTTGTCCATCGAAATCGGACCCACGCGGTCCTCAATAGCTCACGACGGGGGGCAGAGGACCTCCATGGCACAGCGCACACGCGTCTCGCCTTCGCTTCCGACCGAACGCCGGTCGGTTCAAAACGCCCCTAAAGCCGGCTCGGCGGGTCGTCGATGGGAGATGCATCAGTCACCCACGGGTGCTCCACCAAACGAGGCTCCATGAAACGACTCCTTCGAGGCGCGCTAACGCTTGCCGCCGCTGCCACTCTCACCAGCGGCTGCATCGACACCTACGAGCAAGAGGTCACCGTCAACCACCACCTGACGGGATGCGGCGTGTTCGAGCGGACAACCTGCATCGAGATGAAGGCCGACCCAGGCGATCCCTACAAGGCTATCCTCAGCGGCATCGAGGGCTTCGAGTTCGAGTGGGGACTGACCCACCAGCTGTTGGTGGAGGTTGAGGAGTACTCAGAGCCGTTCGGCAACGACAAGCAGTTCACCTACAAGCTCATCGAGATCCTCGACCAGACGGCTGTGCCCGCCAACTTCGAGTTCAACCTCAAGGTCGACGGCAGCGACATCGCTGGCTCGGTCGGTGCACCCACGGTGCTCGGTGCGGCCGCCGGCTGTAGCGACGCCGACACGTGCAGCAACCTTCAGCGACTGTCGCCAGGACGCAGCCTGCCGCTGGTCGTACGCTACGGCGCCGACCCAAGCGATCCACTCACCGTCGTCAAGATCCTGCAGTAGCGTCGCGTCGGCGTCCGTGCCGGCGAGCGCCGTCAGAAGCGTCGCGGCGTCAGACCGGCAGCTTGGGGCGCTTGTAGCCAACGATCAGTGTCTGACCGCGGCGCAGGCGATTCCGCTTCTTGCTCTTGCGCGGCATCTTGTTCCACCGACGCAGCTTCTTGATGGTCACCTTGAACTTGCGGGCGATGCGCGTGAGGTTGTCGCCTCGGCGGACCTTGTAGCGCACAGGCTGCGCAGCGATCGCGTTGGGGTGCTTGCGCAGGTAGGCCTTGCCGTGGGCCACGGACTGGCTCGCTCGGACGCGGACATGGATGTGGTCGGCGTGTCCGCGAACGTGACGCACGATGCCCTGACGCTTCTTGCGGCCGTGCGGGTACTGAAAGATCGGCTCCAGCTGGTGCTTCTTGAAGCCCTGCTTGCGTGCATAGCGGTAGAGAGGCGCTTGCAGCCGGTAGTCGATGAAGATGAGCTGGGCGCCATGCTCGATGAGCGCCTGGATGAAGGTCCACGTGCGCGGGACGTCGAGGGTCTTGCTGGTGGCCTTGCGGAAGTAGCCGGGCGAGTGCTTTTGCTTGAGCCAGTAGCCGATGTCGGCATCACGTCCTGTCTGGTGTGACTTGTGGCGCTTGAGCTTGCCGCCACGGCGTCGCGAGAGGTCGCCGACGTAGATTCGGTACGCCGTGCCGTGCTTGGCGTGGACGACGTCGGTCGCGCGCTCGATGGCGTTGACGAGCTCCGGTGTGCCCCAGTTGAGCCCCTCGCGGACCTCGATCCGCGGCGAGCCACGAAGCTGCTTGCCCCACTTGAGCGCGCCACCGTTGGCGGGGCCGATGCTCGCGCAGTGGTGCTTGGGCGATCCTGCAAGCGCCGTCGTTGCTCCGAAGACGAGCGCGGTTACAGCCAACAACGACACGATTTGAACGATGCGCTTCACGGGATCGTTTAAAAACCAGAACGCGGCGCGACGCAAAGTTTCTGTCTCCATGATGGTCAAACGTCTCGGCTGTAACTAATGTCACCGAGCCCGCGTACAGGGCTCACAACACAAGGTCCCTGGCGTTGCGACACCACGGGCAAGGAGACGAGTAAGTATGAAAGTCATGAAGAAACTGATGGGACTGGCGGTTATCGCCTTGGCGAGCCTCTCGATGACCGCAATGGCGGCACCGAGCGTGACCGCATGTGGTGGCCAGCGCGTCGTGAAGCCCGCACCGACCGTGACCCAGACGATGCAGGTCGTCGCCATCCCGGTGAGCGGTATGACCTGTGAAGGCTGCGCCAACCAGATCGCCAACGCACTCGAGAACATCGACGGCATCGCGCAAGCCACGGTGGTTCACGCCGACAAGAGCGCTCGGGTCATGTTCGAGCCCGGCAAGATCAGCGTCGATGACATCATCACCGCCATCAAGAAGACCGGCTACAAGACCGGCGAGCCCGGCAAGGTCGCACCCGCGCGCCAAGCCTAAACAACAGCTGAGACCCAGTAGAAAAGCCGCCCGGCATTGTCGGGCGGCTTTTCTGCTGTTGCCAGCCTCCCGCCCGCGCTCGGCCCCGCGCTCGCGCTCAGCCCCGCGCCCAGCCTCACGCCCGCGCTTAGCCTCCCGCCCGCGCCCAACCCCGCGCTCGCGCCCAGCCTCACGCCCGCGCCCAGCCTCACGCCCGCAGTGGCAACGCCCTCAGGGTCCAACGATCTGGCTAATTGAAAGTTCAACTTTCAATCAGCCAGACTTGCTACACCTACGACACCAGCCTGAGCGTCGACCGCTTCGTTGACCTTGCGACCCAGTCGCCCCCATGTGTCTTCGCCGACATTGCGATTGCCGAGCCCGAGTGCGACGACAAAAGCTCCTGCACGAGTGCTCATGGTCCGCCCGCGTTGTGGCTCGCGGTTGATGTTGGCATGCTGGTGTGGCGCCCAAAGCGTGGCCGGCGTTGTCTCTGAGCCTCACGCGGAATCGGAGTCTTCCTTTTGGTCCACAACTCGCCATGCGCGCTGATAACAGCTGCCGTCGCGTTGCTGAGCTTTCTGTCCGCGTGTTCGCCGTCGCTTGAGCTGGTTGCGACCGTCGACCACCGCGGCGGCCCAGGGCTGCTGGCGACCATCGAAATCGGGATGGCGGCGCATCAAGCGAGCAGCGGCGAACAGCTTGATATCGACGTCGGAGGCGGCCTCGCCATCGAGGATTCGCTGTACACGATGGTCAAGCTCGGCGCCGCGTTCGACTCACCGGATGCCTTCACTGAGGGCCTCGGAGTTCGCGTCGGAGTCGCTGGCTACCACTTCTCCGACCTGCGGTCCCGATCCTTGCGTCGTGGGGCGCGGATTCACCCGCCCGCCGCCAACCTCTTCGGCGTCGGCCTGTCTCTGTCGCTCATGTTCCATGTCGGCTTCGAGCAGCGCGACCCATTCTGGGTGGACGACTCTCCGCGGGCGCGCGACCAAGTCGGCCCGATCCTCCACGCCGCATTCCGCACCCCCTACGGCGACATTGGACGCGAACACTTCACCATCGGCGCCGGAATCCGCTACCGCCGCCACACCATCAAACGCTAGCGTCCCGCCCGGCAACCAGCTCGACTCCACCTCTACCCAACCCAAGTGATTGCCCACACATCGAATCCATCATCGGATAGCGGATGCGACGATGACGGAGCGCGCTTGTGGTTGACGCGTGGTGCAAAGCCGCGCTGCGCAACCGCAGCTAAGCTGGGTATTCGCCTAAGTCCAGCAACCAACCCGACCTCAAGCAGAGCATCCGACCCGCCACCCCATCCATCTCCATCCAACCCAGGCAAGCCACAGCCCGCGACTTCCGCTAGCGCCGCGCTCCCCCAACCGCAGCGAAGCTCGGTATTCGCCGTCGGGCAACCCGCCCGACGTCATGCAAAGCACCCGACCCGCTACACCATCCATCTCTACCCGACCCAGCAAACCCACAGCCCGAGAGTTGTCCACCCAACCTCGAAGAGTTGGTGGATGCGACGATGACGGGGCGTGATTGTGGTTGAGGCGTGGTGCTGAGCCGCGCTGCGCTAACCGCGGCTTGACGCTGACGAAACGTGGCTCAGTGCCATGCATCGGCCTCAAGCGCGCCCCGGCAGCGTCTTCTCCACCAGCCCCCGTCATCCCATCCAGGTCTGGTCGCTCTGGCGGGCCCACTTGGTGGTGACCTTACGGGGCCGGGTCCAAAAGCGCAGGCCGTCGAAGCCCGTGAGGTCGCCGTGGCCGTACTTCGAGTCGTTCCAGCCGCCGAAGGCGAAGGGCTCGCGCGGCACCGGCACGCCGATGTTGACGCCACACATGCCGGCGCTCATGCGCTCGACCGCGTAGCGGGCGGTCTCGCCGTCGCTGGTGAAGATGGCCGACGCGTTGCCGTAGGGGTTGGCGTTTTCGATGCGGAGTGCTTCGTCGAGGCTGTCGACGCGAATGATCGAGAGCACTGGGCCGAAGATCTCCTCACAGCCCGCGGGCATGTCGGGGGAGACGTTGTCGAGGATGGTCGGGCCGAACCAGCTGCCGGCGCCCGGTCCCTTCTTGCCGCGACCGTCGACCAGCACCTTCGCGCCGAGCTTCTCGGCTTCGTCGATGTAGCGGGTCATGCGCGCGACCGCTTCGTCGTCAATGACGGCGCCAAGGGTCTCGCCGAGCTTGATCTGCTGGGTGACGCGGACGATCTCGTCGACATGCTTTTGGCAGTCGCCAACCACGACCAGCGCCGACGCGGCCATGCACCGCTGACCGGCGCAACCGAAGGCAGACGCCGGGATGTTCGTGGTCGACAGCTCGAAGTTGGCGTCGTTGACCAGGATGAGGTGGTTCTTGGCACCGCCGAGCGCGACGACGCGCTTGGTGGACTCGGCTCCGCGCTCGTAGACGATCTTGGCGACACGGGTCGAGCCCACGAAGCCAATCGCCTTGATGTCGGGGTTGGCGCAGAGGCCTTCGACCGCGGCACGCCCGCCCTGGACGATGTTGAAGACACCGTCGGGCAGCCCAGCTTCCTTGAGCATGTGGCCGAGCTTCACCGCCCCGTAAGGGACCTTCTCGGACGGCTTGAGCACGAAGGTGTTGCCGGCCACGAGGACCTGCGGGATCATCCACAGCGGGACCATCGTCGGGAAGTTAAACGGCGTGATGCCGGCGCAAACGCCGAGTGGCTCATAGACCACGCGGCAGTTGACGCCACGGCTCACGTCTAGCTGGCCGCCGGCGATCATGTTCGGAATGGAGATCCCCATCTCGATGCACTCGATGCCCTTGAGGACCTCGCCACGCGACTCGCCGTAGAGCTTTCCGTTTTCGTGGCTCAGCAGCCAGATCAGCTCTTCGAGGTTGTCCTCCATGATCTGCTTGAGCCGGTAGAGCACCTGCACGCGCTCTTTCATGGGCGTGGCGCGCCAGCCAGGAAACGCAGCCTTCGCGGCGGCCACAGCGCGGTCGACGTCGCCGGCGTCGCTCATCGTGACGTTGCCCATGACGGCGCCGTGCCGCGGGTTGACGATCGGCATCTCGCCGCCATCGGTGGCCATTGTCCACTCGCCGCCGATAAGGTTCGGGCAGTCGATGTAGCTCTCGAAGTCGTAGCTTGTGGCGCTGAACTTGGGTCCGGTGGGATGGGCCATCGTAGGTCTCCGTGTTTCGGTCGGCTCTAGGAGCAGGGGTCGCGGCGCGTCGGCCGGGCAGCGAGATTTAGCCATGACGTCGCGATTCGTCCAGCCAGCGGTCGTGTTTTCGAACGGGGTGGCCGCGCGCGTCGGTAGTGGGCCGGCATCGCTCGACAAACGAGCGACCCACGAGCGCGCGGACCGGCGTGCGTTACGGGCGTGGCATCCGTCAGGCTTGAAAGGGGCTCGGTGCGGGCGCATCGTAGCCCGATGAAGAGCCTCACACGCGCCGCTATCGCCATCGCCCTCACGACTCTGATGGCCTGCTCCGACACGCCGGTCCCCGCGACCGACGTCGACACAGCAGAGGCGCACGATACGGACGCTGCAGTCGATACCGTCTCGCCGGAGACCTCGCCCTTCGATGTGGGCGAGACAGACGCCATCCCGAGCGACCCCGATACGTTCGAGAGCGACGCGGGAGACAACGACACGGCGCTGCCGGATGCGGGCCCTGACGTCAGCGAGGCCGATGCCAGCGACGCCGTCGCGACACCGGACACGGTCGCGACAACGGACAC
>CALHXW010000350.1 GCA_938040325.1 uncultured bacterium | reverse complement strand
GTGCTTGCCAGCGGCGTCGGCCGAATGAAGGCCCTGCGAGCATCGTCGAGTTCGGGTGAGCGGAGCGAGCGGACCGACGCTGCTGGCGAGTGCATCGCGGAAGGCGCAGCCGGAAAGAGCGCTTGTTTTGGGACCAGAGGGGACTGGCCGACGTCGGGCGCCCGGTGCCTGATGATAGACAACCGATCGCTTGTATGGTTTAGCCCCGCCTCCACAGGCCCAGCTCCGTCACGAAGGATAGGTCACATGAACACACTTAAGAACGCGCTCTTTCTCGGGGCAGCAGCACTGCTGCTCATGGCGCCCGGTGACAACAACTGCGGCGGCGGAGACACCGAGCCAGACGAGTGCAGCGCGGCGAGCGAGTGCGACGGCCTCGAGGCACCCGACTGCGAAGGCGCTTGGGCCTGCGTGGACGGCGGCTGTGAGTTCCAGTGCGATGAGCCTGAGCCCACAGGCTGCTACAGCGACAACGAGTGTGGCGAGGGATCGCACTGCAGCGTCAGCGACGGCGTGTGCAACCCGCCTCCTGGCTGCGGCGCCGGCACGGTCTGCCCGGCCGTTTGCTACGGCGAGTGCGTGCCCGACAACAGCGGCTGCTACAGCGACGGCGACTGCGGCAAGGGTCAAGTCTGCAGCTTCGACAACGGCTGCGGCGGCGGCGGCTTCAACGCCAAGATCGCCTGCCCCGGACAGTGCGTCGATGAGCCGATCGACGAGGGCTGCTACGGCGACGCCGAGTGCGGCGCCGGCGAGTTCTGCAACTTCGATGGCTGCGGCTTTGGTACCCCCAACGCCCTGCTCGCGTGCCCGGGCGTCTGCGAGCCGGTCGTCGACGACACCTGCTACAGCGACGCCGACTGCGGCGCCGAGGAGTTCTGCAACCTCGATGGCTGTGGCTTCGGCGCCAACGCGCTGATCGCTTGCGGCGGCGTGTGCGAGCCGGACCCGATCGACGACAGCTGCTACGTGGACACCGACTGCGATGGCGGCCAGATCTGCAGCTTCGACGGCTGCGGCGGCGGCCCCATCAACGCGAAGATGGCCTGCCCCGGCGAGTGCGTTGACCCGCCCGTCGACGACCTCTGCTACAGCGACAGCGAGTGCGGCGCCGGCGAGTACTGCAACCTCGACGGTTGTGGATTCGGCACCAACGCGCTGATCGCTTGCGGCGGCGTCTGCGAGCCGGTCGTCGACGACAGCTGCTTTAGCGACGCCGACTGCGACAACGGCGACGTCTGCAACTTCGACAACGGCTGCGGCTTTGGCGCCAACGCGCTGATCGCCTGTGCCGGCGTGTGCGAGCCCCCGGCTCCGACCTTCTGTCACACCGATGATGCCTGTGCCGACGGCGAGTACTGCAGCTTCGAGCAGGGGTGCGGCGGCGGCGGCGCCAACGCGCTCATCCTGTGCCCCGGCGTCTGCGCGCCCGAGCCACCGGCCGAGATTTGCTACAGCGACAACGACTGCGGCGATGGCGAGCTCTGCAACTTCGACAACGGCTGCGGCTTCGGCACGAACGCGCTCATCGCCTGCGGTGGGGTCTGCGAGCCCGCTCCGGCGCTGGTGCCAACGCGCTGATCGCCTGCCCCGGCGTGTGCGCACCCGAGCCGCCCGCCGAGATCTGACACACCAACGGCGTCGCACCTGCGGCGCCGTTTTTGGTTGTCGCAGGGACGCCTCGTGCCGGCCATAGACACGCCTCGACCACCCAGGCACCATCGGCGCTCACTCACTGACGTGCTGCATGACCTGCGCCGGAGGCTCGCCGATGGAAACCTGTGATCTCATCACCTCGTTCTATACCGCCTTCGCCAACGCTGACGCCGAAGGGATGATCGCGTGCTACAGCGACGACGTGATCTTCAGCGATCCGGCGTTCGGTACACTTGAGGGCGATCGAGCGAAGGCCATGTGGCGGATGCTGATGAGCCGAGGCAGCGGCCTGAAAGTGACCTTCGACAACGTCGAGGGCAACGACGAGGGTGGCTCGGCGACATGGGTCGCCAACTACACCTACGGGCCGAAGAAGCGCCCGGTGACCAACAACGTCAGCGCCACATTCGATGTCATCGACGGGCTGATCGTCCGCCACCAAGACACGTTCGACCTCTGGCAGTGGTCCAAACAAGCGCTCGGCGTTCCTGGCCTGCTCCTGGGTTGGAGCTCGTTTATGCGCAACAAGATCCAGGCAACGACGAACGGTCTGTTGGACGCCTACCTACTCAAGACCTCATAACCATTGGTTGCGTGCGTCGGATGACGCTTTACGAGTCGTCGGTCGGCGACTAAAGCGCTGCCCGCATGATGTCTCTGCGCCGACTCCGGACCTGTTTGCTCGCCACGCTGCTCTCGCGCTGCTCGGCGTGACTCCTGGGTGCGCCCACCATGGTCGTGGCGTGAACACCGTCGGCCCCGGGACCAGCGGTGCCGGGCGCGACGGGCTCATGCGCAGCACGCTCAGCTGTCAGCCGTCGCCACCGACGACCTTATCGAGCGGGACCGGCAGGGTCGTTGCTGTCGCCCGCGCGACCATGCCGCGTGGCAAGGGCTGGGTCTTGGCCTTTCGCCGAAGCTCCCGTGACTCTGTGGTGTGACGGTCGCGGGCACGCCGGAGCTGCGACTCTTCGGCGAGGCTTGCCGCACCTGTCGCGACATCGATGTGCAAGAGGCCGCTCTTCGAGGCGCCCCAGTGGTCGCCGAGCTTGAGCGCCACAGCGACGTCCGTGTTGTTGCCGCTCTCTCGCTCCAGCAGCCAGTGGCTCAGCACGGCCTCGAGCTGAGTCGCTTGGACCGGCTTGGTCAAGTGACCGTCCATGCCGGCCTCGAGACAGCGGCGCCTCTCGTCGGCCCCAGAGTTGGCCGTTAGCGCGATGATTGGCAGCTTGCCGCCGAGATCGCGAATCGCTGCAGTGGCCTGGTAGCCGTCACAGATCGGCATCGAGCAGTCCATGAGGATGAGCGTCGGGGCGTGCTCCTGCCACGCGTCGATGCACTCTGCGCCGTTGGCTGCGACCACGACCTCGACCCCGATCCGCGTCAACATGCGCGTGGTGACCATGACGTTGACCGGGTTGTCCTCCGCGACGAGCACGCGCTGACCGGCGAGGAGCTTCTCGTCGGGTGCGATCACGGGGAGCGGAATGGGCGGCGCGTCTGTCCGCGGCAGCGGTGCACGAAGCGTGAAGAGACTGCCAACGCCCACCGTCGACGATACCTTCAGGTCCCCCCCCATCGCGGCTGCCAGCTCGTTGCAGATCGCCAGGCCGAGTCCGCTCCCTCCATAGCTGCGCGTCGTGCTGTTGTCGGCCTGCTTGAAGGGCGCAAAGATGCCGGCAAGCGCCGCTGGGTCAATGCCGATTCCAGTGTCCTGGACGGCGATGATGGCGTCCTCACCCTCGCTGTCGAGGATGACCTTGACGTAGCCTGTCTCGGTGAACTTCATCGCATTGTTGATGAGGTTGCCCAAGACCTGCCGCAGTCGGGTCGGGTCGGCCAGCACCCAGCGGGGCGCATCTTTCGTCGGGGCAAACACAAACGCGAGCGAGCGCTCCTCGACCGGGGTACGCCACATGCGCACCACGTCCTCGCAGAGCGCACGGAGGTCAAGCGGCACGCGCTCAAGCTCCAAGGCCCCGGCGTCGATCTTCGAGAAGTCGAGCACATCGTCGAGCAGCGCGTGCAGCAGTGAGCTCGAGCGGCGCGCCGTCTCAGCGAGCTCGCGTTGCTCGGGGTCGAGCGGCGTGTCCAGCAACAGCTCGGTCACGCCAAGGACGCCGTTGAGAGGCGTGCGGATCTCATGGCTCATCGTTGCAACGAAGGTCGTACGTGCTGCCGCCGCGCGGACAGCGCGGTGCTCGGCGTCGGTCCGCTCAATGATCTCGGTACGGAGTGCGGTGTTGGCGTCAGCCAGGTTGTCGCGCATGGCTCGCGACGCGAAGCCATGGGCCCAGAGAGCGGCACCGATGCACGTCATCAGCACGAGCCACTCCAGCAGCACCACCCCGTCGCCTTCCATCTGCGGCGAGACCGTGAACGTGTAGCCCAACGCCTCGTAGAGCCAGAAGCTGGCGATGACCAGAGTCGTCAGAACCGTCCACTGGAGTGCTCCCGTGCTGCCGAGCACGAGGCTTGCGGCGATCGGAATCATGACCATCCAGGCGACCACCGGGTGCTGGAGTCCACCACCGGCAGCGACTGCCACGCTCACCGACCCCATGACGCACGCGACCATGAGGTGGGCGGCGACCGTCAGGCGCGACGACCGTGCCAGCCAGATGATGAGCGGCGTGGCGAGGATACTCACGGAGGCAGCGGCAACGCCGACCCACTCAGACATGGAGATGAAGAGCACCAGGTAAAGCGCTGCTGCCAGCACCAAGCAGCATGACGCTACCTGCAGCGCGCGCAGGCGTCCTAAGCGCTCGGCGCCAAGCGACTCGGCCGTGTGCGGTCCGTCGAGCAAACGCTGTAGCTTGCCAAAGCTCATCGGTCTGGCCTCGTGGGTTGGTCGAGCCGCTGGCGGGCTCGTGAATCAGAGCAACCCAACGTCTTCGTTAGGCGTGATGCGATGCGCGTGTCCTGGACAGAGAGAGAAACGGGGCGCTTGAAAACGGGAACGTACGTCTAGTTCGGCCTGTTTCGCCCAACGCTTGAGATTTACGGGCGCTCTGCCGCCAGTTCGATGACACCGAGGCGGCTGTCGAGGCGCTTGGCAACATGGTGCGTTGCACCAATCACGCGAACGGCGCCCGTGGATCTCAAGGGGCCGCGAAGGTGATGGCGCGAAGCGTGATGTCGAACTGCACGTGCTCGACCCCATCATCGCCGCGCGTCATCGGGATGTGGCGGTCTGGCGAGTGTGAGTCGCACACCTGGCAGCTGTCCTTGTCGGCGAGGTACGGGTCACCGGCGAAGTACATCTGGGTCTCAAGCGCTGGGTGGTTGGGTGCCTGAACCCGGAAGTGGATGTGTGCCGGCCGCCAGCCGCCAGGCTCACGGTAGTTGCCGGGGACGATCGTGCGGAAGCTGTAGGTATCGGTTTGGCCGAGGGCCAGCGTCGCCCGCAGCAGGTCGTCGTGGTAGTGCCCGTCGGCGTCGGCCTGCCAGACTTCGATGGTGGCGCCATGGACGGGGGAGCAGAGCGAGTTGCGGACGGCGCCGCTCACCACGACCGGTCGCCCAGCAAGCTGCGCGAGCTTGCCACCGCGCGAGAGCTGGCGGGCGCCAGGCAGGTAGTAGGGTCCGCGCAGATCGGGGCTTGTCGGGACGCACTGCTGCGGCGTCGGAGGGGGCGCTGCGGGGGCGAGCGCCGGCGTTCCGTTGGCGCCGCCCTTTGCGCACCCAAGAGCGTGCGGAGCAACGATGACCCCGGCGGTCGTCATGGCGATGTGGCGTAGGAACGTGCGTCTTGAGGTCGTGGACATGTGCTTCTCCAAGGGAACGAAGGGACGTTGACCACGCGTCATCCGAGGTCGGCATGTCGCGTGTACAGTAGACGCAGACCGGACGCGCATCGATGTAAAGACTGAGCAAATCGAGCGCCGATCCTGCGCACACCAGGGTCCAGGGCCTCGACATCGCTGTCGCGGCCGCTGTCCTGCGCGGAGGACCTGCGAGCGAAATGGACTCATGTGGTGACAGGAACGCACGAAGGTGGTTGGCTCGGCTGTCGCCAATCGCATCGTGTCGAAAGGAGCCGTCGCATGCCGCTGTCGCCTGAAGAGATCCAGCGCGAGTACTACGCCAAGACGGCCGCCCAGTACGACGACATGCACATGGCGCACGAAGGCGGCCACGATCACAGCTACGGCACGATCTTGGCGTTTGCTCGCCAGTACGGCTTCACCTCGGCCCTCGATGTTGGAGCTGGCACCGGTCGCACGATGAAGCGTCTATGCGAGGACCTGCCCGACGCCGACGTCTACGGCATCGAGCCCGTGGCAGAGCTCGCCGCCATGGGTCACGCCAAGGGCCTGTCGCCCGACCATCTCAAGGTCGGCAGCGGCTACGCCCTGCCTTTTGAGACCGACAGCGTCGACATGGCGGTCATCACCGGCGTTCTACACCACGTCGAGCGCCCCGGAGACGTCATCGCCGAGATGTGTCGTGTGGCTCGGCAGGCGGTCTTCATCAGCGACGGCAACCGCTTCGGCCAGGGCCGCGTGGCGGGTCGATTGGTCAAGCTAGGCCTGCATGCCGCAGGCCTGTGGCCCCTCGCCAACCGGATCAAGACGCGCGGCAAAGGCTACGCGATCTCTGAGGGGGACGGCCTCTTCTACAGCTACAGCGTCTACGACAACGTCCCGCAGCTGCAGTCCTGGGCCGACCGCTTCTTCATCATCCCGACGAAGACGACGCCGAAAGAAAACAAGCTCTTGGCCCTCGGCGGCCCGCTTCTAACCGCGGGCCACGTGCTCGCCTGCGCTCTCAAGGGCGAGCAGTTCAAAGCCGACGTCGTCTAGCCCCAACAAGCAGGTCTCAAGCACCAAGCCCGCACGCATCCGCCACCCCGGGTGAGGCGAGCTGGGTGGCGGGTGAGCCCATGCCCAAGCCCGCGCTCAGGCTCAGGCCCGCGCCCACACTCAGGCCCGCGCCCACGCCCGCGCTCAGGCTCAGGCCCACGCCCACGCCCACGCCCGCGCTCAGGCTCAGGCCTGCGCCCACGCCCACGCCCACGCTCAGGCTCAGGCTCAGACCCGCGCCCACGCCCGCGCTTAGGCTCAGGCCCACGCCCACGCCCACGCCCAGGCTCAGGCCCGCGCCCACGCCCACGCTCAGGCTCAGGCCCGCCCTGCGGAACTTTCTCAACGCCGAGCTGTCGGCATCGCTCAACCCCGGTCCTGACGAGGCGCCGCGATGAGCAAGACGCTAAAAGAGCACAAACCTAAGCCACCCACCCCTCGCGCTCGGCGCTTGCCGCGCATTCCTTCGCGGCTCGTCGATCCGGAATCCGGACACAAACGGCCAGCCCGCCTCGGCGCTCTCGTCGCAGTGCTCTCGGCCCTGGTTCTCGCGCCGACCGCAACCTTTGCCTCGCCGCCAGCAGCGTCCGGCAGCACGGCGACCCCTAAGGCCCGGACGACGACCAAGTTCTACAACTTCGATGACGTCGTCATCGGCGGTGAGCTCCTGGCGCCAGCAGGGACTGTCCTGGCCACACCGGTGCCGAAGCAGCGCCTGTCGCGAGCCCAGGATGATCGTCGTGCGTCGCTGATCAGCGCCGTCGAGCAGCTGCTCGATGTCGTCGACCGACCGGAGACCCAGCGCGTAGACCGAGGCCGCCTCGCGCGCATCGCGCTCCGTCTCCTCGCGGACTGGCCCGATGCGACGACAGCAACGACAGACCCGCTCGACGCTCGGCGTGACCTGCTCTACGCCCAGCTTCAGCTTCGTCTCGGTGAACGTGCAACATCGCGGACCACCTTGCAGCGGGTCGCGGCCGGTCCGACAGGACAAGACCAACAGGCCGCCGCGCTCCAGCTCGCCGACCTTGAGTTTGACGCGGCGCGCCTGTCGGCAGCAACCGCGGCGTACCAGCAGGCCGTCGCCGGCCCAGACACAGCGCTCTCGCGCTACGCCCGCTACAAGCTCGCGTGGTGTCACTACAACGCCGGTCACATCCAGTCGGCCACGACCGAGCTGCTGTCGTTGCTGAGGGAGCTCGACGACGCCAACGCGTCCGAGTCCCCGCTAGCGACAGAGAGCCGGCGTGACCTCGGGACCTTCGCAGCGAAGCTGCCGACCGTGGCAGAGGCGCTCACCGTTGTCGCGCGGAGCTGCAAGACCGCCGCCTGTCGGCACGCAGCGCGCAGCCGCCTCGCAGCGATCTATGAGCTCATGGGGCAACCTGAGCACGCCGGCGCAGTGCGCACTGGAGAGCGGCGAAAGTAGCCGTGCCGTCAGCCTTCGAGCTTTTCGACCACCAGATCGATGAACTCGCCCGATCGGAGGTCGCGGTAGCTGTGCTCGTCCAGGAACCACTCGACGATCGGGTCTGTCGCGCCTTCTTTCGCGAGGCGCGCGGCCTTGGGGTAGCGGGTGCAGAGGTCCCCGAGTCGACCCAACACAGCATCCGATGCCCCATGCCCCGGCGGGTACCACGCGCGCAGCCACCCAAAGAGAAGATGGATGAGGGCGGGATCGGCCTCGTCGACGTAGCGAAACGTCCCTGCGGCATCGAGTCGTCCGTCTTCGAGGCCAGCGAGGATCCGCTTCGCTAGGGCTTTCTCTTGCTCGAACATGAGCCGCCTCGCTGGTCGCGTTGTGGGGATGCTGTCGGCGGTAGTCGACCCATCTCACTCGCAGCCGTCAAGGTCGTTTGGGAGGCAGCGCGCCGACTGCGCGTGTCCAGCGCTCGTGTTATGACGGGCCAATGGACATCTTTCTCGATGCGATATTCGCAATGCCCACCGGGATCTTTACGGTCTTTCTGACGATCTCGCTGCTCTACTGGCTGGTCTTTTTGGTCGGCGCGGTCGACATCGATGCGCTGGGAGGCGCCGATGGCGCACTCGAGGGTGCCGCCGATGGCGCGCTCGACGGCGCGCTCGACGGGGCCCTCGATGGAGCTGCGGACGGTGCGCTCGAGGGTGCGCTCGAAGCCGGTGCCGACGGCGCTCTTGAGGCAGGCGCGGAGGGTATGGAAGGTGCGCTCGACACCGGGACGGGGTTGCTCAGCGCGCTGAAGCTGCGCAGTGTCCCAGTCACCATTGCCTTCAGCGCGTTCTCGCTGATCGGCTGGGTCATCAGCTACTTCACGCTCGACGCGCTGGCCCCTGTGCTTCCCGACGGAATCTCCCAGATCACCACCCTCGGGATCGCAGGTATAGGCGGTCTCCTTGGCACATCGCTGGCGATCCGACCGCTGGCGCCGGTCTTTGCCGAGCACCCCGGACGCCAGCAGCGCGACCTGATCGGTCAGGTCGTGGAGCTGACGACCGGGCGGGTCGACGCGCGCTTTGGTCAAGGTCGCTGCATCGTTGGCTCCAACGAGCTGCTGGTCGACATCCGAGCCGACGACGCCGCGCACCTCGGTCGCGGCGACAAAGCCGTCATCATCGACTACGACGCCGACGCGCAGACCTTCATGGTCCAGGCGGCAGACGAGCTGATGATCGGTCACGACGCCTGAGTGCTCAGCGTCGCCAGCCCCAAGATCGCATCGTGCCCACGGGTCGTTTTCGCGCGGTGCGAAGCCCACTCGCATCAACGATGCGGGCGACGTGGCCGAGGCGAGAATTCTCAGGCACCGCTTGCCTCTCCGACCCAAGCCGGCTAAGCCCATCTCATCGAACAGCCAACACGGTTGCCCTGTTCGAGGCCACCACACGTCAACCACTAGCCAACGCTTGCCGGTCAGAAGTCGCGCACCGCGTTCGAACGCGCTCTTGCGCCAATCAATAGGAGAACTCTATGCCTCCCGTCTGGGTCATCGTCCTAGCTGCCGTCGCCATTGTGCTGCTCGGCGTCCTCATCATGGTTGCTCGCTTCTACCGCAAGGTCGACCAGGGCCAGGCGCTCATCGTCAACCGCATGAAGAACGAGCCTGACGTCTACTTCACCGGGGCGGTCGTTCTGCCGATCGTGCACCGCGCTGAGGTCATGGACATTGCGCTCAAGACCATCGAGCTTGAGCGGCACGGCAAGGACGGCTTGATCTGCGCCGACAACATCCGCGCCGACATCAAGGTGTCGTTTTACGTGCGGGTCAACCCGGTGTCCGAGTCGGTCCTGCGAGTTGCCCAGACCATCGGCGTCCGCCGCGCGTCAGACCAGGCCACGCTCGAGACGCTCTTTCTTGCCCGCTTCTCAGAGGCGCTCAAGACCGTCGGCAAGCGCATGGACTTCGAGCAGCTTTATCAAGAGCGTCACAAGTGGAAGGACGAGATCATTGAGGTGATGGGCAATCTCAACGGCTACATTCTTGAGGAAGCGGCCATCGACTACCTCGAGCAGACGTCCCTCGAGCACATGGACCCCAAGAACATCCTCGATGCGCAGGGCATTCGAAAGATCACAGCGCTGACGACCGAACAGAACGTGATGACCAACGAGCTCAAGCAGACCGAGCGTAAGGCCATCAAGAAGGAGAACGTCGCGGCCGAGGAAGCCTTGATGGAGCTCGACCGCCAAGAAGCGGACGCCCGCGCCAAGCAGCAGCGTGAGATCGCCGTGATGGTCGCGCGCGAGAAGGCCGAGACCGAAGCGGTCGAGGCCGCCGAGGCGAAGCGTGCGGCGCTTGCAAAGATTGCGGCTGAAGAAGAAGTGGCGGTTCAGGACGAGGCCCGTCAACGGCAGGTCGAGGTCGCCCAGAAGAACCGCGAGCGCGTCGTTGGCATCGAGGCGGAGCGGGTCGCCAAGGACACGCAGCTTGAGGCCATCGGTCGCGAGCGCGAGGTGGAGCTTTTGCGCATCGACAAAGAGAAGCAGCTGGAGGTTGAGCGGAAGGCCATCGCCGACGTTGTCAGCCAGCGCGTTGCCGTCGACCGCGAGGTCGCCGAGCAGGAAGAGAAGATCAAAGACCTCGTGGCCAACGCTGAGGCCAAGCGTCTCGCTGACGTCAAGATCATCGGCGCTGAGGCTGATGCGCAGGAGGGGCTGGTCCGTGACCTGAAGGCCGCTGAGGCACAGCAGGAGGCGGCGAAGTTCAAGGCCAAAGAGCGGCTGACGCTGGCGGAAGCCGAGCTGTCGGTGGCGGACAAGGCTGCAGCGGCCGAGATCCGACGCGCTGAAGGCACGCAGGCGGCGGCGGCAGCAACCGGGCTGGCAGCGGTGAAAGTGAAAGAAGCGGACGCAGCCGCGACCCAGAAGGTCGGTCACGCCGAGGCCAACGTCATTCGCGAGAAGGGCCTGGCGCAAGTCACGGTCACCAAGGCAGAAGCCGAGGCCGCCGAGAAGGTGGGCTTGGCGGAAGCAGCGGTCATCGCCGAGCAGAAGCTGGCGGCCGCGAAGGGCGACGAGGGAATCGGGCTCGCCAAGGTCAACGTCGAGCTCGCCCACGCCGGCGCGATCGAGAAGAAGGGCCACGCTGAGGCCGAGGCCATCCGCGAGAAACTTACGGCCGAAGCCGCGGGTCTCGCGGAGAAGGCGAACGCAATGAAGGCGCTCGATGGCGTCGGTCGCGAGCACGAAGAGTTCCGCATCAAGCTTGAGGTCGAAAAGGACGTGAAGCTCGAGCACATCCGCAACCAGCGGCACATTGCGGAGGCTCAAGCCGAGGCGATGAAGGCGGCGTTCGAGAGCGCCAACATTCAGATCGTCGGCGGCGACGGCGACTTCTTCGACAAGATGGTCGGCGCCGTGTCGATGGGGCGCTCCATCGACGCAACGGTTGAGAACTCGGAGACCCTTCAGACGCTCGGGTCTGAGTACCTCAGCGGTGAAGCCAACTTCCCCGCCGACCTCAAGCAGGTGCTCTCGCGGCCGGCGCTCGGCGCAGCGGAGCTTCAGAACCTGTCGATTGCTGCCGTGTTGGCAAAGCTTGCGACCGGCGGCGACGATGCCACGAAGACGAAGCTGGCGGAGCTTGCGGCCCATGCCAAGAAGCTTGGTCTCGACAGCTTCAAGCTCGGGTAGCAGGCCTTGGCTGACACGACCGACAACTCCGAGGGCGGCGCCGGGGCAGAAACAACCGGCGCCGACGATGCGCTGAGCAGCGGCAACTACGAGGTCTTGCGCCGCAGGCTTGAGGCCGACGCAGGAGAGCTGCGGGCGAAAGCCGACGCGCTCAACCTGGAGCGGCAACAGGCATTCGGCACCAGCGAGCTGACGCTGATCGGCAACGAGCGGGTGCGCACCGAAAACAACTGTGTGCCGCGCGATATTGTCGCCTTGGGCGACCACTTGCTCTTCGGCTACAACGTCCAGGTCCAGCTGCGCGAGCGCACCGAAGTCGACGAAGTCTTCAGTCTGCACCGCTTCGAAGAGACCGATGAAGGCTTTGACCTCTCATCGGTGCCTGCGGGCGAGGTCAACCCTCGGCTCTTCGGAGGCGAAGCGTTTGAGCGCGAGTTCCGTGAGCTCGTCGAGTTCTACAAGATGGCGCGACTCGCCCATCTGCGACTCAACGACGCGGGCGACCAGCTGTTGGCGGTGTTTCGGGTTGGCAATCAGGTCAGCGACATCAAGGTCTTGCGCTGGCGCCTCGATCCCGACGGCCAGGCCACCTACGTCGACAACCGCGGAGAGCGCGACTACACGTTTCCGCCCAGTCACGACTTCGTCTGGACCTCGACCACGCGTGAGGACCAGCGCAGCGGCAAAGAGCCCTACGTCTCGGTGCTCGACAAGGTCTTCGTCAGCGCGCTGGGCGGCAAGCTGCGGCTCAAGGTTGAGGACAACACCCCAGCGGGGCGAGTGGTCTTTGAGTCCGATGTGGACGACGACCGCCAGTCCCTCGATGACCTCAAGATCGAGTACGCTGAGGTCGGAACCCTCGTGCTGCTCAAGCTCCTGCCCTTCCGCGAGAGCGTCTGGCGCTTTCTCGTGTTCGACACGCGTGCGCACCAAGCGGTCCGTATCGATGCGATTGGCCAAGCGTGCGTCTCGCTACCGGAAGACCACGGCGTCATCTTTCCTGGCGGCTACTACCTGCAGAGCGGCGAGTACAAGGTCTTTGATGTCGACACGACCGACCTGAGCTTTAAGCGCGCGATCCGGTCGCCGAACGGCGAAGACGTGCTCTACGTCTTCTACCAACAAGACGGTGGGCACTTCACGCTGCTGCCCTACAACCTCATCCGTCAGGCGGTTCAGAATCCGATTCACTGCGACGGCTACTCGGTCTTCGACGATGGCCGAATGCTGGTCTTTCGCCATGTAGATGAGCCGACCCGCGTGCACCCGATGCAGGTCTGGCAGACGCCGTTCATGTCGGTCGAGTTCGCTGCCGAAGCGGCCGGCGTGGGTGGAACGCTCGGCAAGATCGGCAATGCCGATCTGGTGCGCGGCATCAGCGAGGCGGTCGCCATTGCCCGGCGCGTGGAGAATCAGGAACCCAGCCGTCAGCGCTACGAGGACTTGGTCGCGGCTCTGACGCGAATGGAGGACAGCTACTACTGGCTCGGCGAAGCGGAGGCTGGCGACCTCAAGGCGACGCTGGCGTCTCTGCGTGGCAATGCCGAAAAGATCATCGACGAGTTTGAGCGCGTGCTGGCCATGCGCGCCCAGGCGGCGTCAGCGCTTGAGGCTGCCACCGAGACTCAGCGAGAGCTCTTGCGGGGGCTCGACCCCACGCGGTGGGAGGCGATCGAGCCCTTCATGGAGGCGCTGTCGAAGCTGCGGACCCAGCGTGGTCACCTCATCACGTTGAAAGAGCTACGCTACGTGGACCTCGAAGGCATCGGTGCGCTCGAGCAGGAAGTCAGCGATGCCTTCGACACCATCAGCAAAGGCGCCGTCACGTTCTTGCTCGGCGACGATGCGCTGACGCCGGTTCGCGACCGTGCCGAGGAGCTGCTCGCGGTCATTGAGGAGACGGAGAAGGTCGCCGACATCGAGCCGCACGGCGAGTCGATCGAAGGCCTAACGACCGGGCTCAACATCCTCACCGAGGTGGTCTCGACCCTCGACATCGAGGACGCCACGGCACGAACCCGCATCCTCGAAGGCATCAGCGAGACGTTCTCCCACATCAACCGGGTCCGAGCGGTCTATCAGAGCCAGCGCAAGACCCTGCTCGGCAACGAAGGCCGCGACGCGTTCGCTGCCCAGTTTCGGCTCTTCGGGCAGTCCGTCGGCAGCGCCATCGCCATGGCCGACAGCCCCGACGCTTGCGACACCCAGCTCTCGCGCATGATGGTCCAGCTGGAGGAGCTTGAGAGCCGCTTCAGCGAGTTCGACGAGTTCATCGCGACCCTCGCCGACAAGCGCGAGGAGGTCTACGAGGCGTTCGCGACCAAGAAGCAGACGCTCTTGGACGCGCTTCAGCGGCGAGCCCAAAACCTAGCCACCGCCGGCCAGCGTGTCCTCGACGGCATCGGTCGTCGTGCGCGCGCATTCAAGGCTGAAGACGAGCTCAACGGCTACTTCGCCAGCGACGCGATGGTGCTCAAGCTTCGCCAGCTCGCAGAGCAGCTGCTGGAGCTTGGCGATAGCGTCAAGTCCGACGAGCTGATGGCCAAGCTCAAGGCCGCCCAGCAAGAAGCCCTGCGGGGCCTACGCGACAAGCTTGAGCTCTTCGAAGATGGCACTGACGTCATCAAGCTCGGAAAGCACCGCTTCAACGTCAACACCCAGGCGCTGGAGCTGACCGTCGTGCCGCGTGGGGACAAGATGGCCCTGCACGCGACGGGGACCGACTACTACCAAGCGATCGACGACCCCGACTTTCTCAGCACGCGCCGGTTCTGGAGCCGGGACGTGGTGTCCGAGTCGCCCGAGCTCTACCGCGGCGAGTATCTCGCGGCTCGGGTGCTCTTCGCTGCCGAAGCGTCTCAAGACGGCCTCAGCGTCGCGCGTCTCGAAGCGGCCGTCCTGGAAGAAGGCGATGGCCTGCTGAAGCTGGTGCGCGCCTACGCGGCTGAGCGCTACGCTGAAGGCTATGAGCGCGGCCTACACGATGCGGATGCCGCGGCGATCGTCGGCAGTCTCTTGAGCTTGCGCAAGACCGCGGGGCTCTTGCGTTACGGGCCCAGCGCGCGTGCGCTGGCGTGTCTCTTTTGGGCGTTCCACGACGGCGAGGACACGGCGGGCCGGTGGCATGCGCGGGCACTGAGCCTCGGCCAGCTCCAGGTGGTCTCCGAGCTTCCAGCCCTCGACACGCTCGCCGAGGAGCTCAGCTCGGCGATGACGTCATTCTTTGCAGCGGCGACCATCCCGACCGACGTGCGCGACGTGACGGAGGCCGGTCGGTACCTGGCTCACGAGCTGACGGCTGCCCGGCCGCAGTTCATCACGAGCGGCGCGGCCGCGACGCTGCGCGACCATGTGCTCAAGCTGCATCCGGACAGCCTCGAGCACGACCTGAGGAGGCTGGGCGGCGACCACGACGCGCAGGTGTTGCTGGCGCTTGCCTGGGTCGATGCGGCGATTGCGACGTCCGATGACGCGCGCGCCTCAGAGTGGGCGGACTACCGACTTGAGGCAGCCGTGCTGTGCTTGACGGCCGAGCGCCTTGAGCGCCACGTGAGCCAAGCGGTGATGAGTGCCCGCGTCGAAGGCCTGCTTGGGCAGCACCCGCGCGTTGTGGACCGCCAGCTCGTGGTGCGCCTCGACGAGCTGCTGCCGCGCGTGCGCGCCTATATCGACACGGAAGTGCCGGCGTACGCGCGCTACCGACAGCTCTTGACCGAGCATGTCCACACGGCCAAGGACGCGCTGCGGATCGACGAGTACAAGCCGCGGGTGCTGACGTCGTTTGTGCGCAACAAGCTCATCAACGACGTCTACTTGCACCTCATCGGCGACAACCTCGCCAAGCAGATGGGCGCGCTCGGGGCAGGCAAGCGGACCGATCTCATGGGCCTCTTGCTGCTGATCTCGCCACCAGGCTACGGCAAGACCACGCTCATGGAGTACGTCGCGAGCCGCCTGGGGCTGGTCTTCATGAAGGTGAACGGGCCCTCGCTTGGCCACAGCGTGCACTCGCTCGACCCCTCAGAGGCTCCCAACGCCACAGCGCGCCAAGAGGTCGACAAGATCAACCTGGCCCTCGAGATGGGCAACAACGTCATGCTCTATCTCGACGACATCCAGCACACCCATCCCGAGCTCTTGCAGAAGTTCATCTCGCTTTGCGACGCCCAGCGCCG
>CALHXW010000349.1 GCA_938040325.1 uncultured bacterium | reverse complement strand
ACTTCGACGCGATCTTGGGGACCATCACCGACCCGACGCATCCGTACTATCAGTTCAACAACGGCGGCGAGTCGTTCACACGTGTCCAGCAAGAGGCGCCCTACATGATGGCCGCGCTTGCCGATGCGGGCCTCGCCTACGGTGTCGAGGGCGACACGATGGTGCCGATCACGTGGGAGCACCACCTCCAAGCGGGGCTCTTCAAGCGCACCGGACATCCTCGCGGGTGGGCCGGCTCAGAAGGCCAGGTCTACGGGCTCGTGCCCCAAGCCGGCCTCAAGACGATCATCCCTTGGACCGACGAAGGCCAGTACGGGCTCTTTGAGGGCTGGGAAGACCGGCGGCTCTATGACGAATCGGAAGGCGAGGGCACGATGCTTGCGTCCATCACCCGAACAACGGCGCCGCACTTTGACCCAACGAACTGGATTCACCTGGACCTGCCGGCCAACGCTAAGCTCCAGCTGCGCTTTGACCGCTCGAACTGGGGCGTGCTGCGCGGCGGGCTCTTCCGAGACGTGGGCGGCTACGAAGCCTACATCCTGACCGAGCGCCGCTGGCCGTCGCCGACCTACAGCCAGCCCCGCATCTACGCACTCAACGGCAACTACTCCGGCTACGTCGATGCGCTCACCGAGCCCACCGAGATCGTGGTCGAGATCGCCAACCGCGTCTATGCCGGCGCCATCTGGGGCAAGAGCTACTTCCGACTCGTTGATGCCAACGGCGTGACGATGATCGACAGCTACCTCTACGATCCCCACGACACGGTCTCGGAGACCTACACCCTCGACGTCGCAACCCATCCCCTGCCCTGGCACATCACGGCCGCAGGAAGCCGCAGCGCCACGTTCAACTTCACGGGCGTCGATGAGCTCCTCATGGCGCCGAGCATGGCCGACCTCAACGCCATCATGGAGGAGATGCAGCCATAACACTCAAGAGCTGCGCCCATCAGCGCGGGTGCCAGGACTCAGTTTGTGTAGGAGCGCGGCCGCACCCGTGCTGTGCCGATCCGTCATCTGCAGTGGGTTGGGATCGGCCATGGGGACCAAACCCCGCGTGCACGCGCCTGACAAGGCCGAGCTGCCGCGCGATTCAACCGAAGAACCTCAGCGATGAGCCAGGCAGGAAGGGGTCGTCGAACCGACCTAGGTTCGGAAACATGGCGTCGATCCCGCCGGTATCGACACCGAGCCAGTGAGCAAGCACAGCGCTGTATTGGTCGACCGACGTGGTAGGGAAGAAGCGACCGCGGCTGTTGTCGACGTCCATCTCTGCGCCCACCACCAGCGACGGGAACGTGCCGAAGATCTTCTGACCATCGACCGCACCGCCCATGATCATCGCGTGCCCACCCCACGCGTGGTCGGCGCCTGCTTGGGTATCTTCACCGTTGGGCGTGAAGGTTCGGTTGAACTCCGACGCCGTGAACGTGGTGACGTCGTTTTCGACCCCAAGCGCAACGAGGCTGTCCCAGAACCCTTTGAGGGCAGCGCTGAGCTCGGTCATGAGTGGTCCGTGCGCTCCAGCTTGGGCCGAGTGAGTGTCAAAGCCGCCATAGCGCACGAAGAAGATCTGTCGCGTGTTGCCGGTGGCGTTCCGCCCTGCAATGACCCGTGCGACCATCTTCAGCTGGTCGCCTAGGTCGTCGGTGGCGCCTGCAGAGGCAAAGATGTCATCGAAGAGGAAGCCTCCGGCTGCTTCGGCCGCCGCTGCCTCTACGAGAGCGTTACCGACCTTGGCTTCTGCGTCTCGCGCACGCCCGTAGACGCGCGCATGCTCGCCGGCGAAGAGGGCGTCTGCATCGCTTCGCGCAAACGCGGCGATGTCGTCGAGCATCTTGAGGCGACGCCCCTGGTCGCGGTCAAGGCGGTAGCTACCGTCCGGGTTGACGGCACCCGAGTAGTCCGTCCCGTACCCGCTGAGGGTGGATACGCCACTCGCCTTCAACACGTACTGACTCACGGTGTCGCCGATGAGGAAGCTCGACGTACCGTCCAGCGACACGGCCATCGGAATGCGCTCGCCGGCGCCATTGAGTGCATCAAGCTCCGTTGCGACTTTGCCGCCCCAGCCTGTTCGAAACGGCTGGTCAGCGATGCCCGTTTGCCACTGAACTTGCTGGTCGGAGTGGCTAAAGAGCTGGAGCGGGAGCGGCACGGCGTTGTTGCGGTATTCCTCGCGGTTGGCGATCGGATAGGCCAGCATTCCGACATTCGCCACAAACGACAGGTCTCCCTGGTTAAAGAGCTGCGCGATGCCAGGACAGCTCGGGTTCACGCCAAAGGCCTGGGACGTGTTTGCTGGCGTGAGAGCGTGGAGGCCTTCCGTGAGCGCCAACACGCCACGACCAGCGACGTACTGATCTCGCAGCTCCCCAGCAGTCGGAATCAACAGGTTGTTGTCGTCGTTGCCGCCATCCAGAAAGACACACACGAGCGCCTTGTAGCCAGGGGTCGTCGTCTGAGCGAGCGCCTGACGCATCCGTCCAAGGATCGGTAGCTGGGTACTCGCTGCAATGGCACCCGCTCCAATCCCGATGCGACGTAAGAAGTCACGCCGGGCGAGCCCTGGTCGGTGATGATGGTGCGTGTCCGTTTGGACTCGCTGGCGGCGCACCCGGCGAAGCAGCTTCTTTCGGTTGATGTCAGTCATGTCTGTCTCCACCTAGCGCTGGATCTGCGAGTACGAGTTGGCGTGCATGATGTAGAGAGCCTCTTGGACCCGAGCCCAGTCGTTCATCGCCGCGAGGCCGTCGATCATCATCGTGCGCGGGTTTGGCGTGGACACACCGGCGAAGCGGGCCTTGAGATAGCCACCATTGAGGTAGAGGTCGAGATGGTCGACCAACGTGGTGGCTGCGCTGACTGCGCCGTTGGCCGCCAGCTCGTCGTCATGGAGCGTGATGTAGGAGCTCAGGTCACGGCGGAGGTCCTCGGCGTCGTCAGGGTAACCCTCGGGCACCGAGTCACCGTAGAGCGAGCCCCAGTACAGGTACCAGTAGACGAGGTTCGTGGTTTGATAGAGCTGATATTCGTTGGTGATCTGAAACTCCGGTGCAACCAGGCTGAGCTGAGCGATGGGTCCCGGTGGCGCGTAGTCGGGTGTGAAGAAGTTGAACACTGACCGCGCGCCGAGTGGGCGCTGGCCGAAGTGGTCGTTGCCGTTTGTGTGCCAGTTCATGCGCGTGATGGCAGTCTCTGGAGGAAGCTTTGCGCGCTCCTCGCTGGGGTAAGCATGGTCGGTGAGCAAGTCGAGCGGCATGTTGGTGAAGCTGTCGGTCAGCCTCAACATGTGGAGAAACCGAATCGCTGGCTCCTTCTGCTTGCCGAAGCCGCGCTCGAACCGGCGGCTGATGTCGCGAGCTTCTGGGTCCAGCAAGATCGCTCGCACGGCAGCGCCAAGATCAGCGCCACCGTCGGCAAACGCCGTTGACACACGGTAGATGTAGCCCGGGCTGGGGTTACTGGTGACGAGCCGTTGGATAAGGCGACGACTGATAAACGGCGCCGTCGACGGATGCGCCATCAACGCATCGTGCAGCAAGTCGATCTCGGTCTCACCATCCGACGGCGGAATCACGATGCCGTCGAAGATGGTCTTGGAACCGCCCTCATGCTGGTCGTCGAACATCTTCATCAAGGTACGCCAGCGGTAGCGCGGCGAGTAGTAGCCACCACCAAGCCAGAAGTTGTCGTTGGCGACGACCGGGCCATCCTCGACATCTTGGTACGCGCCAAAGCTCAGACCCGTAAAGACCTTGGCGACTTCTTTGATGACGTCATTGTCGTAGGTTGGGCGCGGTAGACCGGACTCGGTGAGCAGCAACGACCCATCCGGATGGAGATTCACAAGGCCGATCGAAAAGAGCTGCATGATCTCGCGCGCATAGTTTTCATCGGGACTCGACGTGACGTTGCCCTCACTGTCGTAGATGGTCCGACGGTTCTTTAAGTGACTCAGGTACGTGCCCATGATCGGGTGGCGGCTCACTTGCCCCAGGATGGCTTCGTAGGGCCCAAACGCGCCGGCGTTCAGTCGGTCTTGGTAGTCCGCAGCGCCCACGCTGTAGTTGCTGACGTCGTTGTTGGCGTCGCTCACCACAAGGATCTCGCTCAGGGCGAAGCCAACGCGCTGGCGCAGTTGGTCGACGCCGTAGCGCGCAAAGGTCCACCATGCGCTCCGCTTGTCACGACCGGTCGACTCCACGGTCCGTCCGTAGAGCTTGCGCGACGCCTCCGTGAATGCGTAAAGCGATGCACTGGGTGTCAACACCGGGTCCATCTGCTCGTCGATCCACGCCGACATTGCGGCGATCCGGTCCCCGCCGTTCGCTTGCACCCTCGCCTCAAGGTTGGCCAGTGACGATGGCGTGGCACCAAAGGTCGCTTGGTTGAGAAAGCGTACCAAGTCGTGGCGCAGGTCGTCGCCCGTCAAGGCAGCGACCGGGCTTGGGTCCGGCGGAGGCGTAAACGTGGTGGAGCCGTCGATCGGATAGACGTCTCCCCGAATCTCACCGGCGGGGTAGTCTGTCGAGTGAACGTTGACGTAGAGAGCACCGTCGAGCAGCGCATCCAGCACCATCTGATCGGTCGTCAAAAACTGCGCTGCGCGAATTTCCCAGACGTGGTCATCGAACATGCCCAGCGGTAACGACTCGATCGGTGGGCCCGTCACCGGGTTTTTGATGTGCACATGCGCGGCGGTCTGAGTCGATGTGAGGCCTGACCAGTTGAGCGCGATCAAGCCGGCGTCGTTGTCGCCCTCTAGCTGTACCGTCACGATCCCGCTTGCGACGGTCGTGACACCAGGCTCCGGCCGCAGGGGCGCGTAGAAGAGTCGTCGGTTCGATACGTCGGGTACCGCATCCATCAACCGAAGCGTCCCGCTGGCGGCCGCGCCCGCAACAACGGGACCAGCGGTGTTCACCGTCAGCGACAGGGTCTCTGGTACCTCTGGGGTCGCGTCGTCGACGGCCGTCACCGTGACGACGTGTGCCGTGGTGCCCGCAGGCACGAGGATCGGGCTCGTGACGATCTGCCCAGCGTGACGCAGCTGATAGTCCGCTGCGGAAGCGCTCCCCCGGGCGGGATGTGCGTTGCCGCCGAAGGACAACTCAATCTCGATGTCATCGGTCGCGGCCTCGTCGAGCCGCAGCTCGAACACCGCCACAATCCCTTCATGCTCGTAGGCGTCGGCTGACGTCACAACAAGGTCTACGGACACGCAGCTGACGTGTTCTGGGGCCTCAGCACAGCACGCTGTCGAACCAGGCGACGCGTCGCAGGGAGATAGCGCGACGCAGTCACCGTCGTCTGTATCACTACAGCCGTCGGGGCAACATCCGTCTCCACCCGTACAGATTGTCACCGCCGCATGGCCACACGCGGCATCACAGGTCGCGGCACTTCCGCTCAGCGTGTCCGTCGTGCAGGCATCGCCATCGTCACAGCTCGTCGGACAATCGCCGTCGCACGCCTCATCGGCTTCGACCAAGCCGTTGCCGCAGACCGTCGCGCAGTCGCCGTCTTCGAGGCTGTTGCAGCCATCCGGACAGCAGCCGTCACCGTCGCCACATACCGACACCGGTACGATCTCACAACGTGCGCTACAGCTCGCAGCTGCGCCAAGCAAGGAGTCGTTTGTGCACACATCGCCGTCGTCGCAGCTCACCGGGCAATCACCATCACACGTCTCGCCCGCCTCGAGCACGCCGTTACCGCATGTCGGCGAACAGTCACCGTCGTCGTTGGCTGTGCAGCCCGCTGGACAACACCCATCAGCGCCACCGCACACCGTCACGCTCACTTGCTCGCACCGCGCGCTGCAGGTGGCCGCACTGCCGATTAGGCTGTCGGCCGTGCAGACATCACCGTCGTCACAACTCGTTGGACAGTCCCCATCGCAGAGCTCACCCGCCTCGACCACGCCGTTGCCGCACACCGGGGCACAGTCGGCGTCCTGGGTGCTGTCACACCCGCTGGGACAACAGCCATCGCCGCCGCTGCACGACCCCACTGGCGCTACCTCACAGCGTGCGTCACAGGTTGCGGCCCCGCCGACCAGAGTGTCCGTCGTGCAGGCATCACCATCATCGCAGGTCGTCGGGCAGTCGCCATCACAGGTCTCGCCCGCTTCAACAACACCGTTGCCGCATTCCGATGAGCAGTCGCTGTCGTTGGCGTTCGTGCAACCGTCCGGACAGCAGCCATCGCCGCCGGCGCATGCGCTGACAGGCACCGCGACGCACTCGACATTGCAGCTCTTCTTGCTGCCCTGTTTCACGTACGACGTGCATGCGTCGCCTTGAGGGCAAAACTTCGGGCAGGAGCCGCGCGGATCGCATGTCTCGCCCTCCTCGACGACCCCGTTGCCACAAACCGGGTCGTCGCTTGTCGGCGGCGGCTCCCCTCCGCAGTCCGAGTCTTGCCCATCGCAGCCGTCAGGACAGCAGCCATCTCCACCATTGCAGGCAGTGATCGGCGTCTCAACGCACGCAGCTGTGCACTTCTTGTGATTGCCGACCTTGGTCACTGAGACGCACGCGTCCGCTGCTGGCTCGCACTGTTGTGGGCACGTGCCCGGCGGGTCGCAGGTCTCACCGGAGTCGATGACCCCGTTGCCGCAGTTGCTTGACGGCTTGGCCGCAGCAAGCGTCGAGCCCAGCGGCGCCTCAGCCGTCGTCGGTGCCTTCGAGAGCTCACAAGCCCCGAGCGAGAACACGCACAACCCAACGCACAGTCTAGCCCACATGCCGCCCCCCAAATCTCGCCATTCCGACAAACCGAAGGATACACAAGACATGCCAGCCGAAAAAGCAATACGCCCAAAAACCTGACCCAAATTGATTCACACGACCGTTTCCGAACCGCCACGACCCGCTCCAGAGCGACCTGACGAAGAATACGATACGAACATGCAGTGAGACGGCGCGACATCGGCGAGGAGCGCGTCGTTTACTCGCTCGGGATGTAGCCATCGATATGAAAGCCAGCTGCGGTTTTGAGCCCCTTCCCTGACATCGTTTCCGATTCGGCGGCTGTGCGGGATGCTGTAACCTGTGCCTCAACCACACGCGGACAACGCGATGCCGGCTGTTCGCAGCAAACACGCCGCTTTGCCAAGACGTTGGACCGGATCGCGACGGAGCCCGCACGGCAAGCTGAAGCGGTTCGAGAGCATGCGCTTGAGGGTGACACCCCCTGCACGGGCCGGTGTTGAGTGAGTGTTCAAGGGAGTGAACATGCCAAGCTTTTCACGGTGCGTGCTGGCGGTCTTGCCGGCGTTGATGTTGGCCACGGGTTGCGACGAGGGAGTCAGCGAAGAGGAGGCGCTGGACCGGCTCCAGCTCACGACGCTGCAGGCGGAGCCCCGCGTGGTCTCGGACGCGGTCGAGCTCGGCCGTGCCTTGTTCTGGGACCCGATCCTCTCAGGAGGACGGGATGTCGCTTGCGCGAGCTGCCACCACCCAGACCACGCGTATGCCGACGGAGTGGCGCTCTCGCGTGGGGTGGGCGCCACCGGCCTCGGGCCCGCGCGGCGAGGCGGCGTGGTCATCGACCGCAACTCGCCAACGATCCTCAACACGGCCTTCGCCGGAGTCGGTGAGCGAGGCGAGCTCAACGACGCGGCACCGCTCTTCTGGGACAGCCGCGTGGACGGACTCGAAGAGCAGGCCCTCGCCCCGATCAAAGACGCCAAGGAGATGCGTGGCGACGCGTTCTCGGAAGATGCCATTGTCGATGAGGTGGTCGCGCGCGTCCAAGCCCTCGATGGCTACCGGTCGCTCTTCCGAGAGGCGTTCGGCGATGACGTGGTGACCATCGACCGCATCACCTCAGCGATTGCCGACTTTGAGCGCTCGCTTGTGGCGCTCGACTCGCCCTTCGACCGCTACCTCGCTGGCGACGAAGACGCGATGAGCCCGACTCAGCGGCGCGGCATGCGTCGTTTTGTGGAAGCGGGCTGCGCCAACTGCCACGCCGGACCGATGTTTGCGGACTTTGAGCTGGCCAGCATCGGCATCGTGTCGCAACGCCAGGACGGGACCCTCGATGAGGGCGCAGACGATGGCCGGTTCCGAACGCCACCGCTGCGCAACATTGCGCTGACGGCGCCCTACATGCACGACGGCTCGCTGGCGACCCTGCGCGACGTGCTCGAGCACTACGACGACATCGAAGGAGGACGGCGCGGCGGCACCTTCGCCATCGACCGGGACGCCCGGCGGCTCGACCTCGACGACGACGCGTTCGGAGAGATCGAGGCCTTCCTGCACGCCCTGACGTCGGACACGTTCGATCGACGGATCCCAGCGACCGTGCCAAGCGGACTGCCGCCGGGTGGAGCGCTTGAATAGCGAGTCGCCGGCGTGCTCGGCGATGGGCGGCGCTCGCGAGCTTATCGCTGGACCGTCGACCTTTATCTGCGACTCGTTCGACGAGCGCGTTCGGCCGTGCGCTCAGTGAGAGCTACTGGCATGTCCCCTCGATGCACAGAAGCGTCTCGACCGAGTTGCTGCAACACTCCGCTCCGTCGCCACAGGCCGCACCGAACTTGCGGCAGCAGTTTGACGTCGTCGGATTGGTGCCGGCGCAGATGGACAGCGGATCGCAACATGACGGCCCCGGGAAGCAGCCGCTGGCGCCGTTCTCGGTGCAAGGGGCCGCCTTGCACTCCCCGTCTTCGCACCCATCGGGGCAGACCCGCGTCGTGATCTGATTGGTGCTGGGGTCACAGGTGACCGTCTGACTGCCGTCACAGCGCGTGATGCCATCGCAGCTCCCGCTGCTCTGACCGGGGCAAACATCGTCAAACGTCGACCCACCTTCGATGATGTCTTCGAGCTCAAAGCAGGACGTTGCCTCGAGGCAGTCCAGTTGCGCGGCGCTGAGGCCTCCGCCGCAAACCGACGCGCAGACTTGGCCTTGGCCGCCGGCTGGCCCGCCACATGCCACGTACTTGCCGGCGCATCGTGCATCGCAATCCACCGCAACCGTTGGGTCTGCCTGCACGGACATGTCTGGATCGCTGTCGGCAGCGCTGTCGCAGCCCAGCGCTGCCGATAGTGCCAGACCTACGATGAGATGAAACGTCGTCGGATGGTGCCTGTCGTTCATAGATGCTCGCCTTGGGGTGGACGTGAGGTCGAGTCATCGCGCGGCGATACGTGACAGCGCGGCGAACAACCTCCGTCTTGGTGAGGCCAGCACGTACTCCGCGTCGCACCCACCGGGCCACTTACCTTGCCTTACATCGGGTCAGACCGTGACCGCGTAGCCCGCCTAACAGGCTGCTAGCAGCGTTCGTCGGCCTCCCAGATGATCGTTTGGCTCGGGTCGAACAGGTACCCCTCGCCGTTGTGCTGCAAGAGGTGGCCTAGGCCGGCGCGGCGCAGTCGGGTCACCGCAACATAGATGCGATTGCTTCGGTGGGGTTCGGCAACGTTTTCGCCCGGCCAACAAATCTCGAAGAGTGTCTGGGCGTCGACGCCAACACCTGGCTGGTCGCGCCATCGCTCGGCGAGCAAGCCGATGATCCGCCGACCGAGTGAGCGCCGCGTCAGGTCGAGGCGCTTGCCGTCGGGCATGGTGACGTGACGCAGCTCAACCCCAACGACGGTGGGTGGCTCGGAGGGCGCGGTCTGAGACCGGGCCGCCGCACCCGAACCAGCCTTGCCTGAGGTCTGCCGGGCGATGCTGTTGAGCAGCTCAAAGGCAAAGCGGACGTGATGGAGCCGCTCAACGGTCGCCCCCTGCGCGGTCGTGGCGTCAGAGCGCGCCGCCGCAGTGGCTTGAGCGACGATCGCCTTCGCCCCAGACACCGCGTCAGCGACGCCGTTGGTGCCGTCACTCAACCCAACGGCAAGCTCACAGAGCTCGAGCACATAGGGCAGCGCTTCATCACGCGTTCGTTCGACCTGACGTTGAGCCGTGGCAAGGCTCAGGCTCGATGCGTCGGCGCGCCCGAGCTGCGCCTCGACGATGGCGTGGTGGGCGCGCAGCAAGCTGAGGTACACCGGGTCGTCTAGCTGCTCGAACATGGCGATGGCATCGATGTACACCGCGTCGGCGCCCGCTAGGTCACCGCGAAAGTGCACGATACCAGCCAGGTACGCCGTCGCAATCGCAACTTGGCGCGGGTAGCCAAGCTCGGTTGCGCGCTGACGACTCTGCTCGAAGCCTCGTTCTGCCGCGCCCAGGTCGCCGTCGAACAACGCCACTTCAGCGAGGTTGCCGCGCACAACGCACTCGATCATGACGCTACGCTCAGACAACGACGCGGCGAGCGAGCGCTTCAAGAGACTCCGCGCGCTGCTCCAGTCTCGCTGTTGCCACTTCAGCAACCCGTAGTTGTTGAGGACATTCGCCATGCCGTAGGGCGGTCGCACCGTGTCCGATGCCAACAACACACGACGATAGAGGGATTCGGCGAGGTCGTAGTCATTGTGCAGCGAATGGACACGAGCCAGAGTGGCCATGGCCGCGACGCGATGGGCGTGCCAGCCGTCGCGGTCGAGCAGGTCGATGGCTCGCTCTAAGGCAGGCACGAGAACCTCGGGCTCGAGGTGGTGGCGTAGCAATCCCATCGTGGACAGGGCATAGCCTTCGAGGCCCGGATCGTCAGACGCGACGGCCGCCTGTTGGGCCATCGTGATCATCTCGCGGACGTGGTCGTTGTGACCCATCCGCAACAGCAGCCGTGCATAGACCCCGTAGACCTGAGCCTTGATGCCAGCAGGCAGCTCGTCGGCCCGAGCAACGAGCGCTTCGACTCGCTTTCGCACCAGAAGCAACGACCTGTGCTGGTCAAGAATGGAGTTGATGTCGATGACGATGTTGGCCGCGCGCAACAGCGCGTTCGGCTCGCTCTTGGCCAGTCCCTCGTCGATGACGGCCAAGAGGTTGTCGAGCTCGTCCAGACAGGCAACCCGCGCTTCATCGGCTTGCGGACCGGCCAGGGCCTGACGTGTCTTTGCGGCGAATGTCGTGAACCAACGCGCGTGCCGTTCGACGGCGTCCTCGGTGCGCTTCATCTCGCTCAGCTTCTGGCGAGCGAAGCTTCGAACGATCTCATAGAGCTCAATGCGCCGCAGCCCTGAACCCGCCGCTGCCGGACGCGTGTAGATCAGAGACTTACGTAGCAATGCGCCGAGGACATCGACACCTCCGAGCGCGGCGTCTGCTGTCGCGGCCGCAATGACCGACTCAGCCGCCTG